>DASPIO010000336.1:0-22114 GCA_035629155.1 Azospirillum sp. | reverse complement strand
CGTCGACGCCTGGATGGCCCAGCGCCGCCCGGTGGTGGAGCGGATCGAGCAGCTTCTCGCCGAACTGCGCACCCAGCCCGCCGTCGACCTCGCCATGCTCGCCGTCGCCAACCGGCAATTGCGGGGGCTGACCGCGGGGTAAGCGTCGGAAGCGTGTCGTGCGAAGGGCCGCGCCGGACTTTCTAGGCGCCGTGCCGGCAGGGGGAATGCCCCGGCCGATCTGACGGGCGTTTGCTCGTCCTGTTCAAGGCAAACCCGGTATTTCACTCGGCATCATCTCGCCGGTCAGAATTGCTGTCGAAAAGATGTGAGGAGAACCCACGAGGCGGAAGAGTCGTCGTGGGTCGTGGTGAAGTGCGTGCTTGGAGTTTTTCGGTGAGCCGATTTGGATAATCTCGAAAAACCAGATATTGCACGACAAGAAAATAGAATTTGCCAGGGTTCATCGTGGCCAAATATGTTTGGCCAGCAAATCGATGCACCTGAAGTGCGCGACCGCTGATGAGCCGGCTCGGTGTGTATTCCGGGGGTGTCTCCTTCGGGCAGTCGGAGGGGGTGTCGACGCGCCGTGCTCGTCTGGCGCTTCGGCAAAACGTGCGTGCCGGAGGCGGTCGTGGAGACCGGGCGGTGTCGAATCCACTCGGTCAGAAAATATTGATGGGAACTGAGATGTTGACCTTTCAGTAAAGCAGTGTCGAGAAGGCGCAGATCTTTCAAGCACATGGCCTTGGGCCGGCGGCGGTCCGTGTAATCAAATCGGGTGGCGGCGTAGCGCCAGCAGCCTCACCGTCCCTGTCCAGGGTCCCAAGCGAACGCCCGTAAACCACCGTGTACCGCTTTGTGGCGGTATTCGTTGGCGCACAGTTGTGCGCCGGGGCGAAAAATACTCCAGAGAATTCTTCATTTGGAGCGACGCATGCAGTCGCCACTGGCAATTCGTTTGGCCTTTTTCGGCCGTATTCGGTTGCGTGCTACCAACAAATCAACGCATGAACGGAAAAAGACGATGACTGTATCGAGGAAACCAAGGGGTGCGTTTCGCAGCGTCATGAGGCGGCTGTGCATGGCTGCGGTTGCAGCGCTTGTGCTCGGCGTGCCGCAGGCGCGGGCCACCGAGTCCTTTCAACAGACCAGCGTTACGCTCGGTTACGGCTTCAATTCGAAGTACGATCCCGTCTTCGGGTACGGTACCGACGACAAGAAGCTGGCGATTGGGCAGGTCGAGCATTACGGTGTTTGGGAATACGGCGACAACTACTTCGACTTCGAGGTTTATCACGGCAAGGGTGTGGGAAACATTCCGGCGTTCTCGGCCGCCGGTTTTCATAGCGGATCCTTCGCCGACCAGACGAAGCTGCATTACCTTGGTGTCTACAACAACCGGTTGAGCATGGCCAAGCTCACCGGCACGTCGTTCGCCTTCGGCCCGATCAAGGACGTGTACCCCACCGTCCGCCTGGAGGTCTCCGATTACGCGAACTTCCATGCGGTGAATCCCGGCGTGTCGTTCGATCTTGCCGTGCCTGGCTTCGCCTTCTTCGAGACGGCGTTCTACGCACGTTATGACCGGTTCACCGGAGACACGCGGCAGGGGGCGAACCTCTTCTGGCGCACCTTCGCGATCGCGCCGTTCACCATCGCCCGCCTGGAGTTCACCTTCGCGCCGTTCCTCACCGTCAATTTCCGCAAGGACGACCGCGGGGTCGAAACCTACTTCCGCCCGGACGTCTGGCTGAAGGTCGGCGACACGCCGATCGACGTCGGTTTCCGGCCGGAATGGCACACGTACAAGCGGACCGCCGCGGAAGGCGGCGGGCGGTATTCGCGGGTGACGCCGATCATCATGGCGCGTTGGCGCATCTGATCCCGCGGGCAATCAACGATTCCCGCCGCGTGCCGCGGCCTGAATCCGGCGTTCAGCGCCGCAGCCTTGTGCGGGAAGCTCATACGGCCGGCGGCTCCATCCGCCGGCCGTATGGCTTTTCACGGCGCTACCGCGACGGCCGGCTTTGCGGTGTCTGGTAGACCTCGCCGAAGTGAGCGCGAAACAGGCGCATGGCGGGCGTCAATTCGGCGCCCTGGCGCCACGCCAGGCCGATGTCCATGGCCGGCACCCGTTCGCGCATGATGATGGTTTCGATGCGTTTGCCCTCCAACGACCATGGCCGGTGCACCATGTCCGACAGGATGGTCACGCCCTGTCCGTTAGCGACGATGGACCGCACCGCCTCGATGGACGAGGTGCGCAGGCGCATGTTGGGGCGGCGGGGCGAAGTGCTCCAGTATTTCATGGTCCAATGCGCGGCCTCGTCGACGGTCAGCACGATGTAGGGATGCTCGGCCACGTCCTGCTGGCCGACCGAATCACGTTCCAGCAGCGGGTGCCCGGCAGCCACCCACAAGCGGCGCTGGCTGCTCATCAGCGTTTCGATGTGCAGCTCCGGATTGTTGATGTTCGACGTGAGCACGACCGCCATGTCGAGCCGGCCCGTGAGCAGGCCGTCCTCGATCGCCTCGCGCGTCAGCTCGTGGATGTGGATGCGCAGTTGGGGATGGCGCCGTTCCAGGCGCTCCAAATGCTGCGGCAGAAAATAGCCGAGCACCGTGTAACTGGCGCCTATGGACAGGGCGCCCGCGATCTCCGCCTGCGTCGCCTGGGCGGCGTGCAGCGCCTCCTCCACGCTGGCGAGGATGCGGTGGCTGGAGTCGAGGAAATGGCGTCCGGCCTCGGTCAGCTCCATGCCCTGGGCGGTGCGCTGGAACAACCGCGCGCCGACCTCGGCCTCCAGCTCCTTGATGGCCGACGTGATGGCGGACTGCGAGATGGACAGCTCCCGTGCGGCGCGCGACACCTGCCCCAGGTTGGCCGTGGCGACAAAATACTTCACGTGCCTGAAGTTGAGCATCCGGGGCCTCCCCTTCGGCCATCTGAATTTTCGATATTGGTATGGCAATAACGGAAAACACCAGCGGGCGCAAGCCGGGTCTGGACGGCCGCGACGTCAAGAATCCCTTGTTGCCGGCCGCCCAGTGGATCCTTGGCCGCATCTAAAAAATCGATTTCTGAAGAGCAGAAAATAGAATTTGGCAAGGCTGAGCCCTTGCCTATGATTGTACGCCGAAGTGTTGGTTGGACGGCGTTTTGACCGCCGCGGCCAGCGAAAAGGGAAGGCAAAGGAGTGACACGTTGGCTCGCAAAATGGTCGATCTCAACTGTGACCTGGGCGAAGGCTTCGGCCAGTGGGCCGTGGGGGATGCGTCCGACGACGCGCTGATGGATCTCATCAGCTCGGCGAACGTAGCGACCGGGTTTCATGCCGGCGATCCGAACCTCATGGATCGTGTCGTGCGTCTGGCCGTCGAGCGTGGCGTCGCGCTGGGTGCCCACCCCGGGTACCGTGACCTGCAGGGGTTCGGCCGCCGCGTCATCCAGGCGAAGGCGGACGAGCTGGTCAACGACATCATCTACCAGGTCGGCGCCCTTCGGGAGTTCGCCCGCCGCCACGGCACCCGCCTCCAGCACATCAAGCCGCACGGCGCGCTGTACATGGAGGCGGCGCGTGACGAGGCGATGTCGCGCCAGCTCGTCGACGCGCTGCTGAAGTCCAGCCCGGAAACCATTCTGTTCTGCATGCACACGTCGGCGACGCACGCGGTGGCCCGCGACGCCGGCCTGCCCGTGGTGCGGGAGTTCTACGCCGACCGCGACTATGACCGCAGCGGCTCCATCGTCTTCGCCCGCCGCATGCGGCCCCTCGATCCGGAAGAGGTTGCCGAGAAGTGTCTGCGTGCCTGCGTGGAAGGCAAGGTGCGCACGGTGGACGGCGACGACATCGACATCGTTTTCGAATCCATCTGCTTCCATTCCGACACGCCGGGCGCGTTGGCGATCGGCACCGCCGTTCGCGAGAGGCTGCTGGCAAATGGCATCCGCATTGCACCCGCCGCCGAGGTGATCGGCCATGCGGCCTGACCGCATCGCGCGGCCGCCTTGCCGCGCTTTCCTCCACTCCACGCACGACCTTTCGAAAGGACGTCCTTGATGTCTGAGATCCGCTCGCCCGTTCCCGGAACCTTCTATCGACGCCCCGCTCCGGACAAGCCGCCCTTCAAGGACGTCGGCGACCGGGTGGAGCCCGGCGACGTCGTCGGCCTGATCGAGGTCATGAAGACGTTCACCGAGGTCAGATCCGACGTGGCCGGCACGGTGCTGCGCTTCGAGGTCGAGGACGAGGAGCCGGTCATGGCCGGTGCCGTCCTCGCCGAACTGGAAGGGTAAGTCATGGCGATCCAGCGTCTGTTCGTCGCCAACCGGGGCGAGATCGCGGTGCGGATCATCCGCGCGGCCAAGTCCCTGGGCATCGAGACCGTGCAGGCCTATTCCGAAGCGGACCGCGACATGCTGGCGGTTCGTCTGGCCGACGCCGCGGTCTGTGTCGGCCGGCCGGCCGCCCGGCATTCCTACCTGGACGGCCAGCGCCTGGTCGCCGCCGCGCGGGAGAGCGGGTGCGACGCCGTGCATCCCGGCTATGGATTCCTGGCCGAGAACGCCGCCTTCGCCGAGGCGGTGGAAGCGGCGGGCCTGATCTTCGTCGGGCCGGCGGCCGCCACCATCCGCACCATGGGCGACAAGGCGGCCGCCCGTGACGCCGCCATCGCCGCCGGGGTGCCGGTCGTGCCCGGCTCGCAGGGGCGCGTCGCCGACATCGACGCCGCGCTCGCCGCCGCCGAAGCGATCGGCTACCCGGTGATGATCAAGGCGGCGGCCGGCGGCGGCGGGCGCGGCATCCGCATCGCCGAGAGCCCGGACGAGCTGCGGCGTCTGGCGCCCCAGGCGCAGACCGAGGCGCAGGCGGCCTTCGGCGACGGCGGCCTCTACCTGGAACGGGTCATCGTCGATGCCCGCCACATCGAGGTGCAGATCCTCGGTGACGGCACCCGCGCCGTCCACACCTTCGAGCGCGAATGCTCGCTTCAGCGCCGCCGCCAGAAGGTCTGGGAGGAGGCCCCGGCGGCCTGCCTGGACGAGGCCACCCGCGAGCGGCTGTGCACGTCGGCGGTGGCGCTGGCCGAGAGCGTCGGCTACCGCGGTGCCGGCACGCTGGAATACCTCTACGACGAGGCCGCGAAGGCCTTCTACTTCATCGAAATGAACACCCGCATCCAGGTGGAGCATCCGGTGAGCGAAATGATCACCGGCATCGATCTGGTTGCCGAGATGATCCGCATCGCCGGCGGCGCGCCGCTGTCGCTGACCCAGGACGCCGTGCGCCGGACCGGCCACGCCATCGAGGTGCGCATCAACGCGGAGGACCCCGCCGCCGGCTTCCTGCCCAGTCCCGGCACCATCGGCGCCCTGTCGATTCCCGAGGAGCCGGGCGTGCGTTTCGACGGCATGATCTACGAAGGGTACACGATCCCGCCCTTCTACGACTCCCTGCTCGGCAAGCTGATCGTTCACGGCGCCACCCGCGCCGAGGCCATCGACCGCCTGTCCGGGGCGCTCGACCGTCTGGACATCGCGGGCGTCAAGACCACCGTTCCGCTGCACAAGGCGCTGGCATCCGATCCCGAGATCCGGCAGGGCAGGGCCCACACCCGGTTCCTGGAAGCCTGGCTCGAACGGCAGGACATCGTCCGTCCCATGCAGGCGGCGCAATAGGAGGCCCGGATGCAAACCCGTTATTCCTTCGGAGGCGACGAGCACATCTTCGTCGAGATCGACGAGGAGATGTCGCTGGAGGCCTTCTTCAAAAGCCTCTCCATGACCAACGCCGTGCGCACCGCGCGCATCGACGGCGTGACCGAGATCTGTCCCGCCAACGGCAGCCTCCAGGTCCGGTTCGATCCCGACCGGATCGCGCCCGACGCCCTGATGGGCGCCTTGCAGGATCTCGAGCGGGAGGCCGACCGGGCCGAGAAGCGGCTCGACACCCGCATCGTCGAGATCCCGGTCTTCTACCGTGATCCCTGGACCACCGAGACGCTGATGCGGTTCCGGGAACGGCACCAGGATCCGAGCGGCACCGACCTGGACTACGCCGCGCGCATCAACGGCTACGACACGGTCGAGCAGTTCATCCACGCCCACCATGCCTCGCCGTGGTTCGTCTCCATGGTCGGCTTCGTCGCCGGGCTGCCGTTCCTCTACCAGCTGGTCGAGCGCTCGCGGCAGATCCAGGTGCCGAAATACCTGCGCCCGCGCACCGACACGCCGAAGCTCACCATCGGCCATGGCGGATGCTTCGGTTGCATCTATTCGGTGCGCGGCGCCGGCGGCTACCAGATGTTCGGCATCACGCCCATGCCGATCTACGACCCGACGCAGAAGGTCTCGTACCTGCGCGAGTTCATGGTGTTCTTCCGGCCCGGCGACATCGTGAAGTGGAAGCCGATCGACCACGCCGAATACGACGCCATCGTCGCCGACGTGGCGGCCAACCGCTACGAGCCCCGCATCCGCAACGTCACCTTCGATCTCGACGCCTTCAACGCGGACATCGACGGCACCAACCAGCGTCTGATGGAGGCACTCCATGGCGTTTAAGGTTCTCCATCCCGGCCTGCTGACCACCGTGCAGGACCTCGGCCGGCCCGGCTACTTCCACCTGGGCATTCCCATGTCGGGAGCCATGGACCGCTACGCCCTGCGGGCCGCCAACCTGCTGGTCGGCAACCACGAGGGGGCCGCCGTGCTGGAGACGGTGTTCATGGGCCCGCAGCTCGAATTCGAGGTGGACGCCGTCGTCGCCGTCACCGGCGCCGACCTGCCCGCCCGCGTCGACGGGGAGCCGCATCCGGCCTGGACCGCGTTTCCGGTGCGCGCCGGGCAGGTGTTGTCCTTCGACTACCTGAAGGGCGGTGCGCGCGCCTACATCGCCATTTCCGGCGGCATCGACACGCCGCCCGTGCTGGGCAGCCGTTCCACCTACATCATCGGCGCGCTGGGCGGTTATCACGGGCGGGCGCTGGCGGTGGGCGACATGGTGCCGCTGGGCACGCCGCACGCCGCCGTCCGGCACGGCACCGAGGTGCCGGAGCACCTGCGCCGGCCGGCCGGTGCCAACATGGAACTGCGCGTCCTCCCCGGCCTGTACTGGCGCCTCATCACCGAGGAGGCCGGCCGCAATTTCTTCGAGGACGAGTGGAAGGTGGCGCCGGAGGCCGACCGCATGGGGTACCGGTTCCGGGGCGGGCGTCCGCTCACCTTCAACCCGCGCGAACAGCCCTTCGGCGCCGGTTCCAACCCGTCCAACATCGTCGATGCCTGCTACTCCTACGGCTCCATCCAGGTGCCGGGAGGCACCGAACCCATCGTGCTGCACCGTGACGCCGTGTCGGGCGGCGGTTACTTCACGTTGGGGGCGGTGATCTCCGCCGACATGGACCTGATCGGCCAGATGCAGCCGCACACCAAGGTCCGTTTCGTCAAGGTCGACATGGAACAGGCCCTCGCCGCGCGAGCCGAGCAGTCCCGCATGCTCGCCGGGTTGAGGGAGGCGCTTGCCTGAGGCGGCCGCGGGCCGCCTCCCACCCCTCAGCACCCCCGCTTTCCATCCCATCCCATGCTGTGGAGACCACGCGCATGAACGCCTTCGCTCGCGCTCTCGTTGCCGGAACGTGCTTCGCTTCCGCCCTCCTGTCCGGATCGGCCTTCGCCGCCGAATGGTTCCCCTATCCGGCCGCGGAAGTGGTTCCCGCCTTCGCCGCCGAGGGCAAGCCCAGGGACCTCTCCTACACCCCGCTGCCCAAGGCGTCGAAGCCGTGGGATATCTGCGTATCCTTCCCGCACATGAAGGACGCCTACTGGCTGGGCGTCGACTACGGCGTCATCGCCGAGGCCAAGCGCCTGGGCGTGAAGCTCAACGTCGTGGAGGCCGGCGGCTACACCGAGTTGGCCAAGCAGATCAGCCAGATCGAGGACTGCGTGGCGCGCGGCGCCAACGCCGTGATCATCGGCGCCATCTCCTTCGACGGCCTGAACAACCTGGTGAACGAGGTCGCCAAGAAGGGAATTCCGGTGATCGACGTCATCAACGGCATTTCCTCCCCCGCGCTGACGGCCAAGTCGCTGGTGTCCTTCCACACCATGGGCTTCGAGACGGGCCGCTATCTGGCCGCCAAGCACCCGGCCGGCAGCCCCAAGGTGAAGGTCGGCTGGTTCCCCGGCCCGGCCGGCGCCGGCTGGGTCGAGGCCGCCAACAAGGGCTTCCACGAAGCCGTCGCCGGCTCCGCCATCGAGGTGTTGGAGCCGCGCTACGGCGACACCGGCAAGGAGGTGCAGCTCCGGCTGGTCGAGGACGTGCTGCAGGCAACCCCGGACGTGAAGTATGTCGCCGGCACCGCCGTGACCGCCGAGGCGGCGCAGGGCCTGGTGCGCGGCAAGGGGCTGACCGACAAGATCGGCATCATCGCCTTCTACATGACGCCGGGCGTCTACCAGGGCATCAAGCGCGGCTTCATCCAGGCGGCTCCGGCGGATTCCATGGTGATCCAGGGGCGGGTCGCCGTCGACCAGGCGGTGCGCGCGCTGGAGAAGGCCGAGCTGGTCAAGCACGTCGGGCCGAAGATCTTCGTGGTCGACAAGGCCAACATCGACAAGGTCGACCGCGACGCCATCCTGCCGCCGGAGAACTTCACCCCCACCTTCACGGTGAAGTGATCCGTCACGCGACGCGGCCCGTCATGGGCCCCGGTCCCGGCGCCCCTCGCGGGCGGCGGGGCCGGACCGCGGCGCACGCCGCACGGCGGCCCGTGACCCGCTCCTTCCAGGACAATCGTCCCAGGGACAATCGTCAATGAGCAACCCCGTCCTGATCCGCACCGTCGGCCTGACCAAGCGCTACCCGGGCGTGACGGCCCTGAACGGCGTGGACTTCGATCTGCGGGCCGGCGAAGTGCATGTGCTGTTCGGCGAGAACGGCGCCGGCAAGTCGACCCTGATCTCCCTGCTGGCGGGTGCCGCAACACCCAGCGACGGCGAGATCCTGGTGCGCGACCACCCGGTGCACTTCGGCAACGTCGCCGACGCCCGCGCCGCCGGAATTTCCGCCGTTTTCCAGGAATTCTCGCTGGTCCCGACGCTGACCGTGGCGGAAAACATCTTCCTTGGCGACGAGCCCCGCGTCGGCCCGTTCCTGGACCGCGCGGCCATGGTGCGGCGGGCGACCGAACTGTTCGCCGAACTGGACTTCCATGTCGACCCGCACCGGCGCGTCTCGCAACTGAGCCGGGCGGAACAGCAGATGGTGGAAATCGCCAAGGCGCTGCACGGCGACGTCGGCATCCTGATCCTGGACGAACCCACCGCCTCGCTGACCGACCGGGAAGTGGACCACCTCTTCGAGGTGATCGCGCGGATGAAGGCGCGCGGGGTCGGCATCATCCACATCTCGCACCGCATGCAGGAATTCGCCCGCATTGCCGACCGGGTCACGGTGCTGCGCGACGGGGCGAAGATCGGCACCGTCGCCATGGCCGACACCAGCGAAAGGGAACTGATCGAGATGATGGCCGGCCGGGCCATCGAGGAGATCTATCCGGCCATCGCCCGCAATCCCGGCGCGCCGCTGCTGCGCGTCGAGGGGCTGCACGCCCGCGGCGTCCACGGCGTGGATCTGGAAGTTCGTCCCGGCGAGGTGCTGGGCGTGGCCGGCCTCGTCGGGTCCGGGAAGTCGCGCACGTTCCGCGCGCTGATGGGCCTGCAGCCGGTGAAGGCCGGCCGCGTCTGGCTCAACGGGGCGGACGTCACGGGCCGCGGGACCGGAGCCATGATGCAGGCGGGCGCCTATTACCTGCCGCCCGACCGCAAGTCCGAAGGGCTCCAGCTCGCCTTCACCGTGCGCGACAACCTCGCCCAGGGTGTTCTCGCCGGCCTGGACCGCCGCTTCGGCCTGTTGCCCTGGAGGCGGATCCGCGCCCGCTGCGAAGCGACGGCCGAGCGGGTGGACCTTCCGGCCGCCTACCGGGGGCGGTTGGCCGCCCAGCTCTCCGGCGGGAACCAGCAGAAGACGCTGTTCGGCCGGGGGCTCGGCCGCGACTACGGCCTCTATATCTTCGACGAGCCGACGGTCGGCGTCGACATGGGCGCGCGCGCCGCGATCTACCGCTTGATCCGCGACCTCACGGAGGCCGGCAAGGCGGTGGTGGTGATCTCGTCCGACCTGCCCGAGGTGATGAACCTCGCCCACCGGCTGCTCGTCTTTTCGCACGGCCGGATCGCTGCCGAGTTGACGGGCGACGCGATCGACGAATCCGCCATCCTCGCCCATTTCTTCGACCCCATTTCTCCCGACGACGTGAGACTGTCAGCATGAGCGCCATCCCCACCACCGCGGCCGCCCCGGCCGTCTCCTTCCTGTCCAGCCTGCGGGCGGCCAGCCGGGCGCTGTTCGTGCGCCTTGGCGTGCTGCCGTTCTTCCTGATCGGCGCGCTGGGCATCTTCAGCGCCGCGTCCGATCGCTTCCTGACGCTCGACAACCTCGTCAACGTGGCCCGCCAGTCGGTGTTTCTGGTGCTGGTGTCGCTGGGACAGATGGTGGTGCTGATCTCCGGCGGCTTCGATCTGGCCGTCGGGGCGTCCGTCGCCATCACCTCGGTGGTGTCGGCGCTCGCCATGACCGGGCTGGCGGGCGTGTTTCCCGATGCGGTCGTGCTGACCATCGCGCTGGGAATGCTGGCCGGCTTCGGGGCGGCGCTGTTCATCGGGCTCCTCAACGGTGTCGGCGTCGCCTATTTCGGCGTGTCGCCGTTCATCATGACGCTGGGCGTCAGTTCGGTGGCGGCGGGCATCTCGCTTTTCCTCACCGGGGGGGTGCCGGTTTCCGGGCTGCCGTACCAGTTCTCCGACACGTTCGGCTTCGGACGGCTGCTCGGTCTGCCGGTGCCGGTCCTGGTGGCGGCCGTGGCCGTGACCCTGATGTGGGTCGTCATGGCCCGCACGCGGGTGGGCGCCCACATCTACGCCGTCGGCGGCAACATCAAGGCGGCGCATCTCTCCGCCATTCCCACCCGGCGCACGCTGGCCTTCGCCTACATCCTCTGCGCGCTGGTGGCCTCGCTGACCGGACTGCTGCTGACCGCGCGCGTGGAGTCGGGGGAGGCCAATCTGGGCGGCACCATCGCCATGGAATCGATCGCCGCCTGCGTCATCGGTGGCGTGTCCCTGCGGGGCGGCATGGGCCGGGTCGAGAACGTGGTGCTTGGCGCGTTCTTCATCGTGCTGGTGCAGAACGGGATGAATCTCGCGCAGATCGGCTCTTACCTGCAGATGGTGCTGCTGGGCGGGCTGCTCATCCTGGCCGTGATCTTCGACCAGCTCCGCTACCGCATGATGATGGGCAACGGCTGATCCCGATCTCCACCGGCCCGCGACGGGAGGATCCATGAAGACGTTCGGAATGCGCCGGATCGGGCACCGAGGCGACCGCCTCCACGGCCATCGCCGCGGACGCGGTGCGGAAGGCCGAGACCGCCGACCAGTCCATGCGCACGCTTCATCCACGATCGCCCGGATCGGCCGCAACGGATGATTGGCCGGAACCCGCGCCTCACAGCTCACGTAGCTGAACAGGCCCTCGATGCGTTCGTCCGATCCGCGCATCGCCCCCTCGCAGGTCGCATTCTCCTCTATCGCAGAGAATCTCTATCGCAGAGAATCACGACCGGCCGTGCACAGCCTTTTTTCGCGTCCTGTTAGAGCGTCGAAACAACGGGGATCCGCCCGAGACCCTCGCTGGGCGGGAGAGGGAACTTCGTCGCTCTGCCGGGTAGGGGGCTCACATGTACAGGCGTTCGCCTTCCATGTTGGCGTAGAGGTGGGCGACGTGGTCGGCGTAGCCGTTGAAAAGCTGGGTGGGCACGCGCTCGTCCGAGCCGAGGAGGCGTTCGGTCTTCTGGCTCCAGCGGGGGTGCGGAACGTCGGGGTTCACGTTGGCCCAGAAGCCGTATTCGCTGGGTCCCACCGTGTCCCAGAAGGTGCGCGGGCGCTTGTCGGTGAAGGTGAAGCGCACGATCGATTTCACCGACTTGAAGCCGTACTTCCACGGCGTCACGAGGCGCAGCGGCGCGCCGTTCTGCGGCGGGATCGGCTTGCCGTACAGGCCGGTGGCGATGAATGCCAGGTCGTTGGTCGCCTCGTCCAGGCGCAGGCCTTCCGTGTAGGGCCAGGGGTACCAGAACTCACGCTGGCCGGACGCCACCTTGGCGTCCTTGAAGGTCTGCATCGTCAGGTACTTGACCGAGCCCAGCGGCTTCGCCATGTCGACCAGCGCCTTCAGAGGGAAGCCGCTCCACGGCACGGCCATCGCCCAGGCCTCGACACAGCGGTGGCGGTACAGCCGCTCCTCCAGCGGCATGCGGTCGAGCAACTGGTCGATGTCCAGCGTCATCGGCTGCTCGACCATGCCGTCGATGGCGACCGTCCACGGGCGCACGGGCAGCTTCTGCGCCGCCATCCACACGCCCTTGTGCGAGCCGAACTCGTAGAAATTGTTGTAGGTGGTGACGTCCCGCTCGGCGCTGAGCGCGCGGTCGAGCGTGAAGCGCTCGTTGCGCGGCACCGGGTAGCGGGTGGCGGACGGGTCGGCGGGGGCGCCGGCGGCCCAGGCGGGGGTGGCGGGGAGGCCGGCGGCGATGAGGCCCAGGCCGGCGGCCCTCAGCAGCGCGCGGCGGTCGAAATACACGCCTTCCGGCGTGGCGGCGGATTCGGGCAGTTCCCAGCTTCGGCGTGAACGGATCAGCATGGCGCGTCCTCCGGGTGTTTCCTTGTGCTTAAGGATGCCCGGCAAGCGCGATTATTCCAGTCACCGATGGTCACATGTCGGTGAGGGGGCATCATTGATGCCCTCCCCCGCCGGACGCAGGGGAGGGTGGGAAACGATGACTACTCCAGCAGGCTGCGGAGCATCCAGGCGGTCTTTTCGTGGATCTGCAGGCGCTGGGTCAGCAGATCCGCGGTCGGCTGGTCGTTGGCCTGTTCGGCGGTGGGGAAGACCTGGCGCGCGGTGCGCGCCACCGTCTCGTGCCCCTCGACCAGTTGGCGGATCATGTCCTCGGCGCGGGGAACGCTCGTCTCCTCGCTGATCGACGTCAGCTTGGCGAACTGCGCGAAGCTGGCGGGGGCCGGATAGCCCAGCGCGCGGATGCGCTCGGCGATCTCGTCCAGCGAATTCCACAGCTCCGTGTACTGCGTCATGAACATGGTGTGCAACGTGTTGAACATCGGACCCGTGACGTTCCAGTGGAAGCCATGGGTCTTGACGTACAGCGCGAAGGTGTCGGCCAGAACGCGGTTCAGGCCCTCGGCAATGGCCTTACGGTCGTTCTCGGCGATGCCGATGTCGATCTGCATGTCCCTTCCTCCATCATAATGTCCAGCCCCCCAGCGCTCCCATCATGCTAGGTCGGCACGGCGGGCGGCAAGGCTTATTCAAATAATTCTAATGCGCAGTGACAGGGGATGTCGCTGCGGCATGCTGACGCCGGGACGCACGAATGCCCCCACCCGGCCGGCGCTGACGCGCGGCCACCCTCCCCCGCTGGGCGGGGGAGGGTCATGGGAGAGTAGGTGCGCCAACGGAACACGACAAGGGGACGCCCGGCCGCAGGACTTTTGGTGGAGGGTCAGCCCTGGCGCAGGCGGCCGATGAACTGGCGCACTTCCGTGTTCAGCACCTTGGCCTGACCATCCAGCAGTTCGGCGGCGTGCAGCACCTCGCCGGCGGCCGTGCCGGTCTCGTTGGCGCTGGTGGAGACGTCGGCGATGTTGCTCGACACCTCGGTGGTGCCGACCGCCGCCTCGGTCACGCTGCGGGCGATTTCCTGCGTGACGGCGGACTGCTGCTCCATGCTGTGGGCGATGGAGCCGACGATCTGGTCGATGCCGACCACCGTCTCGCCCACGCCCTTGATGGCGCCGACGGCCGCCGAGGTGACCTGCTGCATGCCGCCGATCTGGATGGAGATGTCCTCGGTCGCCTTGGCGGTCTGGTTGGCGAGGTTCTTGACCTCCTGCGCCACCACGGCGAAACCCTTGCCGGCCTCGCCCGCGCGGGCCGCCTCGATGGTGGCGTTGAGGGCCAGAAGGTTGGTCTGGGCGGCGATGGAGTTGATGAGGTCGACGATCTCGCCGATCTTGCCGGCGGCGGTGGACAGGCCGGCGACGTGGCCGTTCGCCTCCTCCACCGTGCGCACCGCGTCGCGCACCATGTCGAAGGAGCGGCGGACCTGGGCGCCGATCTCGCCCAGCGAGGCCGACATCTCCTCGGCCGCGGCGGCGGCGGTCTGCACGCTCATGCCCGCCTGCTGGCTGGCCGAGGCGACGGCGGCGGCCTGCCGGTTCGCCGCGTCGGCGCGCGCCAGCATGCCTTGGGCGTTGGAGCGCACCTGATGCGCGCCGGCCCCCACCTGCTGCACCACCTCGCTGACGCGGGTCTCGAACAGGTCGGCCAGCGCCTGAATGGCGCGGTGCTTCTCCGCCTCGGCCTCGGCCTTCTGGCGCTCCTGCTCGGCCTTCAGGCGCTCCACCTCGCGGGCGTTGTCCTTGAAGACCTGGAGGGCGCGGGCCATGGCGCCGATCTCGTTGCGCATCCACGCCCCGTCCACCTCGGTGTCGAGGCGGCCGGCGGCGAGCTGCGCCGTGGTGTCCGACACGCGCTGGAGCGGGCGCGTGATGGTGCGCGCCAGCACCAGCCCGCCCAGCATCATGACGGCCAGCAGCCCCGCCATGACCAGGGCGAATTCGATGCGGTCGGCCGCCGCCGCGTCGCGCGTGTCCTGCGTGGCGCGGTCGGTGGACTGGCCGATGGCGTCGCGCACGGCGCCCAGGCGGTCGGTGAGGCCCTTGAACTGCTCGTCCACGTGGGCCATCAGCGGGATGGCGATCAGGCGGTCGATGGCCGCCATCTCGTTCATCTGGTCGACGGCCTTGACATAGGTGTCCAGGCGCTTGCCCACGTCGGCCAGCATGTCGCGCTCGGCCGCCATCAGCGGCAGGTCGCGCAGGGACGCCAGGGCCTTGCGCGCCTTGCCGACGTTGGCGGTGATGGCGTCGCGCATCGTCTGGAGCTTGGCGTCCTCGATGCCCGAGCCGGACAGCGCCAGATGGCGCGACACGTCCGAATGGATGGCGAAGGCGGTGCCGACCAGACGCTCGATCTGGCCGCGCCGCTCCCCGGCGGACTGGTGGATCCCGTCGATGGCGGCGACGGCCTGTTCCGACTGCCGGTCGGCCAGCACCAGCGCCGCCACCGTCAGCAGGACGCCCATCACCGGCGCCGCGAAGACGCGGGCCGCCACCGAGCTGCCGCTCACGCGGGCGAGGATACCTGTGCTCATGTCCGCCCCCAATCCTGGTTCGGCCGTGCCTGCCGGTGCTTACTTGTAGATGCCGACGTAGGCGACGAGGTTCTGGTCGGGCACCTTCTTCACGTAGGTGACCTTCGGCTCGATCTTCTCCGATGCCGGGTTCTTCCAGCGGTATTCGACCCAGCCCTCGCCCTTCTCCTTGGCGACCTTCAGGATCTCCTGCACGATCAGCACGCCGTCGGCGTCCTTGACCATGCTGACGTTCTGGCCGACGCCCGCGGGCTTCGGCGGATAGACGCGCCAGATGCCGTCCAAGTCGATGACGTTCACGTAGATCTCGCCGAACTTGAACTCACCATCGGCGTTGAAGACCTTGGCGGCCTCGTCCAGGCCCTTGGCGGCCAGCACGTCGGCGGCCTTCAGGGTGATCGCCTTGGCGTCGTCCATCGTCGGCTTCTTGTCCTGCGCGACGGCCGCGCCGGAGAGGCCGAGAATGACGAGACCGGCGGCGAGAATGCGAAGCAGCGCACCCATGTTCCTATGCTCCCCCTTATTCGGTGTTTTCGTGTCCGGCGGCCGGCGCCGGCTGTTCCCTCGCTTGTTGATGCACCGCCGTTCTTCCACCGCACGGCGGGCACCCGTGGCGTTTGGTACTATCCAAACATTTCAGGATTTTGTCTGGCGCATTTTGCCGTTGACATGCCAAGTTGCAGCGCAGCAACAAAGCTATCTCCCGAGAGAACCGACGCCCGCGCGCCATGCCGCCCCGCGCTAGCCGGCATGCTTTCGCGTGCGCCGGACGGCGCCTCTCCTCGCCTTGCGGCCTATTGCCGCAGCGCCGGCCGCGGGTACACAATGATCACGCAGTTGACCGGAAAATACCGGCCGGACGAAGAAACGGGGGAGGGACAGCGCATGCGCATCGCGGTGATGGGCAGCGGCGGCGTGGGCGGCTATTTCGGCGCCCGGCTGTCGGCCGCCGGGGCGGACGTGGTGTTCCTGGCGCGCGGGCGCCACCTGGCGGCCATCCGGGAAAACGGGCTGAGGATCGAGAGCGCGGCCGGCGACCTGCACCTGACGGACGTGCGGGCGACCGACGACCCGGCGCAGGCCGGGCCGGCCGACGTGGTGATGTTCTGCGTCAAGCTGTGGGACACCGAAAGCGCGGCCGAGCAGTGCCGGGCGCTGCTGAAGCCGGGCACGGCGGTGATCACCTTCCAGAACGGCGTCACCAGCGTGGACAGCCTGCGCCGCGCGCTGGGCGACGGGCACGTGGCCGGCGGCGTCGCGCACATCGCCGCCACCATCGGCGCGCCGGGCGTGATCCGCCACGTCGGCACCCTGGCGCGGCTGACCTATGGGGAACTGGACGGCCGCCGGTTGGAGCGGCTGGAGGCGTTCCACGCGCTGGCCTCCCAGGCCGGCTTCACGGCGACGCTGAGCGACGCCATCGAGCGCGCGATCTGGGAGAAGTTCGCCTTCCTGGCACCCTTCAGCGGCGTCACCACGCTGACCCGCCAGCCGGCCGGCGTCATCCGCCGCGTGCCGGAGACGCGCGCGCTGTTCCTGGACGCGGTGCGCGAGGTGGTGGTGCTGGCCCGCGCGCGCGGCGTGGACCTGGGTGCCGACGCGGTGGAACGGCTGGAGCGCATGCTGGACGGGCTGGTGGCGCCGATGAAGGCGTCCATGCTGCACGACCTGGAGCGTGGCGGGCCGCTGGAACTGCCCTGGCTGTCCGGCGCCGTCGCCCGGCTGGGCGGGGAGGCCGGCGTGCCGACGCCGGTGCACCACGTCGTCGCCGCCGCGCTGGCGCCCTACGTGGACGGGCCGCCGGCAGGGCCGTGACGTCTTGCCGCCCCACTTACCCATCGACAGCCCGGCCCGACCGGGTGAACCATTCCAGGCGAAACCCTTCAAGACCTGACCGAACGCGCCGCGCAACCGCGGCCCCGGCAAGAACGGTCCCACAGAAAGCGGGAGGTGTGCATGCCCCATACCCAAGTTCAGACGGCGCGTTGCGCCGCGCTTGTCGGCCCTTACCTCAGCGGCAAGACCACGCTGCTGGAGAGCCTGCTGTTCGCCACCGGGGCCGTGACGCGCAAGGGCAGCGTGCGCGACGGCAACGCGGTGGGCGACTCCTCCTCCGAGGCCAAGGCCCGGCAGATGAGCGTCGAGGTCAACCTCGCCTCGGCCGAATACCTGGGCGAGCGCTGGCACTTCCTCGACTGCCCCGGCTCGGTCGAGCTGGTGTGCGAGACGCAGAACGCGCTGATGGCCTGCGACGTCGCCGTCATCGTCGCCGAGCCGTCGGCCGAGCGCGCCGTGCTGCTGGCGCCGCTGTTCAAGTTCCTCGACGACAACCAGATCCCGCACATCCTGTTCATCAACAAGGTGGACTCGCTGGGTGACCTGCGCGTGCGCGAGGTGGTGCAGGCGTACCAGGAGGTCTCCTCCCGGCCGCTGGTGCTGCGCGAGGTGCCTATCCGCGAGGGCGACCGGATCACCGGCTACGTCGACCTGGTCAGCGAGCGCGCCTACGCCTTCAACCCGCACAAGCCGTCCGAGCTGGTGCAGATGCCGGACAGCATGAAGGACCGCGAGTCCGAGGCCCGGCAGGAGATGCTGGAGGCGCTGGCCGACTTCGACGACAGCCTGCTGGAACAGCTTCTGGAGGACGTGAAGCCGGACCCCGGCAAGGTCTATGAGGACTTCGCCAGGGATCTGGCGTCGGACCTGATCGTGCCGGTGTTCCTGGGATCGGCCGAGAACGACGGCGGCATCCGGCGCCTGCTGAAGGCGCTGCGCCACGAGGGGCCGGAGGTGGCGGCCACGGCCGAGCGGCTGATGATCCCGGAGAACGGCACGGTGGCGCAGGTCTTCAAGACCTTCCTGGCGCCGCACGCCGGCAAGCTGTCCTTCGCCCGCATCTGGCGCGGCACCGTGACCGACGGCATGACGCTGGGCGGCGAGCGCGTCTCCGGCCTCTACCGCATGATGGGGCACGAGCAACAGAAGCTGACCCAGGCGGCGGCCGGCGAGGTGGTGGCGCTGGGCCGCATGGAGAGGGCGGCGACCGGCGAGATCCTGACCGAGAAGGCCAACCTGGGCCGCCCGGAGACCTGGCCGGAGGTGCCGGGCACCGTCTTCGGCCTCGCCATCCACGCGGAGAACCGCAACGACGAGGTGAAGCTGACCGGCGCCATCCAGAAGCTGATCGAGGAGGATCCCTCGCTGCGTTTCGACCAGTCGGCCGACACCGGCGAGATGGTGCTGTGGGGCCAGGGCGACATCCACCTGCAGATCACCATGGATCGCCTGCGCTCCAAGTACAATGTGGCGGTCAAGGGCAAGCCGCCGCAGGTGCCGTTCAAGGAGACGATCCGCAAGGGGACCGAGCACCACGCCCGCTTCAAGCGGCAGACCGGGGGCCACGGCCAGTTCGCCGACATCCAGGTGCAGGTGGCGCCGCTGCCGCGCGGCAGCGGGTTCCAGTTCAAGGACGCGGTGGTCGGCGGCGTGGTGCCGCGCAACTTCATCCCTGCGGTGGAGAACGGCATCCGTGACTACATGGGCATCGGCCCGCTGGGCTTCCCGGTGGTGGACTTCGCCGTCACCCTGGTCGGCGGCCAGTACCACGCGGTGGACAGCTCGGAAATGGCGTTCAAGACGGTGGCGCGGCAGGCCATGCAGGAATCCCTGCCGAAGTGCGAGCCGGTGCTGCTGGAGCCGATCCTCAGCGTCTCCATCGCCGTGCCCAGCGAGTTCACGCCCAAGGTGCAGCGCCTCGTCAGCGGCCGGCGCGGCCAGATCCTGGGCTACGACGCCCGGCCGGGCTGGCAGGGCTGGGACGAGGTGAAGGCCTACATGCCGCAGGCGGAGATCCACGACCTGATCGTCGAGTTGCGCTCGCTGTCGCTGGGCGTGGGGACGTTCACCTACAGCTTCGAGCGGCTGCAGGAGCTGACCGGCAAGATGGCCGACAAGGCGGTCGAGCAGCGCAAGGAAGCGCTGGCGGCGCAGTAACAAGGCCGGGTGAGGGGTGTCGAACCCCTCACCCCTCCCGCTGATACTTGCGATAAAGAGGTATGCCGGGAGAACAGAGAGGATCTTTACTACCGGTTAATTGGCCGGGGCGGAAAAGGAAGACGCGTTCCGCGATTGCGTTTTCTTCGGAGTCCGCCTTATGGCCCAGTCCGTGACCCGCGCGCTCACCGCCATCCGCCGCTACAAGGCTGGCCCGGAGCAGATCGATCAAGCCATCCTGGCGGCGATCAACGTGACGCTCTGCCTCGCGTCCGGCGGCGACGACCGCGTCGCCGAAGGCTTCAACAACGACATCGCGCTGAGCGGCCGCCGCTTCGGCCTGGGGCATTGAGCCGGGGTTGATGATCGGGAAGTAGCTCAGGCCGGTTCCGGCGGTGGCAGGAGTTCGGTGAGCAGGTATTCGGCCTGTTCGATAACCTGTTCAACCATGTGCATCGAAATGTCTTCGGCGAGTTGGTAATCTGCAAGAACACGTTGCTTCTTGAGCGTTTTCAAGGATCGGGCCGCCGTTCTAGCGCCTGGATCGGGCAACCGGGCCAAAAACGCCAACAGGTGCACGTGTGACCCGGCCCCTTCTGAAGCATCGAAGCGGTAACCGGCGCTTCTCGCCGCTTCATCGGCACGGTGGAACGCCGCGTAATACGCCCGAGACATGGCGGAGCGCCTGCGCACCTCCCGGCTGCGCGCCGTTTTCGCAAGCTCCCTCGCCTCCTCCAACAGGTCATCCGGCCCGATCACGCGGCATCCTCCACGACCTGGACCTGAGGCCCCCAGATACCGATGGTGACGCGCAGTGACACCTCCACGAGATCGGGACCCATGGTAGCTTCGGCCAACGGGCGGTACATCTCGAGCCGGGCACGCCCTGCCAAGTCGGTGTAGTAATCGACGCCAGCGCTGAGAAAACCCTCGTCGTCATAATCGATGCTGGCACGGAACGTACAGGTCACCGGCCCGAGGAGAGACTCCACGATTTCCTGGTGGCGCCGGAAGGCATCGATCAAGCCGTCCTGTTCCAGCAGCGCTACGAAGTCTGCGCCTTCTTCGTGCTGAACGCGCGTGGCGTCGAGCGACCGCTTCATAAACGCCACATCGCCAATCCGAAGCGCAAAGCCCATGGCAACGGCGTAGAGATGGGTATCGCCCGCTGCTTCAGGCACTTCAAGAAGCCGTGTCAATAGCTCTTCGGCTTCCCGCAGGCAGCCAGACTCCAACAACGCAAAGCTCAGGTCCAGGATATTTGCTCGCCCATGCCCATGGCGAAGCCCATAAGCTGCCTCGACATGCGGCAATGCTTCGCTACGGAGTCCACGCATCAGCAGTGCCAGTGCCAGCGTAAGCCGCGTCAGGAAATCGGAAGGCTGACGCGCCGCGAGCTTGCGGAGTTGCCAAGTGAGGCGATCGAGTTCGACGCCGTCGTCCCCACCAACGTCTGTCAGGCGATTCCAAAGATCGATGGAAGCTGGTAGCGGTGCGGGTGCGTTCATGGCGGCCTCGTTTCCGACGCAAGCTTAACATCAGTTGCGGAACGGGCAAAGCCAATCGCCAAAACGGGGAGCGTCGGTTGGGCCAACCGAAGGGCGGTCCAACATCCCCGGCGACGCAGACGGTGTCGGGCCGCGCTGACGCTTGGCCCAACCTACGGCGCCACCGGGAGAACGAGGGGCGCGCACGCCCCTCGCCTCAATCACATCAATCGCGCAGGCTGGCGCAGAAGCGCTGGATGCGCTTGCAGGCCTCTTCCAGCTCCTGCGTGCTGGTGGCGTAGGAGATGCGGAAGTGCGGGGCCAGGCCGAAGGCCGAGCCCTGGACCACCGCGACGCCCTCGGTCTCCAGCAGGTAGGTGACGAAATCCTCGTCGGTGTTGATCACCTTGCCGTCTTCGGTCTTCTTGCCGATGGTGCCGGCGCAGGACGGGTAGACGTAGAACGCACCCTCTGGCCGCGGGCAATGCAGGCCCGTGGCCTGGTTCAGCATCGACACGACGAGGTCGCGGCGCTGCTTGAACACCTCGGCGCGCTCCTTGATGAAGTCCTGCGGGCCGTTCAGCGCCTCCACGGCGGCGGCCTGGCTGATCGACGTCGGGTTCGAGGTCGACTGGCTCTGGATCACGCCGATGGCCTTGATCAGCTCCTTCGGGCCGCCGGCGTAGCCGATGCGCCAGCCGGTCATGGAATAGGACTTCGACACGCCGTTCACGGTCAGCGTGCGGTCGTAGAGCTTCGGCTCGACCTGGGCCGGGGTGCAGAACTTCAGGCCGTCGTACAGCAGGTGCTCGTACATGTCGTCGCTCATCACCCAGACGTGCGGGTGCTTGACCAGCACGTCGGTGAGCGCCTTCATCTCGTCGTAAGTGTAGGCGGCACCCGACGGGTTCGACGGCGAGTTCAGGATCAGCCACTTGGTCTTCGGCGTGATCGCCTTCTCCAGGTCGGCGGGCTGCAGCTTGAAGCCCTGCTCGGCCGGGCAGGAGACGGTGACCGGCGTGCCCTCCGCCAGCTCGACCATGTCGGGGTAGGACACCCAGTACGGCGCCGGGATGATCACCTCGTCGCCGGGGTTCAGCGTGGCCATCAGGGCGTTGTACAGCACCTGCTTGCCGCCGACGCCGACGGTGATCTGCTCGGGCGCGTACTTCAGGCCGTTCTCGCGCTCGAACTTGGCGCAGATCGCCTTCTTCAGCGCCGGGGTGCCGTCGACGGCGGTGTACTTGGTGTCGCCGGCCTGGATGGCCTTGATGGCGGCGTCCTTGATGTTGTCCGGC
>DASPIO010000335.1:0-2854 GCA_035629155.1 Azospirillum sp. | reverse complement strand
CAACCTGATGCTGATCGTCATCAACCTGCCGATGATCGGGCTGTGGGTGCGGCTGCTGCGCGTCCCCTACCGGCTGCTGTTCCCGGCCATCCTGACGTTTTGCGCCATCGGCGTGTACAGCCTGAACAACTCCCTGTTCGAGGTGGCGCTGATGGCGCTGTTCGGCCTGCTGGGCTACGTGTTCCTCAAGCTGGAGTGCGAGCCGGCGCCGCTGTTGCTGGGCTTCGTCCTCGGACCCATGATGGAGGAGAACCTGCGCCGCGCCCTGCTGCTGTCGCGCGGCGACCCGATGGTGTTCGCGCAACGGCCGATCAGCGCCGGCCTGCTGGCGCTGGCGGCGGTGATCCTGGTGGTCGCCGTGCTGCCGGCCATCCGCCGCAAGCGCGACGACGTGTTCGTCGAATAGGGGGCTCCCGTGATCCACCGCCTGAAGCGCCTTCTGGTGCCCGTGCATGACGCGGCGGCCGTGAACGCCGCCCTGCCGCGCGCCTGCCGCCTCGCCGCCCGGTTGGGGAGCGCGGTGGACGTGCTGTACCTGCGCAGCATCGCCGTGGACCGCGTTCTGCTGGGGGAAGGGGCGCCGCCGGCCACGCTGCGCCAGCGCCTGGAGGAGGCCGAGGACGCCGAGGACCGGCGCATGGCCGCGGCCCGGGCCGCCGTCGAGCGGTTGGCCGGCGCGCGACCGGAGGCCACGGTGCGCTGGCGCGTCGCCGCCGGGGCGGAGACGGCGGCGCTGGCCCGGAACGGGCGGCTGAGCGATCTGATCGTGCTGCCCCGCCACCGCGGCAATTCCACCACCGTGCACGGGCCGCAGTTCAACGCTGCGCTGTTCGAGACGGGGCGGCCCGTTCTGCTGCTTCCCGAAACCGGCGACGACCTGCCGGTGTCGCGCGTGGCGGTGGCCTGGGATGGCAGCGTCCAGGCCGCCCGCGCGCTGGCCGAAGCGCTGCCGCTGCTGGCGGGAGCGGATTCGGTGACCGTGCTGCGCGTCACCGACGACGCGCAGGACGCGGAGGCGCAGGAGGTGGCGGCCTATCTGGCCGACCACGGCATCGCCGCCGTCGCCCGCCGGGTGGCGCCGGCCGGGAGCATCGCCGACACCCTGCGCGCCGAGGTGGTCGCCGGGACCGAGCTGCTGGTGATGGGCGCCTACGGCCACAGCCGCCTGCGCGAGCGCGTGCTGGGCGGGGTCAGCCGGTCCCTTCTCGCCTCCGCGCCGGTGCCGATCCTGCTGGCGCACTGACCTTCATGCGACCGACCTTCATGCGACGCCGCACGGCACGCCAATTGACGCAAGCCGCGTGCTCAAGCTTGACCGCTTGCGTCAAGTGAGCGAGTGTGCCCCGGCACGGCAGACCACCGGAGGCCCGATGAACGGCGACGACCTGCGCGCCATCCGCGAACGGCGCGGCGAGGACCAGCAAGGCTTCGCATCCTGGCTGAACGGCCAGTTGAACCGGCGCTACGACCGCTCCCGCGTCAGCCGGTGGGAGAGCGGGGCGGAGCGCATCCCCCAGCAGATCGCCGCCTTCCTGAAGCCGTCCAGCCCGCCGGCCCCGCGGTACACGCCGCAGCGCCGCGTCGTGCTGGCCATCGCCAACCAGAAGGGGGGCGTGGGCAAGACGACGACCGCCGTCAATCTCGCCTACGCGCTGTCCACGCTGGGCCTGTCGGTGCTGCTGATCGACGGCGACCCGCAGGGCAACGCCACCGTGCACCTGGGCCAGGATCCCGGCGAGATCGAGGTGGCGCGGCGCGGGTTGTACAGCGTGCTGCGCGGCGGCCAGCCGTTCGACAGCATCCTGGTGCCGGTGTGCAACGGCGCCTTCACGCTGGCGCCGTCCAGCATCGGCCTCGCCGCCGCCGAGACGGAGCTGGTGGCGGAACCCGACAACTCGCTGGTGCTGAAGGAGATGCTGGCGGAGGTGAAGGGGCGCTACGATGTGGTGGTCATCGACTGTCCGCCCAACCTGGGCCTGCTGACCATCAACGCGCTGGCCGCCTCCGACCTTGTGCTGATCCCGGTGCAGACGGAGGTGTTCGCCGGCCTGGGCGTGCCGTTGCTGCTGGAGACCATCGCCAAGATCCGCCGGCGCTCCAACCCGTCGCTCAACGTGTTCGGCATCCTGCCGACCATGTTCTCCTCCCGGCTGACACAGGACCAGGCCAGCCTGCGGGAGATCCAGGCGCATTACGAGGGGCGCACGCGCGTGCTGGCCCCGGTGCCGCGCGCCACCCTGTTCGCCCAGGCCTCGGGCGCCGGCCGCCCGGCCATCGAGGCCGACCCGCGCTCGAACAGCGTGCGCGCCTACGCCGATCTGGCGCGCGAACTGGCCGCCCACCTTCAGGATGCCGAGGCCGCTCATCATGTCGCGTAAGCTCGAACGCACCAGCACGCAGATCTTCCAGAAGGCGGCGCAGCGCGGCGGCGACGCGCTGTTCGGGCTGTCGGCCGATTTCCCGCGACTGATCGAGGTGGACCTCGCCCGCATCGCGCGCAACCCCGACCAGCCGCGCAAGCGCTTCGACGAGGACAGCCTGAACGAACTGGCGCAGTCCATCGACCGGCACGGGCTGAAGCAGCCGATCCTGGTGCAGGAGGACGGCGACGGCGGCTACCGGCTGGTGGCGGGCGAGCGGCGGCTGCGCGCCTCCGCCCTGCTCGGCCGCAAGACGATCTTCGCCATCGTCACCGAGGGCGACCCGGACGAGTTGGCGCTGATCGAGAACATCCAGCGCGTCGACCTGGACGCCATGGAGCAGGCCGGCGCCTTCGCCCGCCTGATCGAGCGGCACGGCTACACGCACGAGGCGCTGGGCCGCGTCATCGGCCGCAGCCAGGCCGACGTGACGC
>DASPIO010000334.1:0-23531 GCA_035629155.1 Azospirillum sp. | reverse complement strand
CAAGAAGTACGGCCGCAACCGTCTGGCCGAGGGCAAGCTGCCGCTGTGCGCCGAGATGTGCTCGACCAAGGCGCTGCTGGCCGGCGACGGCGACAAGGTGGCCAACATCTACCGCGAGCGCGTGGTGGCCCGCGGCTTCGGCTCCGGCGCCTGGGGCTGGGGCACCGCCTACCAGATGAAGGCGGGGTCGTAGCCATGCAGGGATGGAAGGTGGCGCTCGCCGCGCTGCTGCTGGTCGTGACGCTTGTCGCGGCCGGCGCTCCGCCGGCCGGCGCGGGGGAACCGGCGCCGCCGGTGCCCACCCAGCGGGCCGGCGCCACGGAGGCTGACCTGTGGCACTCCATCCGCCAGGGGGCGGCGGGCTATACCAGCCTGCCCAACCCGCGCGCCGCCGTACTGATCCAGTCGGACGGCGAGCAGTGGCGCCATCTCCGCAACGGCCCGGTCGCCACCTACGGCACCTGGGCGCTGGGCGGCATCGCCGGCGCGCTGGCGCTGTTCTTCCTGCTGCGCGGCCGCATCCGCATCGACGGGGCGAAGACCGGCCGCACGGTCGAGCGCTTCAACCTGATCGAGCGGGCGGCGCACTGGCTGACCGCCGTCAGCTTCATCGTGCTGGCGTTCACCGGCCTTAACCTGCTGTACGGCCGCGCCCTGCTGCTGCCGCTGATCGGGCCGGCGCCGTTCGCGACGCTCACCGGCTGGGGCAAGCTGGCGCACAATTACCTGGGCTTCGCCTTCATCGCCGGGATCGTGCTGATCTTCCTGATGTGGGTGCGCCACAACCTGCCCGACCGCACGGACCTGCCCTGGGTTTTGCGGGCCGGCGGGTTGTTCAGCAAGGGCGTCCACCCGCCCGCGAAGAAGTTCAACGCCGGCCAGAAGGTCATCTTCTGGTCGACCGTCGGCGGCGGCGCCGTTCTGGGCTTCACCGGCGTCCAACTCCTGTTCCCGTTCAGCTTCGGCACCCTGGCCGACATGCAGCTCTATCAGATCGTGCACGCGGCGACGGCGCTGGCGCTGGCGGTGGTCATCCTGGCGCACATCTACATCGGCTCGATCGGCATGGAGGGCGCCTTCGCCGCCATGGGCTCCGGCCAAGTCGAGGAGCAGTGGGCGCGCGAGCACCATTCCCTGTGGGTCGCCGAGATCAAGGGCGAACCCGCCCCCCGCCCCCACCACGCCCCGGCGGAGTGAAGGGGCAAAACCCGCCCGAATGGTGTAGTGTCACCCCCATGACCGGCGGCGGAGCGTCCCGTCCCGGCAACCGGATCCGGAGCGTCGGCATGGGGCGGCACAGCGGCAAGGGGTGGACGCGCGGCCCGTGGTCCACCCTGCTCGCCCTGTTCCTGCTGGCATTCTTCCTCATCGCCCTGCCCGCCACGGCGCAGCAGCCGTTGCCGCAGACCGACCCTTCCGCCTCCGTCCGCCTCGACGGCGCCCAGCGGTCCGAGCGCGCCGACTTCTGGCGCCACGTGCGCGAGGGCAACGAGGGCGTCGTCAACCAGCCCAACCGCGGCGTGCTGATCCTGCGCCAGGGGGCCGACTGGGGCTCCGTCCGCACCGAGCTGGTGGTCACCTATGGCAAGCAGCTCATCGCCGTATGCCTTGCCGTGCTGGCGGCGTTTTTGCTGCTGCACGGGCGCTTCCGCGCCTTCGCCGGCATAGTGGGCGACGCGCTGCGCCACCTGCGCCGGCTCGACCACGTCGCCTATTGGCTGACCGCCGTCAGCTTCCTGCTGCTGGGCGTGTCCGGCCTCACCATCCTGTACGGCCGGCGGATGATCGCGCCGCTGATCGGCAAGGAGACGTTCGCCACGCTGGCCTACGTCAGCAAGGCCGTGCACGACACCGTGAGCTGGGTGTTCCTGGTCGGCGTGGCGCTGCTGATCCTGATGTGGCTGCGCAGCGCGCTCACCGGCCGCAGCCGGCCCGAGCCGCCGCTGTGGACACGGCGCGGCGCGACGTCGGAGGCGGCCTCCCCTCCCGCCGCCCTCGGCCACACCGAACGGCTCATCTTCTGGTCGGCCATCGGTGGCGGCATCATCGTCAGCTACAGCGGTCTGGCGCTGCTCTTCCCGCTGGCGCTGGTCGAGCTGCAGCGCATGCAGCTCATGCAGATCGTGCACTCCGTCTCGTCGATGACGCTGGCGGCGCTGATCTTCGGCCACGTGCTGATCGCCGCCATCAGCATCCGCGAGAACGCCCGCAAGCTGACCGAAGCCAAGGAGGTGCTGGAGCAGCGCGTGGCCGAGCGCACGCAGGCGCTGCACCGCGTCAACGACATGCTGCGCCAGGAGATCGCGGAACGCCGCGAAATCGAACTGGCGCTGGAGATCGCCCGCAACGAGGCGGTGGACGCCAACCGCTCCAAGGACCGCTTCCTCGCCGCCGCCAGCCACGACCTGCTCCAGCCGCTCAGCGCCGCGCGCCTCATGGTGTCCACCCTGCGCGAGCGCGCCATGCGGCCGGAGAACCGCGACCTCGTCGACCGCATCCACGTGGCGCTGAGCGGCGCGGAGGACCTGCTGGCCGACCTCCTCGACATCTCCAAGCTGGATGCCGGCGGCGTCACCGCCCGCGTCGCCGAGGTGCCGGTGGACAGCCTGCTCGAATCCCTGGCGACCGAGTTCGCCCCGGTGGCGCGCGAGGCGGGGCTGGACCTGCGCGTCGTCCCCTGCCGGCTGGTGGTGCGCACCGACCCGCACCTGCTGCTGCGCATCCTGCGCAACCTGCTCAGCAACGCCATCCGCTACACCCGCGCCGGCCGCGTGCTGATCGGCTGCCGGCGGCGCGGCGGGGATCTGCGCTTCCAGGTGTGGGATACCGGCATCGGCATCCCGGCCGACCGACTGGAAGCCATCTTCGCCGAGTTCCACCGCGAGGCGCCGGCCGCCGGCCTGCACGGCAACGGCGCCGGCCTCGGCCTTGCCATCGTCGACCGCATCGCCCGCGTGCTGGACCACGCGATCGACGTGCGCTCCGTGCCCGGCCGCGGGTCGGTGTTCTCGGTGGGGGTTCCCGTCGCGGCCGGCGTCACCGCGTCGGCGCTGGCCCAGCCCTTCAACGCCGACGACGATCTGGCCGGCACCGCCATCCTGGCCGTCGACAACGACGAGCGCGTGCTGGTCGGCCTCACCGCGCTGCTGGAACAGTGGGGCTGCGTGGTGCTCGCGGCGACGAACCCGTACGAGGCGCTGGCGGCGGCGCGCAAGCGGCGCTTCATGCCGGACCTCGTCGTCACCGACTACCACCTGGACCACGGCGACACCGGCCTGGAGTTCGTCCGCCGCGCCCGTGCCGAGCTGGGCGCCGTGCCGGCCGTCATCATCACCGCCGACCGCGACCCGGAAACCCGCGCCCGCCTTGCGGCGGCCGGCATCCAGCTCCTCAACAAGCCGGTGAAGCCCGCCAAGCTGCGCGCCCTGGTCAGCCACGCCGTGGCGCGCGTGCCGGCGGCGTCCTGAGCGCAGCGAAGCCCACCGTCTGCCGCCCCCTCACTTCGCCCCGAAGCGCGCCTGATTGGCCAGCATCACCGCCTGCGTGCGGTTGTAGACCTTGAGCTTGCGCAACAGCGCGGTGACGTGCGTCTTCACCGTCGATTCCTTGATGCCCAGCTCGAAGGCGATCTGCTTGTTGGCCTTGCCCTCGGCCATCAGCTCCAGCACGCGCGACTCCGACCGGCTGAGCTTGCGCAGTGCCGCCATCTGGTCGCCGGCCGGTACGTCGTCCGCTGCGGGCTTCGCCACCGGCGCGCTCGGCCACCAGCGCCCGCCGGCCAGCACCTTGGAAATGGCCTCGGCCATCACGTAGGGTTCGACGGTCTTGGGGATGAAGCCGGCGGCCCCGTAGGTGCCGGACTGGTGCACCGTCTCGGGATCGGCGAAGGCGGAGACGATGACGATCGGCACCGACGGCACGGCGTTGCGCAGGCTGACCAGCGCGCTGAAGCCGGTGGCCTGCGGCATGGCGAGGTCGAGCAGGATCAGGTCCAGGTCGGCGTCGGCCAGGGCCCGCGCCTCGTCCAGCGTGCTGGCCTCCATGACATGGAACGCCTCGCCCATGCCGGCGAGGATGTCGCGCAACGCCTTGCGGAACAGCGGATGGTCATCGGCAATCAACACCGTCAGCATCGATCCCGCGACCCCTCGCCTCCATTGTCCACGAACGACCGGCAGTGTCCGGGAATTCCGCGCCCGACTCAAGCACGGCATCGCCCGGCGGGCGAACCACAGCCCCGGTCGCTCCGTTCGTCCTCGGCCGTAACAATTTCTCCGCATCCCGGCCCCGCCCAAAGCGGGTCTCGAACCGGCCGGGTGATCTGCGCTATACCCATGCGCCGGCAGCCGCCCGGCACGCGCGAGGGAGAAGGATGACCATCAGCATCGACATGGGAACGACGTCGTCGGGGACGCCGGCGAAGGTCAACCTCGAGGAGCTGCTGGCCACCCGCCTGCTGGTGCAGGGCAATTCCGGGTCGGGCAAGTCGCACCTGCTGCGCCGCCTGCTGGAGCAGAGCGCGCCCTGGGTGCAGCAGGCCGTCATCGACCCGGAGGGCGACTTCGTCACCCTGGCCGACAAGTACGGCCACCTGGTGGTCGAGGCGGACGAGCACACCGAAGGGGCGCTGACCCGCATCGCCGGCCGCGTGCGCCAGCACCGCGTGTCCACCGTGCTGAACCTGGAGGGCCTGGACGTCGAGGGGCAGATGCGCGCCGCCGCCGCCTTCCTGGGCGGGCTGTTCGACGCCGACCGCGACGTCTGGTACCCCATGCTGGTGGTGGTGGACGAGGCGCAGCTCTTCGCCCCCTCCGCCGCCGGCGAGGTGGGGGACGAGGCGCGCAAGATCTCGCTGGGCGCCATGACCAACCTGATGTGCCGTGGCCGCAAGCGCGGGCTGGCCGGCGTCATCGCCACCCAGCGCCTCGCCAAGCTCGCCAAGAACGTGGCGGCCGAGGCGTCCAACTTCCTGATGGGCCGCACCTTCCTCGACATCGACATGGCGCGCGCCGCCGACCTGCTGGGCATGGAGCGCCGGCAGGCGGAGATGTTCCGCGACCTGGAGCGCGGCCACTTCGTCGGCCTTGGCCCGGCTATCGCGCGGCGTCCGCTGCCCGTGACCATCGGCAGCGTCGAGACGTCCGGGCGCAGCGGCAGCCCCAAGCTGATGCCGCTGCCGGAGTCGCCGCCCGAGGACGTGCACGAGCTGATCTTCAAGCCCGGCGAGCCGGAACCGGTGCTGCGCCCCGCCCCGCCCCGCCGGCCGCCGCCGCAGAACATGGACCTGCTGTTCCAGCTCGCCCAGTCGCGCCCGGCCCTCGCCCCGGCGCCCGAGTCGGCCCCCGCCGACACCGGCCCGGTGATGACGGAGGAGGAGCGCAACGCCCTGCTGGACGAGGTGCTGCGCCAGGTTCTGTCCGAGCCGGACTCGTCCTTCCGCTCGGTCGCCGTGCTGTACCAGGACTTCCTGGTGCGCTGCCGCATCCACCGCCTGGGCGGCGAGCCGCTGGACCTGCCGGCCTTCCGCCGCAAGCTGGCGACCGCCCGCGCCGGCGTGGCGGCGGAGGCCGCCGACAGCCCGGAATGGGAAAAGGCGCAGGCCGCCGCCGCCGGCCTCTCGGAGGACATCCAGGGCGTCTTCCTGATGCTGGCCCGCGCCGCGCTGGAAAAGGCTCCCTGCCCGTCCGACCACGAGGTGGCGCGCGCCTGCGGCAGCCGCTCCGCCGGCCGCGCCCGGCGCCTGCTGACCTACATGGAGCAGCGCGACGTCATCGTCTGCCGCACCGACCGCGGCGGGCAACGCATCATCGCACTCCCCGGCCTGGGCTGGGAAACCGCCCCCGGCGACCCCAACGCCGACACCCCGACGGCCCCCGACGACGGGGATTTGTTCGCCGTGGCGTGATTGAACGCCTCCTTCCCCACCGGAGAGGAGGGAAGGGGCGTGATCCTCACCCCGCCATCATCGCCTCGATCAGGAACGGTCCCGGCGTGGCGAGGCTGCGGGCCAGCAGATCGTTGAAGGTCTCCATGTCCTCCGCCCGCGCCGCCGGCACGCCCATGCCCTTGGCGAGGCTCACCCAGTCCAGCGCCGGGCCGGTCAGGTCGGTCATCGCCTTCGCCGCGGCACCGGGGTCCTGGAAGCCCAGGTTGCCCAGCTCCACCCGCAGGATGGCGTAGGAGCGGTTGTTGAGGATCACGGTGGTGACGTTCGCCCCCTCGCGCGCCTGGCTCCACAGGGCCTGGAGCGTGTACATGGCGCTGCCGTCGGCCTGCAGGTTCACCACGCGCCGGTCCGGGCAGGCGATGGCGGCGCCCAGCGCCACCGGCGGGCCGTAGCCGATGGAGCCGCCGGTCACGTGCGTCCAGGAATGCGGCCGGGCGCCGTCGGTGGGCGGGTAGAGGAAGCCGCCGGCGGTGATCGATTCATCCACCACCACCGCATGGTCCGGCAGCAACGCGGCCACCGAACGGCCGATCGCCTTGGGCGTCACCGCACCCGTGGCCGGCGTCGGCGGGGCCAGCTCCTGCACCGGCACCGGATGGGCGTGCGCCCCCATCTCCTCGGCCAGCCAAGCCAGCGCCTGCAGCGCGTCCTCGCCGGGGGTGGCCAGCGTGTGGATGCGGCAATGCTCCGGCGTCAGCACGCTGGGCTTGTCGGGGTAGGCGAAGAAGCCGACCGGCGCCTTGGTGCCGACCAGGATCAGGTGGTCGACGTTCGCCAGCGCCTCGATGGCCTGCGCCACGGGGTACGGCAGCTTCTCCGCCGTCACCCGCCCCGCACCGCGGTCGACGCGGGCGCACAGCGTTTTGGCGATCAGCCGGGTCCCGGTCGCCGCGGCGATGCGCCCGGCCCAGGCCAGCGCGTCCTCGCGCAGGGCCGGACCGTCCAGGAAGAAGGCGACACGCTGACCGGTCCGCAGCGCCTCGGCCGCCGCCCGCACCGCCTCGCCGGCCACGGCGGCGGGGTGCGGCGGGTGGATCGGGCGGGCCACCTCCCGCGCCGTCTCGTTCCAGGCGGCGTCGGCCGGCACGATCAGCGTGGCGATGCGGCCCGGCGGCGTGCGCGCGGCGGCGATGGCCTCGGCCGCCAGCCCGGCCAGCGAGGCGGCGTCCGGCGCCGTCCGCACCCAGTGCGACATCGGGCGCGCCACGCCCTCCACGTCGGCCGTCAGCGGCGCGTCGTGCTTCAGATGATAGGTGGCGTGGTCGCCGACGATGTTGACCACCGGCGAATCCGCCTTGCGCGCGTTGTGCAGGTTGGCCAGCCCGTTGGCGAGCCCCGGCCCCAGGTGCAGCAGCGTGGCCGCCGGCCGGTCGGTCATGCGGGCATAGCCGTCGGCCGCGCCGGTCGCCACCCCTTCGAACAGGGTCAGCGCGCAGCGGATGCCCGGCTGGCGGTCGAAGGCGGAGACCACGTGGATCTCCGAGGTGCCGGGGTTGGCGAAACAGACCTCGATCCCACCGGCCCTGAGCGTCGCCACCAGATTGTCCGCGCCGAAAACCATGCGTCGGTCCTTCCCTCGTGTGTTCTTCTTGGCCGCGAAGTATGGCCGAGCCCACCCTCGCCGCCAAGCCTCGCGCACGCGCGCACGGCAGCCCCGCGCGCTTGGCATTTGCAGCGGACCGTCCGTCAGGCTGACCATCGTCCACGTCATGGCCGCCCCGATTCCCGTGCTGTTGCGCGTGGTGCGCCGGACGGGGTATGCCTCCGCCCGCGCCGCGCCCCTGACCCGACAGAGACCCCGCCCATGCTGAGCGACATCGAACGCCGCCTCTACACCTCGCCCGGCGAGTACATCGACAGCGACCACCCGGCCATGCGCAAGCATGCCGCCTGGGTCACCGCCTGCGCGGCAACGGACGAGGGCAAGGCACAGTGCCTGTATCTCGCCGTGCGCGACGAGATCCGCTACGACCCCTACCTGGACTACCGCGCGCTCGACGTCTACCGCGCGTCCTCGGTGCTGGAGGCGCGGCGCGGCTACTGCGTGGGCAAGGCGTCCCTGTTCGCGGCGCTGGCGCGCGCCATCGGCCTGCCGGCGCGCATCGGCTTCGCCGACGTGCGCAACCACCTCGCCACCAAGCGCCTGCTGGAGACGGTGGGCAGCGACGTCTTCGCCTGGCACGGCTACGTCGAGGTGTACCTCGGCGACCGCTGGGTCAAGGTGACGCCCACCTTCAACGACACGCTGTGCGCCAAGCTGGGCGTGGCGCCGCTGCCCTTCGACGGCACGTCCGACGCGCTGCTCCAGCCCTTCGACGCCGAGGGGCGGCAGTTCATGGCCTACCTGAACGACCACGGCACCTTCCACGACGTGCCCGCCAAGTTCCTGGTCGGCGAGATGGCCCGCCTGTACCCCAAGCTTTGCGCCTCGATGGCCGGCCAGGGGGAGTTGAAGGGCGATATGGAGCGCGAGGCCGAGGAGGACGCCGCCGCTATGCGGCGGTGAACCCCTCCAGGAAGCTCGTGAGGTTGGCGGTCAGCGCGGCGCAGTCGTAGCCGCCCTCCTGCACCATCAGCGTCGGCCAGCCGCCGTCGGCAATCGCGGCGCCCAGCGTGCCGAAGCCCGGCGTCGTCACCTGGAACGCCGCCAGCGGGTCGCCGGCGTAGGTGTCGAAGCCAAGCGACAGCACCAGCGCCTCCGGCCCCCAGGCGCGCAGGTACGCCATCGCCTCGCCAACCGCGGCCAGGAACATCGCCTCCGTCGTGCCGCCCACGGGAAGCGGGATGTTGAGGGTGCAGCCCAGCCCGCGTCCCTTCCCGCGCTCGTGCGCGTAGCCGGCGAACCAGGGATAGAACGTGTTCGGATCGCCGTGGACGGAGACGAACAGCACGTCGTCGCGTTCGAAGAAGATGGCCTGCGTGCCGTTGCCGTGGTGCACGTCCACGTCCAGGATGGCGACACGCGGGGCCCGCCCCTGCTGCGCCAGGATGGGCAGCATCGCCTGCGCCGCGATGGCGGCGTTGTTCAGGTAACAGAAGCCTCCCGCCATGTCGCGCGAGGCATGGTGCCCCGGTGGCCGGCACAGCGCGTAGGCCGCGCGCGCCTGCCCGCCGGCCACGAGGTGCGCCGCGTGCACCGCCGTGTCGGCCGCCGCGCACACCGCCTCCCACGTGCCGAAGCCGATGGGGCACGCGGTGTCGGCCATGTGCCAGCCGGCCTGCCCGACGATGCCGGTGGGGTACTCCGCCATGTCGGTGTTGCGGTGGACGTTGGGAACGATGACGTCCGATGCGTCCGGCAGAGCCGACCAGCGCGCGTACGCCGTCTCCAGGAAGCGCAGGTAGTCGGCCGAGTGCACGGCGGCGCGCGGCCCGGCGCCGAAGGCCGGAGGCTCCTCCACCCGGCAGCCGCGCCTTTGCAGCGCGTCGAGCAGCGCCGTGGCGCGTTCCGGCTTCTCCGGCGACGGCTGCGGCCGCCCGCGCACCAGGAACGTCGGCGGTCGGTGGTTGAGCTGGATGTCGGAATAGACAAAACGCATGCGGCTTTCCTCCCGTTTATTTTCCCCCTCCCCCTGGGGAGAGGGGGAGTGCGCCGCCTACCCTATGCCCGCCGTTTCCAGCACCGCGTCGGCCAGCACCCGGCACCCCGCCAGCGCATCCGCGGGCGTGATGTTTTCCGCCTCGTTGTGGCTCAGCCCACCCTCGCAGGGGATGAAGATCATGGCGGTCGGCACCTTGCGGGCCACGTAGACGGCGTCGTGCCCCGCGCCCGACACGATGTCACGGTGCTTCAGCCCGCGCCGCGCGGCGGAAGCGCGCACCCGGCCGACCAGCGTCGCGTCGAACGGTGTCGTCGGGAACTCCCAGAAATCGGTGATCTCCAGTCCGAGAGAGCGTTCCCGCGCGATGGCGCCCAGGCGTTCGTGCATCATCTCCGCCATCCGGGCCAGCGTCACGGCGTCCGGGTTGCGCAGGTCGATGGTGAACCAGACGCGGCCGGGGATGACGTTGCGCGAGTCCGGCTCGGCGCGAATGCGCCCCACCGTGGAGCAGGCGTCGCCGCCCACCGCGCGCGCGATGCCCTCCACCGCCGCGATCATCAACGCCGCCCCCGCCAGCGCGTCGCGGCGCATCCGCATGGGCGTCGGGCCGGCGTGCGCCTCGCTGCCCGTCACCGTCGCCTCGAACCAGCGCTGGCCCTGCGCGCCGGTGACGACGCCGATGGCCTGCCCTTCCGCCTCCAGCACCGGTCCCTGCTCGATGTGCGCCTCGAAATAGGCGGCCATGGCGTGCGCCGTCGGGTCGTGCGGCCCGGCGTAGCCGATGCGGCGCAGTTCGTCGCCCAGGCGCAGCCCCCCGGTGTCGCGGATGTCCAGCACGTGATCCAGCGTGAAGACGCCCATGGCGACACCGGACCCCAGCATGGGCGGCGAGAAGCGGGCCCCCTCCTCGTTGGTCCAGACGATCAGTTCCAGCGGCGCTTCGGTCGTGAGGCCGGCGTCGTTGCAGGCGCGGATCACCTCCAGCCCGGCCATGACGCCGTAGATGCCGTCGAAGCGCCCGCCGGTCGGCTGGGTGTCCAGGTGGCTGCCCATGCACACCGGGTCGCGCGCCGGGTCGCGCCCGGCGCGGCGGGCGACGATGTTGCCGACCTGATCGACACTCACCGCGCAGCCGGCCGCGTCCGCCCACCGCACGAAGCGGTCCCGCCCCTCGCGGTCGAGGTCGGTGAGCGCCAGCCGGCACACCCCGCCCTTCGGTGTGGCGCCGATCGTCGCCAGATCCATCAGGCTCGCCCACAGGCGCTCGCCATCGATGCGCAGGTCCGTCATGTTGCCGCTTCCCTTTGCCTTCGGTAGCCCCTCCCCCCTCTCCTGTTAAGGGAGAGGGGCTTTAAAGATCACGCCGCCAACGCCTCGCCCCGCCGACACAGCCGCACCAGCGCCTGCACGGTGCGCAGGCGCGGCACCGGGGCGCCGACGCGGTCGGCCAGTTCGGCCGGGGCGTCGAGGAACGCCTCCCACTCCGGCCGTCCATCCGCCGGCCAGGGGCGGATGCGCCCCGGCCGTTGCGCCAGCGCGATGCAGGCGTCCAGATCTTCCGCCACCCGGTGGCCGAGACGGCCCGCCAGGTCCCGCACCTCCTCCACCACGGCGGCGGCCACCGCGCGGGCGTCGGGGTCGCGGGCCAACTCGTCAGGCGCCCGTCCGGCAAGGAATCCCATCGGCGCAAAGGCCAGCGGCGCCAGCAGCGCCGACCACACCGCCGCCCGCGCGTCCCCCACCGCCGCCTCGAACCCCGCCTCGCCCAGCAGCGCCGCCAGTTCCTCCACCCACCCGTCGTTCTCCCCCTCGGCGGCCCCCAACGTCATGGCCAGCCCGCCGACGTGGCGCAGGTAGCCCGCCGCGCGGCGCTCCACCGCGAACCCCGCGACGGCGCCGACCACCCGCCCCGGCGGCATCGCCGCCCACAAGAGGCCGCCGGGATCGATGCTGTGCAACGGCCGGCCGTCCAGCCCGGCCGGGTACCACCAGGGCACGCCGCCCAGCACCGGCACGATCCGCGTGCCGCGCCCGATCAGCGGCGCCATCGCCTCCAGCGCGTTCGCCAACGCATGACCCGGCACCGCCAGCAGCACGGCGTCCCGCACACCCAGTTCCAGCGCGTCGTCGGTCACCGGCGGGTGGACGGTCAGCGGCCGACCCGATGGCGTCTCCAGCGTCAGCCCGTCGCGGCGCAGCGTGTCCAGCGTGCGCCGCAAGGCCAGCAGCGGCACCGGCGTCCCCGCCAGCGCCAGCCGCGCCGCCAACAGCCCGCCGGCCGCACCCGCCCCGACGATCGCCAGCTTCATGAGGCCATCCCGCGCCGCCGCACCGGCGTCAGGTCCTCCGGAATGCTCCATGCCTTGCCGGGGATGGCGTCCAGCAATTGGCGGGTGTAGGCGTGCCGCGGGGTGGAGAACACGTCCCTCGCCGGCCCGATCTCGACGATGCGCCCGCGCTGCATGACGGCGATGGTGTCGCACACCTGGGCCGCCACGCGCAGGTCGTGCGTGATGAACAGCATGGACAGGTTCAGCCGATGCCGCAGCTCCTCCAGCAGGTCCAGCACCTGCGCCTGGACGGACACGTCGAGCGCCGACACCGGCTCGTCCGCCACCAGCAGTTTGGGTTCCAGGGCAAGGGCACGGGCGATGGAGATGCGCTGCCGCTGCCCGCCCGAGAACTCGTGCGGAAAGCGCGTGAGCGCGGAGGCGTCGAGCCCCACCAGCTCCAGCGTCCGCCGCGCCTTGTCCATCGCCGTCCGCCGGTCCTCGCCGAAGGCCACCGGCCCCTGCGTGATGATGTCGCCCACGGTGTGGCGCGGGTTCAGCGAGGCGTAGGGGTCCTGGAACACCATCTGCACGTGCTTGCGCCAGGGCCGGAACTGCCGGCGCGAGAGCGCCAGGAGGTCCGTGCCGTCGAACAGGATGCGCCCCTTCTCCGGCCGGATCAGCCCGACCACCGAACGGCCCAGCGTCGACTTGCCCGAGCCGGACTCGCCGACCAGCCCCACCGTCTCCCCCGGATGGATCTCCAGCGAGATGTCCTCGCCCGCCACGACCGTCTTCGCCGGCCGGAACAGCCCGCCACCCAGATGAAAGGTCTTGCTCACCCCCTCCGCCTTCAACAGCGGCGCCCCGGCGCGGGCGAAGTCCGCGCGGTGCTCGATCAGGTGCGGCACGGCGGAGATGAGCTGGCGCGTGTAGGGGTGCTGCGGGCGGTTCAGCACGTCGGCGGCGCGGCCGATCTCCACCACGCGGCCGTGCTGCATCACCGCCACGCGGTGCGCGATCTCCGCCACCACGCCGAAGTCGTGGGTGATGAACATCACCCCCATGTGCCGGGTCGCCTGCACCTCACGGATCAGGTCGAGGATCTGCTTCTGCGTGGTGACGTCGAGCGCCGTGGTCGGCTCGTCGGCGATCAGCACGTCCGGCTGCACGGCCAGCGCCATGGCGATCATCACCCGTTGCCGCTGCCCGCCGGACAGGCGGAAGGGATAGCTGCGCCGCAGGTGCTCCGGTTCCGGCAATCCGACCGAGGCCAGCAGTTCCACCACCCGCGCCCTGCGCGCCGCGCGGTCGAGCTGGGTGTGGTAGCGCAGCACCTCGTCGATCTGGTCGCCGACGCGCATCAGCGGGTTGAGCGCCGTCATCGGCTCCTGGAAGATCATGGAGATGCGGCCACCGCGCAAGGCGCGCTGCTGCTTCTCGGGCAGGGAGAGCACGTCGGTACCGTGGTGGCGGATGGCGCCGGACGACACCGTCACCGCCTTTGGCAGCAGGCCCATGATGGCGTGCGCGGTCATCGACTTGCCCGACCCGGACTCGCCGACCACGCACAGGATCTCCTCCCGCTCCAGGGCGAAGGTGACGTCCTCCACCGCGTGGCGGCGGTCCGCACCCGGCGGCAGGTCGATGGTGAGTCCCTCGACGGACAGCAGGGTCATGCCCGCCCCCGCCGCGCCATCTTGGGATTCATCGCGTCGTTCAAGCCTTCCCCCACGAGGTTCAGCGCCAGCACGGTCAACAGGATCGCGACACCGGGAAAGAAGCTCATCCACCACGCCTGCCGGATCACCGTGCGCGCCGCCCCCACCATGTAGCCCCAGCTCATCATGTTCGGATCGCCCAGGCCCAGGAACGACAGCGAGCTTTCCAGCAGGATCGCCGTCGCCACCATCAGCGAGGCCGACACGATGATCGGCGACAGGCTGTTGGGCAGGATCTGGCGCAGGATGATGGTGGCGTTGGATTGCCCGGTGGTGACGGCGGCCTGCACGAACTCCCGCGTGCGCAGGCTCATGAACTCCGCCCGCGCCAGCCGCGCCAGGGGCGGCCAGGAGACGATGGCGATGGCCAGGACGATGGACGTGATGGATGGCGTGAAGATCGCCACCAGCACCACCGCCAGCACGAAGTTGGGGATGGTCTGGAACAGCTCGGTGAAGCGCATCACCGCATCGTCCACCCGCCCGCCGTAGAAGCCGGCCACGGCGCCCAGCAGCACGCCGATCAGCACCGCGACCAGCGTGGACGTCAACCCGATCAGCAGCGACACCCGCGCCCCGTGCGCGATGCCCGACGCGATGTCGCGCCCCAGCGTGTCGGAGCCCAAGGGCGCGTCGTCCGACAGCGGCGGCTGGAAGGGGGCGGTGGCCATGTCCCACGGGCTGCCGGGAAACAGCACGTCGGCCAGCGCGGCCAGCGCCACCACGAGCGCCAGGAACACCAGCCCGACCACGGCCCCCTTGTTGCGCGCGTAGGCGTGCCAGAAGTCCGCGTTCATTGTTTCACCCTCATGGCGCCACCTCGATGCGCGGGTCGACCAGGGTGTAGATCAGGTCGGTGATCAGGTTGAACACCACCACCACCACCGAGGTGACCAGGAAGATGCCCAGCAGCACCGCGTAGTCGCGCTGCAGCACCGCGTCGAAGGCGAGGCGCCCGATGCCCGGCAGCGCGAACACCGTCTCGATCAGGATGGAGCCGCCGACCAGGTGTCCGGCCTGGAACCCGGCCACGGTGATGACCGGCAGGATGGCGTTGCGCAGGATGTGCACCGACACGATGCGCCATTCCGGCAACCCCTTGGCCCGCGCCGTCTTCACGAAGTCCATGTCGCGCACTTCCAGGATCGAGGCGCGGGTGAGCCGCGTGTACACGGCCATGTAGAACAGCCCCAGCGTGGCGACCGGCAGGATCAGGTGCATCACCCAATCCTTGAACGCCGCCAAACCGGTGTACCCCGCCCCCACCGTCTCGATCCCGAAGGCCGGCAGCCAGCCCAGGTTGACGGAGAACAGCAGGATCAGCATCAGCCCGATCCAGAAGATCGGCGTGGCGTAGGCGGTCAGCCCGACGATGGTGATGGCGGTGTCCGACCATGTCCCCGCCCGCATGGCCGCCAGCGTGCCCAGCAGCACGCCCCCGATCAGCGCCAGCACGAACGCCGACAGCGTCAGCGCCAGCGTGGTCGGCAGCCGGTCCATCAGCAGCGACAGGACGGGCCGCTGCTGCCGGTAGGAATAGCCCAGATCCCCTTGCACCACCTTGCCCATGTAGGTGCCGAGTTGCTCGATCAGCGGCCGGTCGAGCCCGAACTGCTGGCGCAACTGCTCGATGAACTTGGCGTCGGCGGCGCCGGCCTCGCCGGCCATGACCATGGCCGGGTCGCCGGGAGCGGCGTGCACCAGGAAGAAGTTGAACACGGCGATCGCCAGCACGACGAACACCGCCTTCACCAGCCGCTGGACGATGAAGAGCACAATGCGGGGCATGGGGATTCCTTAAAAATCCCCTCTCCCGCCCCGGGAGAGGGAGGGACCCGCCCGGAGGGCGGGAGGGTGAGGGTAAAGCCAAGGATCCTTGCCTGTACCCTCACCCGGCCGGCTTCGCCGGCCACCCTCTCCCGGGACGGGAGAGGGTTGGATCACTTCTTCAGCCACACCCCGTCATAGCTCTCGTTCACGCCGATCGCCGTCGTGATGGCGTTCTGCACGCGCTTGTCGAGGAAGGTCGGGAACTCCATCTCCAGCAGCCACGCCACCGGCACGTCCTCCACCAGGATCTTCTGCACGGCGGAATAGAGCTGCTGGCGCTCCTCCTCCTTGGTGGACTGGGCGGCGCGGGCGAACAGCTTGTCCACCTCCGGGTTGGAATAGCCCATGGTGTTGGAGAACATCACCCCCTGGCGGATGTTGTCGGAAATGTAGGTGCGCGCCACGCCCAGCGCCGGGTCGCCGTACTGGTAGACGAAGTCGAAGGTCAGCTCGTACTCCCAGTTCGCCACGCGCTTGGTCCAGCCGGCGACGTCGGTGGTCTCCAGCGTCACGTCCACGCCCACCTTCTTCATCGCCTGCTTCACGTACTCGCCCAGCCGCGTCCAGGTCTCGCCATAGGGCATGACCAGCAGCTTCACCTTTGCGCGCGTGCCGTCCGATCCCTTCTTCAGCCCCATCTCGTCGAGGAGCTTCTCCGCCATCTTGGGGTCGTGCGGATATTTCTTGACGTCGCCCTCGTAGAAGCGCGTCACCGAGTTGACCGGCCCGGTCGCCACGCGGCCCAGGCCGAACCAGATCTTGTCGCGGATGAACTGGCGGTCCAGCGCGTACAGCATCGCCTGCCGGAACCGCTTGTCGTCCAGCGGCTTGATGCGCGTGTTGATCTCGATCCACGACAGGGGAGCAAAGAACTCGTAACCCTTCGTCGTCATCGTCAGGTGCGGCAGCGCCTTCAGGCGCGGCACGTCGAAGGTCTCGATGTCGTTGAACTGCGTCTGCTGCACCGTCCCCTGCTCCAGCGCCACGGAGCGCGAGGCGGCGTCGGGGATGACGCGGAAGATGATCTCATCGAGGTACGGCTTGCCCGACTTCCAATAGGCATCGTTGCGCACGAGGTGGATGTGCGAGCCCTTGACCCACTCCTTGAACTTGAACGGACCGGTGCCGATCGGCGTGGCGTTGGCCGGGTTGGCGCGGAAATCGGTGCCCTCGTAGATGTGCTTGGGCATGATCGGCGTCGTCGACACCTCGAACGCCTGCATGAAGGGGGCGAACGGTTCCTTCAGCTTGAAGACGACGGTGCCGGCGTCCGGTGCGGTGATGGATTCGCAACGTGCGAAGATGGCCCGCGCCCGCGGGTGCGTCTCGGGCAGGAACTTGGTGGTGGTGAACACCACGTCGTCCGCGCTGAACGGCTTGCCGTCGTGCCACGTCACCCCCTTGGCGAGGCGGAAGGTGTAGGTCAGCCCGTCCTCCGACACCTCCCACGATTCCGCCAGCCCCGGCTGCGGTTTCAGGGAAAAGTCGTAGGTCAGCAGACTCTGGTAGATCTTGCCGGCGACCGTCTGTGTCGGGCCGTTCTGGTTGAGGCCGAGGACGAGCATCGGCGGTTCGGGCTGGACGATGATGTTCATCATGCCGCCGCGCTGCGGCTCCTGCGCCATGGCCCCGCCGGGTAGGGAAAGCGCCGCCGCGACGGCCGCCGCCGCCAGGGTGTTGCGCATGTGAGACCACCGGTTGCTCATGAATGCCGTCCCCTGTTGTTGTTGAAACGTCTCGTCAGGTTGCCGCCTCCAACCCGCACCACTCGGCCATGAAGAGCGCCAGCACGGCCGTGACGTCGGCGAGGCTGTCCAGCGACACCCGTTCGTCGATGCCGTGGATGCGTTCGGCCTTCGGGCCGTAGCAGGTCGCCGGGATGTTCCCGTACAGAACGAAGCTGCGCACGTCGGTCGTGCAGGTCGCCGCCAGCGTGCGCACCGGTTCGCCCCGCACCGCCTCATGCGCACGCGCCAGCGCCGCCATCATCGGCTCCGCCGGGTCCACGGTGCAGCCCTCCGCCTGGAAGCCGCGGAACTCCACGCGCACGCCGACGCCGGCGAGGTCCGGGTCGTCGCGCGCGGCCTCCATCACCGTCCGCTCCACCTCCTCACTCGCCGCGTCGGCCGCGAGGCCGGGCGGAAAGCCGATGCGCAGATCCACCCGGCAACGCGTCGGCACCGACGACGTCCACTCGCCCCCCTCAATGCGGCCCAGGTTGAAATTGTACGGGTGCTCGTGCGCGGCGTAGGCCGGGTGGCGCCCGTCCGGGTGATTCCACACCGCCACCAGCGCCTTCAGATGGGTGACGATGCGGTACGCCGCTTCGATGGCGTTCAGCCCGGCCCCGGTGTCCAGCACGTGCGCCGGCCGCCCGGTGGTCTCGACGCGCACCCACAGGACGCCGACCTGCGCGGTCATCAGCGTGTGGTCGAACGGTTCCGGGATCACCGCCGCATCCGCCGTATAGCCCCGGTGCAGGCAGGCGAAGGCACCGTTGCCCGTGCACTCCTCCTCCACCACCGACTGTAGATAGACGGGGGCCGCCGGCTGCACCCCCAAACTCTTCAGCGCCTTGAAGGCCATGACATAGGCGGCGATGCCCGCCTTCATGTCGCCGGCCCCGCGGCCGTACATCCAGCCGTCGCGCACGACCGGCGTGAACGGCGGGTCGGTCCACAGCTCGGCCGGCCCTTCCGGCACCACGTCGATGTGGCCGTTGAGGATGAGGGAGCGTCCCTTGACCTCCCGCGGCCGGTGGATGCCGACCACGTTCTCGCGCCCCTCGTAGGACGCCAGCGACGGCGACCAGCCGCGCAGGCCCTTGAGCGCACTCTCATCGATGGTGAAGCGGTCGACCTCGAGACCGAGGTCGGCAAAGGCACGGGCCATGCGTTCCTGCGCCGGCCCTTCGGCGCCCAGCAGGCTTGCGCAGCGGACGAGGTCGGCCAAAAACGCCTCCCCCTCCGCGCGCAGACCCGCGACGGCGCCGAGGATCGACCTATCGTCGACCTCGCCCTTGCCCACGCCGTTGGTGTGAGCGGGCATGGCTGTCTCCAACCTTTCCCTGAAGCCCTGTGCCGCCCCCGCGCACCGTCTGTCGCGATGCTGTCCGCGGGCGGGATAACCCTGTGGTTGGGATTACAGGCCCCTTTCCCTTCGAAGCCAAATCGATAATCTTCATCCCAGGTATAAGCTGGATTTATGGCATGAGCCCCCGCGACCTCGACCGCCTCGGCCACCAACTGGACTGGAACCTGCTGCGCACCTTCATGGTGATCGTGCAGGAGCAGGGCATGACGCGCGCCGCCAGCCGCCTGGGCCTGACCCAGCCGGCGGTGAGCCAGGCGCTGAAACGGCTGGAGGACCAGCTCGGCCGCCAGTTGATCGAGCGTGGCCAGGGCCGCTTCCGCATCACCGGGGCCGGCGAGGTGATCTACGACGAGGTGCTGGGCATCTACGGCAACATCACCCGCTTCGGCGTGCTGATGCGCGAGGTGCGCGAAGAGATCGCCGGCCACGTCCGCCTGGCGCTGGCCAGCCGCATCCAGTCGCCGCTGTTCGACGCCATCCTGGCGCGCGTGCACGCGCTGCACCCGCTGGTCACTTTCCGAATCGACGTGATGGCGAGTGCCGAGGCGCATACGGCGGTGCAGCAGAAGACGGCGTCTGCCGCGCTGTGCCTGATGCGGGAGCCGCCGCCGCACGTCGACCACGCGCTGTTCGCGCGGCAGGTCTTCCACTTCTACTGCGGGCCCGGCCACCGGCTGTTCGGGCGCGCCGACCTGACGCTGGCCGATCTGCGCAGCGAGACCTTCGTCTCCTTCACCAGCGACCAGATCGGCGGCGTGCTCTCGCCGTTGGCCGTGTTCCGCGCGCAAGAGGGGATCGACAGCCGCATCGTCGGCGCCAGCGCCAACCTGGACGAGGTGCGGCGGATGATCGTCGCCGGCCTTGGCGTCGGCCCCCTGCCCGCCCACGTTGCGGCGCGTGACCGCGAGGACGGCCTGCTGTGGTCCCTGCCCCCGCCGGAGGGGGTGGCCCCGGTGGATCTGCACCTGCTGTGGAACCCGGCGGCCAAGCTGAACCGCGCCGAGCGCGCCTTCCTCGATGTCGCCCAGTCGGCCATGGCCGCCGTGCCGCTGGAGCGCCGATTCGACGCCCAGGCGGCCGCGGCTTGGCTCAACGGGCGGTAGCCGCGCCTCAGATCTTCAGGCAGTTCAGCGTCGGCGCCTGCCCCGACACGCGCACGCGCAGCACCGGCCCCGCCTCGAACGACAGGCGGCAGCCCGAGCCGCCGTTGCCCACTTCCGCGTAACCGACGTCGACCATGTACTCGTCCGCCTTCAGCACCATGCGCATGCCGTGCTGGTAGGGCATCAGCACCTGCCATTCGGTGCACATGGCGAAGGCGCACACCCGGTACTTCACCGGATTGGCCGTGTCGTTGGCGACCTCCGCCCGGGTCGTCTGCCCTTGCGCCAAGGCAACACCCGCCCCCCCGGCAGCCAGGGCGAAGCTGAGAACAAGCGTGCGGAGCATCGGCGCCCCATCTCCCCGTCAGGTGTCCCGCGTTCGATACCGCTCCCGCCCGCCGAAATCAATCGGTAATGGCAGGAACCCAGACGAAGAATAACCTGCGAGACGCATCCGGCAACCCACCACCACCATGCGGCATGTCGCCGCGCGGCTGCACCCGCCCACATTCCAGCATCGCTTGTCGGCGGAGTTCGCCGAGGTGCTGGAGCAACGGGCGGGGCGGTGCAGGGCAATCGGGTGAAGGAGTTTGATCTCGTCATGATATATTTCGTCATTCCCGCGACGGCGGGGATGACGGCCTTCCTATCCACGGGTGACTTCAGCCTTCCCCCGATGGCCCTGCGAGGCGGCGATGAGGATTGTATCACCGCGTATCATCCCGTAACGCCCTCCTCACGCCCCGCTCGCCGGCTCGGTCACCGGCTTCCCAGTCGCGCCCCAGCTCTGGACGAACTCGCGCACGCCGGGGATGGCCGCCATGTGGGCGTCCTTGACGTAGACGTACTGGTTCGGAGCCAGCTCGTATTCGGTCAACGGGATGCCGCGCGCCTTGCAGCGGCGGGCCTCGTCGGGGCGGATGCGGCGGTCGGACAGGGCCATGTCCGGGCTCTCCACGCCGGTCCCGGCGCACAGCGCGCGCAGGCCGGCCACGGTGCCCTCGGCCGCCACGCGCGGGAGGGTGTCGCGGGTGCCCTCATAGCCGGCGGCCACGGCGCGCAGGCGCGGCTCCACGGCACCGCTGCCGACGATCCAGATGCCGCGCTCCTCCGGCTCGGCGCGCTTGGGCGGGGGCGGAGGCGGGAGGGCCGCGGTCTGGCCCAGGCCGCCGAACAGCGGGCCCTGGCAGCCGGCCAGCAGCCCCGCCGCAACCAGCGCGGCACAGGCAGCGGACAGGCGGCTCCTTGCACGGTCGGACATGTCCCCCTCTCCTTCGGGTGTGTCGCGGGGGAAACACGCGGGGCGGCGCTTCGGTCCATGGGGAAACCAGGGCTCGTCCGTCCGGTTGAGGAGAGTTCCCCCATAAACCCGTCGCGAACCGCAAGGGAGGCCAGCATGGCCGGACGGCTTCAGGACAAGGTTGCCATCGTCACCGGCGCCGGCACCGGGATCGGCGAGGCGATCGCCCACACCTTCGCGCGCGAGGGCGCGCGGCTCGTTCTCGCCGGACTGCCCGGCGATCCCGTGGCGGACGTCCGCGCCGCCATCGCCGAGCGCGGCGGCGCGGCGCTGCCCTACACCGGCAACCTCGCCGAGGAGGAGCACGCAAGCGCCTGCGTGCAGGCGGCGGTGGACGGCTTCGGGCGGCTCGACGTGCTGGTGAACAACGCCGGCGTCTTCCTCGCCGTGGCCGAGGCGCAGGACTACCCCATCGACGCCTTCGAGGAGACGTTGCGCCACAACCTGCGCTCGGTCTTCCTGATGACCCGCTTCGCCCTGCCGCACCTGCGCCAGACGCGCGGCTGCATCGTGTCCGCCGGGTCGGAATCGGGTACGATCGGGCTGGCGCGGAACGCCGTGTACGGCGCCACCAAGGGCTGGATCCACGCCTTCACGCGCGGCGTGGCGGTGGAGCAGGCGCCCTACGGCGTGCGCGCCAACTGCGTCTGCCCCGGCCCCATCGACACCGCCTGGACGCACAAGGAAACCGGCCCGATGACCGAGGAGATGGAGCGCACGACGGTGGAGAGCACCGCGCTCGGCCGCCTCGGCACGCCGGAGGAGGTCGCCAACGTCTATGCCTTCCTGGCGTCGGACGAGGCGAGTTACGTCACCGGCGCCTTGTGGGCGGTGGACGGCGGCGTCACCGTCGCCAAGGGTTCCGTCGGCACCAAGGTGCCCGACGAGCTGCGCGCCGAGCCGGAATCCACCCTGCCGCTGCGCCACAGCCGCGACGGGTTGGCCAACAAGAACGTCCGCCACGCCGCCGAGTGATCAGCGCGGCCGGCGCCGCCCTTGGCCGGCATGCTGGGTGAAGAACGGCTTGCCGGCCGGCTTTGCGGCTGCGGCTTTGGCCGTGCCGGCCGGCTGCCACGCGGGGATCAACTGGTCGGGGCCGGGGCCGATCAGGTCGGCGCGCCCCATGCGCTTCAGCGCGTCGCGCAGCACCGGCCAGTTCTCCGGGTCGTGGTAGCGCAGGAAGGCCTTGTGCAGGCGGCGCTGCTTCAGGCCCTTCGCACTCGCCACCATCTCGCCGCCCATGCGGCGCACCGGGCGCAGCGTGTTGCGGCCGGTGTGGTACATGGCGGTGGACACGGACATGGGCGACGGCAGGAAGGTCTGCACCTGGTCGGCGCGGAAGCCGTTCCGCTTCAGCCACAATGCCAGGTTCATCATGTCCTCGTCCGACGTGCCCGGATGCGCCGCGATGAAGTAGGGAATGAGGAAGAGCTGCTTGCCCGCTTCCCTGGCCGCTTTGTCGAACATCCGCTTGAAGCTGTCGTAGGCGCCGATGCCCGGCTTCATCATCTTGGACAGCGGGCCGGATTCCGTGTGCTCGGGCGCGATCTTCAGGTAACCGCCGACGTGATGCTTGACCAGTTCCTTCACGTACTCCGGGCTTTTGACCGCGAGGTCGTAGCGCAGGCCCGACGCGATGGAGATCTTCTTGACGCCCTTCAGATCGCGGGCCTTGCGATAGAGCTGGATCAACGGACCGTGGTCGGTGCCCAGGTTCTTGCAGATGTCGGGATAGACGCAGCTCGGCCGGCGGCATTTGTCGCGGATCTCGTCGCTCTTGCAAGCCAGCCGGTACATGTTGGCCGTGGGGCCGCCGAGGTCGGAGATGTGGCCGGTGAAGCCCTTGGTCTTGTCGCGGATCTCCTGGATCTCGCGCAGGATGGAGCCTTCCGACCGGCTCTGGATGATGCGCCCCTCGTGCTCGGTGATGGAGCAGAAGGAACAGCCGCCGAAGCAGCCGCGCATGATGTTGACGGAGAAGCGGATCATCTCCCACGCCGGAATCCGGGCGTCGCCGTACGCCGGGTGCGGCGCGCGGGCGTAGGGCAGCGCGAAGACGGCGTCCAGTTCCGCCGTGGTCAGCGGAATGGGCGGGGCGTTCAGCCACAGCTCCTTGTCGCCATGCCGCTGCACCAGCGGCCGGGCGTTGCCGGGGTTGGCCTCCTGGTGCAGGACGCGCGACGCCTGGGCGTAGAGGACCGGGTCCTCCATCACCCGCTCGGCGGACGGCAGGCGGACGACGGTGTTGTCGATGCCGCCGCGCAGATCGATGTCCGATCCCTCCTCAACCGCGGCGGCGCTGTCGATCCCGGTCCAGCCGTCGGGAACGGCATCGCGCAGGAAGGCGGTGCCGCGGATGTCCTGCATGGCGCGCGGATGCTCGCCCCTGGATGCCCGGTGGGCGATCTCGACGATGGCGCGCTCGGCGTTGCCGTAGGCCAGGATGTCCGCCTTGGCGTCCACCAGGATGGAGCGGCGCACCTTGTCGGACCAGTAGTCGTAATGCGCGATGCGGCGCAGGCTCGCCTCGATGCCGCCCAGGACGATGGGCACGTCCTTGTAGGCCTCGCGGCAGCGCTGGGAATAGACGATGGTGGCGCGGTCCGGCCGCTTGCCGCCCTCGTCGTTCGGCGTGTAGCTGTCGTTGTGGCGCAGCCGCCGGTCGGACGTGTAGCGGTTCACCATGGAATCCATGTTGCCGCCGGTCACGCCGAAGAACAGGTTG
>DASPIO010000333.1:0-3246 GCA_035629155.1 Azospirillum sp. | reverse complement strand
GGTGGCGCCGAGCGCCGTCAGCGTCTCGATCAGCACGGCGGTCTGGATGGTCATGTGCAGGCAGCCGACGATGCGCGCACCCTTCAGCGGCTTGGAGTCGCCGTATTCCTGACGCAGGGCCATCAGGCCGGGCATCTCGGTTTCGGCGATGGTGATCTCCTTGCGGCCCCACTGCGCGAGGCTGATGTCCTTGACCTTGTAGTCGGTGAAGCTGGCGGGCATGGAAGGTTCCTCGCGGGGAAATGGTCCGGTGCGGGCGCACGTCCGGCGCCCCGATGCGGCCGGGTGTACCAGCGGGGGCGGCGACATGCAAGCATAAAGATATCTTTATGTGTATGGGGTGTGGGGCCGCGAAGAGCCTTCTCCCGCCCCAGGGGAGGGGTGGTGCGCCGCTCTTTGCGAAAATCCCACACAAATATCCCTGAAGTACGCCCGAAAACCCTTCGGTCTGCGACACTGTCGCACCATGTCACGGCTTTGTTCAGTCTCTAAAAGATGGTAATGAATCGTTCCATCCAATGCCGGCCGGCACAGATGCCGCCGAGAGGGCGGCGCGGTCGGCCAGACGATGGGAGACGGTCATGCCAAGCATTACGGCCATCATTCTGCTGAGTACCGTGTTCGTCTCGAATTTTATTGTTTCCGCTGTCTCCGGCGTGCAGGCATCGGCGGAATTCGAACCGGTGCTGGTGGTTGTGGCGCTGGCTGAAACCATCGTCATCGGCGCGCTGGTGACGCTGCTGACGCTGGTGGTCTACGACGTCACGCCCCGCCTGCACGCCGCCGTGTCGCGCCGCAACACCCGGCGGACCCTCACGCCGTCGCGTTGAAGTCGTCCAGCAGCGCGGCGATGCGGCCGCTGTCCGACTGGTCCATGATCACGCGGGCGCGGCGGCTGGCCTCGATCAGGTCCAGGCTGCGGATGCGGCGCTTGACCACCGGGATGCTCATCGGCGCCATCGACAGCTCGTGCACGCCCAGCCCCAGCAGCAGCGCCGTGTAGCGCGGGTCGCCGGCGATCTCGCCGCACACCGACACGGGGATGCGCGAGCGCAGGGCCGCCTCCACCGTGAACTGGATCAGGCGCAGCACGGCGGGGTGCAGCGGGTCGTACAGACTTGCGACCTGCTCGTCGCCGCGGTCGATGGCCAGCGTGTACTGCGTCAGGTCGTTGGTGCCGATGGCGAAGAAATCGGCGGCGTAGGCCAGCGCATCGGCCGACAGCGCGGCCCCCGGCACCTCCACCATCACGCCCACCGGCGGCAGCGGGTCGGCGATGGCCACACCCCGGCGGCGCAGGCGCCGCGCCACGGTGCCCACCGTCTCGCGCACCTTCTGCACCTCGCCCACCGAACAGATCATCGGCAGCAGGATGCGCAGCGGCCCGTGCGCGCCCGCGCGCAGCATGGCGGCGATCTGCGTTTCCAGCAGCTTCGGCTCGCGCAGGCCCAGGCGCACGGCGCGCAGGCCCAGCGCCGGGTTGGCCGGCTCGCCATAGCGCCCGGCCATCCAGCCGGCCAGCTTTTCGCCGCCCACGTCCATGGTGCGCGCCGTCACCGTGCGCCCGCCCATGCCCTCGACGATGGCGCGCAGCACCTCGTACTGCTCGTCCTCGTCGGGCAGGTCGTCGCGGTTCATGAACAGGAACTCGGTGCGCAAGAGACCGATGCCTTGCGCCCCGTTCTCCAGCGCGTTGTCCAGGTCGCGCGGCAGCTCCAGATTGGCGTGCAGCGTCACCGGCGTGCCGTCGCGCGTCACCGCCGGCAGGCGCTTCAGGCCTTTGAGCTGCTCGCGCTCGCGTTCGCGCGCGCTGCGGCGCGCCGCGTACTCGGCCAGGGTTGCGGCGTCGGGGTCGAGGACGACGCGGCCATTGATGCCGTCGACGATCACGCGGGTGCCGTTCTTCACGCCCGACAGCAGCCCGGCGACGCCCAGCACCGCCGGCAGGCCCAGCGAGCGCGCCATGATCGCCGTGTGCCCCTCCGCCCCGCCCAGCACGGTGGCGAAGCCGGCCACCCGGCGCGGGTCCAGCAGCGCCGTGTCGGCCGGCGTCAGCTCCTCCGCAAGGATGACGGTGCCGGGGGGCAGGACGGCGAAGGCCTGGTATTCGTGCCGCATCAGGTTGCGGATCAGCCGCCGCCCCACCTCGCGCACGTCGCCGACGCGCGCCGCCAGATAGGTGTCGTCCATGGCGGCGAAGGTCTGGGCGATGGTGTTGATTTCCGCCTGCACGGCGGCCTCGGCGTTGATGCGCTCCTCGCGCACCCGGCGCTCCACCCCGCGCGTGAGGCGCGAGTTGGTCAGCATGGCCAGATGCGCGTCCAGGAGGATGCCGATCTCCTCCGACGCCGACTCGGGCAGGACCAGCGCCTTGCTCTTCAGCTTGCGGATCTGCCGGCGCGCCTTGCCCGCGGCTTCGGCGAAGCGGGCGACCTCGGCCTCCACCGCGTCCGGCTCGATCGGGTATTCGGGCACGCGGACGGCGCCGCTCTCCACGATGTGGGCGGGGCCGATGGCGATGCCGGGCGACACGCCCAGGCCGCGCAGCGCGCGCATGCCCGCCGCGTCGCCGGCACCGCCGGCGTCACTCGTCTTCATCGAACTTGCGGTTGATCAGATCGGCCAGGGCGCCGATGGCGGCCTCGGCCTCGTTGCCGTAGCCGCACAGCTCCACCGTGGTGCCGGGGCCGGCGGCCAGCATCATCAGGCCCATGATCGATTCGCCCGACACCACGTTGTCGCCGCGGCGCACCTCGACCTCGCAGTCGAACTTGGCGACCAGCTTGACGAACTTGGCGGCGGCGCGGGCGTGCAGGCCGCGCTGGTTGCAGATGGTCACCGTCTGGCAGACCTCGGGGGCGTTGTCGCTCATGCGCGTCAACCGTCCGACAGCAGGGAGGAGGCGACGTTGATGTACTTCTGCCCGGCCTCGCGCGCGGCGACCACGGCGTGGCCCAGCGTTTCCTGCCCGCGCACGCTGGCCAGCTTGATCAGCATGGGCAGGTTGACGCCGGCGATCACCTCCACCTTGGCCTTGTCCATGATGGAGATGGCGAGGTTGGACGGCGTGCCGCCGAACATGTCGGTCAGGACCACCACGCCCGACCCGTCGTCCACCTCGGCGACCGAGTTGAGGATGTCCTGCCGGCGCTGCTCCATGTCGTCGTCGGGGCCGATGCACACGGCCCGCACCTGCTGCTGCTCTCCCACGACGTGCTCCAGGGCGGCGATGAACTCCTCCGCCAA
>DASPIO010000332.1:0-7205 GCA_035629155.1 Azospirillum sp. | reverse complement strand
CATGGTCAGGTTGGCGGTGGTGATCCACAGGGTGCGCCACGCCAGGCGCTTGCCCGTGGCCTCCCAGAACGTCGCGTCCTCCGGCCGCCAGTCGGCCACGGTGTCGGACGCACGCACCGTCGCGGGTGCATAGGTCATGGTTGGGTTTCCTCGTTATGGGTGGCGGCGGGGATCAGGCGTTGCCGGCGGCGGCGCCGTTCGGCAGAGGGGCGCCGGCCGTCTTGGGGCGCGGGGCCGCGTTGATGCCTTCCAGTTCCGGCAGTTCGGGCAGACGGGCGAGTTCGGGGGCGTGGCGGCGCTCCATGCGCTGGATGGCGAGGTGCATCCACACGAAGGAGACGGCGACGATCAGGAAGAGCAGCATGAAGCAGCTCGTCCACACGCCGGTGATGTCGTTCATGGCGCCGAAGGTGATGGGCAGGATGAAGCCGCCCAGGCCGCCGATCAGGCCGACGATGCCGCCCACCGAGCCGACGTTGTTCGGGTAGTAGACGGGGATGTGCTTGTACACGGCCGCCTTGCCCAGCGACATGAAGAAGCCCAGCACGAAGGCGATGACGGTGAAGGAGATGAAGTCGAGCGCGAAGGCGAACTCGATCGGGCCGTTGATGCCCTGCACCACGTAGCGCGTGTTCGGGTACGACAGCAGGAAGGTGCAGATCGCCGAGACGCCGAAGGTCCAGTACATGACCCGCCGCGCGCCCAGCTTGTCCGACAGCACGCCGCCGAAGGCGCGGAAGACCGAGGCGGGGATCGAGTAGGCGGCACCCAGCATGCCGGCCGTGGTGATGTCCAGGCCGTAGGCGCCGATGTAGTAGCGCGGCAGCCACAGCGCCAAGGCGACGAAGCCGCCGAAGACGAAGAAGTAATAGAGCGAGAAGCGCCAGACCTGCAGGTTCTTCAGGGGCGACAGGTGCATCGCCGTGGATTCCATGGGCAGGCCGTTGGCGCGCCGCTCCTGCAGCACCGGGTCATCCTCGGTGGAGAACCAGAAGATCACAGCCATCACCAGGATCGCCGTCGCCCACACCAGGGCCACCGTTTTCCAGCCGAAGGAGACCATGATGAAGGGGGCGGCGAACTTGGTGACCGCGGCGCCGACGTTGCCCATGCCGAAGATGCCCAGCGCCGTGCCTTGCCTGGTCTTCGGGTACCAGCGCGAGGTGTAGGCGATGCCCACCGCGAAGGCGCCGCCGGCGATGCCCACACCCAGGGCGGCCAGCAGGAAGGTCGGGTAGTCGTAGGCCCAGGTCAGCAGGTAGGTGGCGATGGCGGCCGCGACCATGACGGCGGTGTAGACGATGCGACCGCCGTACTGGTCGGTCCAGATGCCCAGGAACAGGCGGGACAGCGAACCGGTCAGGATCGGCGTGCCGACCAGCAGGCCGAACTGCGTGTCGGTGAGGCCGAGATCCTTTTTGATCTGCACGCCGATGATCGCGAAGATCGTCCACACGGCGAAGCACACGGTGAACGCCACCGTGCTAAGCGTGAGCGCCCGCGTCTGCTGTGCGGGCGTGACGGTGTCGAGGTTCGTCATGAACACCCCCTGTCAGTCCCTAGTCTCTGTGGGGGCATTCTGTCGCGGGGCCTTCCAATGCGCTTGACCGCGGTCAAGAGCGCAAAGTACAGGCCATTATGTCGCACTTGTTCAGGAAGTAATACTTAATATTGATGCCTGGACATCAAAGACTAGCTTGTTTTCGTGCCGCCGCTTGACGAATGTCAAGTCTGGTGCGGAAAGGCCATGGCAGGCTGTATCCATGGCGCCTTGCTATGACGTACGGTCTAGACTGCATCGGACGAACGGCTAGGTTTCTACAGGGGCGAGCCGGCTGGCAATGATGCCGGCGGCGCTCAAGCGGCGGAGACGACAGGACCCATGCGGACCAGGGATTTGGAGACCATCCGGGCACTGCCCTGCTTCGACGGGCTGGACCAGGACCAACTGGGTGTGGTGACGGCCGGCGCCCTCCTGCAGCGCTTCCCGCGCGAGACGGTGTTGTTCGAACAGGGCGAGCGGCCGGACTTCCTGCACGTGCTGGTCGAGGGGTCGGTGATGCTGTACGGCAGCACGACCGACGGCCGCGAGACGGTGATCGAGATCCTGACGCCGGTCGACAGCTTCCTGCTGGCGGCGGCGCTGACCGACACGCCGTACCTGATGTCGGCGAAGGTGCTGGAGCCGTCGCAGATCCTGATGGTGCCGGCTCGCGCGCTGCGCGAGCAACTGGCGCTGCAGCCGAAGCTGGCGCTGTCCATGCTGGCGTCGCTGGCCGTGCAGTTCCGGCGCATGGTGCGGCAGGTGAAGGATCTGAAGCTGCGCACCTCAACCCAGCGTCTGGCGGCGTTCCTGCTGCACATGGCCGACCCGCCGGTGGACGGCGCCACCTTCGAGCTGCCGACCAACAAGCAGGTGCTGGCCAGCCGCCTGGGCATGACGCCGGAGAACCTGTCGCGCGCCTTCGCCGCCCTGGGCGAGCAGGACATTCACATCAAGGGACGCACGGTGACCGTCGGGTCCATCGAGCGGCTGCGCAACTACTGCCATCCCGACACGCTGATCGACGACGTGGAGCGGGATCTGCGGGTGGTGCTGGATTGAGATGATCGAGCCCCTCTCCCGTCAAGGGAGAGGGGAAATTGGCGCCCCTACCCCACCCGCCGATGCCGTGCCAGATACAGCGGCGTGCGTGACTTCGGCACCTTGAAGACGAAGTTGTAGCGGGCGACGTGGTAGCTGGGGTCGAAGCCGTAGAAGTTGAAACGCATGCGCTCCAGTTCTTCGGCCCGGTGTTGCTCCAGCGGTTTGGCGGCCTCGTCGTCGGCACGGCGGCGGCGCTTGTCGGCCAGCAGCGCGGGAAGCGCCGGGTCGGCCGCGAGCGCGCGGGCGCGTTCGGCCAGTTCGGCGCGGAACCCGGCCACCGTGACGCCGAACGCGGCGTCGACGAGGCCGAGGCGGCGTGCCTCCGGCGTGCCCATGGGCAGGCGCGCCTCGGTGACGCGCCGCGCGTTGTCGGCGCCGGCGCGGCGGGGCAGCGTGTAGGTCCAGTACTCGGAGCCGTAAAGGTTGCCCATGCCCTTGTAGTGCGGGTTCAGCACCACGCCGGTGCGCGCCCATACGAAGTCGGCGCCCAGCGCCAGGAAGACGCCGCCGGCCCCGGCGTTGCCGGACAGCGCGGCCACCGTCACCTTGTCCGTCGCGGTGATCAGGGCGCGGGCCACGTCGTCGATGGCGTTGATGGTGCGCCAGGATTCGTCGGCCGGGCTGGCCGCCGCCTCGATCAGGTTGAGGTGGATGCCGTTGCTCCAGAAATCCTCTCCGCCCATCAGCACCAGCACGCGCGTGTCGCGGGCCAGCGCCGCTTCCAGCGCCGCGAGGAGGCGTTCGCATTGCCGCGCGCCCATGGCGCCGTTGTAGAAGGGGAAGTGCAGGGTGCCGACCCCGTCCGCTTCCTCGTACCAGAGGTCGCGGTAATCGCCTTGAACCTCCGGCAGGTCGGCGGCGCCGGGCAGCACCATGGAGGCCGGCAACTTCAGCGTCGGGTCCTGCGGATGCGTGGACGGGGCCTTCATGGCGCCAATCCACACCGCGCCGTCGGCGGTGGCGCGGCACACCGCCCCTTCCCAACGCGCGAGCCAGGAGCCGGGCGCGCCCTTCAGGCGGCTTTCCGGGTGGGCGTCGAACAGGCTGACGCCATCATCACGCACGCCGGGCACGCCGTCGCCGCTGCGGATCTTGCGCAACACGGTGGCGGTGTCGTCGCGGCGCCAGTCGATGGCGCGGTCGGCCTGCCGCATGGCCGGGCGCGACGTGCCGAACGCCTGCGGGTCGGCCGGGTCGAACGGCGCCGGCGCGCCGCCCCGCGCCAGCCGGTCCAGCGAATCGAGCACCGCCGCGACGGCGTGCTCCGTCACCTCGTGCCGGTACAGGCTGGCCTTGGGCGCGTCGCGCATGGGGAAGGACAGCGAGCGCCAGACGTCGCCCGCGTCGAACTCCCCGTTCGCCTGCAGGACGGTGACGCCCCAGCGGTCCGCTCCTTCGAGCACCGCCCAGTCCAGCGCCGAGGGGCCACGGTCGCCCAGCGGGCCGGGGTGCACCACCAGACAGGGGACGCGCCGCCACACGTCCTCCGGGATCGCGCGCTTGAGGAAGGGGGCGAGCACCGCGTCGGGGCGGAAGCGGTCCACCGCCTCCCGCGTCACGGAATCGTTGACGTCGAACTCGATGGTCAGGTCGTGCCCGCGCTCGGCCAGTTCGACGTACAGGCGCTGCGCCAAGCTGTTGAAGGCGTGGACGAGGAGGAGAAGGCGCATCAGGCAGCTCCCGCCGCATGGTCGCGGAAGCGGCCGTAGGTGTAATGCGCCGCGCACGCCCCTTCCGCCGACACCATGCAGGACCCCATGGGATTTTCCGGCGTGCAGCCGGTGGCGAACAGCTTGCAGTCGGTCGGCTTCTTGACGCCGCGCAGGATGGCGCCGCAGGCGCAGGCCTTGTGGTCGGGCACCATGGCGCCGCGGACGGCGAAGCGCTTCTCGGCGTCCCAGGCAGCGTAGGGTTCCTTGATCTTGAGCGCGCTGTAGGGCACCAGCCCCAGGCCGCGCCATTCGAAGGAGCGGCGCAACTCGAACACCTCGGCCACCAGGGCCAGGGCCTTGCGGTTGCCCTCGCGCGTCACGGCGCGGATGAACTGGTTCTCCACCTCCGCCCGGCCCTCGTTGATCTGGCGGACCAGCATGAGGATGGCCTGCATCACGTCCAGCGGCTCGAACCCCGCCACGACGACCGGCTTCTGGTACTCCTCCGCGAAGTATTCGTAGGGGCGGCTGCCGATGACGGTGGAGACGTGCGCCGGGCCGATGAAGGCGTCCAGCGGCACGGTGCCCAGCTCGCGCACCTCGGGGCTCTCCAGGATGTTGGAGATGGCCGACGGGGTGAGCACGTGGTTGCAGAAGACCGAGAAGTTCCTGAGATTTTTCGCCTTGGCGATCTGGAGCGCCACGGCGGTGGGCGGCGTGGTCGTCTCGAAGCCGATGGCGAAGAACACCACCTCGCGGTCGGGGTTGGCCTCCGCCGCCTTCAGCGCGTCGGTGGTGGAGAGCACCATGCGGATGTCGGCACCCTCGGCCTTCGCCTTGATGAGGCTCATGCGCTCCGACGCGGGCACGCGCATGACGTCGCCGTAGGTGCACAGGATCACGCCGGGGCGCCGGGCGATGGAAATGGCGTCGTCGATGCGGCCGACGGGCAACACGCACACCGGGCAGCCCGGCCCATGGATCAGGCGCACGTTGGGCGGCAGCAGGTCGGGAATGCCGTAGCGCGCGATGGCGTGCGTGTGGCCGCCGCAGAACTCCATGATGTGGTAGCTGCGGCCGGGGTCCACCTCGCGCCGGATGGTCTCGGCCACGGCGCGGGCCAATGCGGCATCCCGGAACTCGTCGACGTACTTCATGGCCCTCCCCCTCCGTGCACGGAGTTGGCCGCACGCGGGGGCGGCCTGCGATGATCTCTATCAAATCGCCGCAGGGTCGGCACCACCCGATCGGGTAGGGGATAGCCCCACCCGCTCACCGTCCGCGCAGCACCCGCGATGCCGTCAGCACGATGAAGAGCGCAATGGCGGCCACGTTGGCGGCTCCACCCCACTGGCGCAGCGCGATCTCATCGGACAGCACGCCGGCCACGCGCAGCGCCACACCCAGGTGCAGCGCCGCCAGGGGCAGGTAGAGCACGGCGCCGAAGGGCACGGCGAGGCGCAGCACCGCCGGCAGGATAATCGGCGCGTGGCCGAACACCATGGCGAAGACGAAGCCCAGGAACAGCGCGTGCAGCGCCGCGTCGTAGAACCCCTCCCCCGCCGCGGCGGCGAGCACCCCGGCCACCGCCAGCCACGCGTAGCCCGACAGCAGGCACGCCGCCACGTAGCGCGGCAGGCCCGTGCCGCGCACGGTGTGACGCGCCACGTCGAAGCGGACCAGCCACGCCGCCAGCCCGGCCAGACCCGCGCCGGCCAACCGCAGCCCGGCCTCCGGCGCAGCCACGGCCAGCAGACCGCCGCCGGCCAGCAGCGCCACGATCAAGGCGAAGGTGGGCGCGGCCCAGCGGTTGGGCGGGCGAAAGCGGCTCAGTTCCAGCCGCTCACCGGCGATGGTCAGCACCAGGAACAGCATCCACCAGACGACCGCCGCCTGGATCGGCGCGCCGGCCAGCCACAACAGGTTGCCAACCAGCCAGCAGCCCGCCGCCCCCGCCATGGTCGCCGTGAAGCCGGCGGGCTGGAAGCGCCAGACGCGCCACGACGCCACGCTCAGCACCACCGCCGCCACGACCAGCAGCGCCGCCCCGGCCGGCACCGGCAGCCCGGCCACCAGCGCCAGCCCGCCCAGCCCCGACGCCAGCGGCCCGAGGAACACCCAGCGCCGGCCGAGGGCCGAGGCGCGCTCCAGCCCGATCACCGTGCCGAAGAAGCCGGACACCATGAGCGGCCCGTGCAGCAGCGCCAGATCGGCGTGCGGCAGCGGCACCACCCAGCCCAGGCGCGCCAGCCCGGCCAGCGCGCCGCTCACCAGCGCCACGAAGCCCAGCGCCAGCAGCGGCATCCGCCGCGCCCGCAACGCGGCGGCGGAGACGCGGGCCGGGGCGGCTGCGGCGCCCACGGCTTCAGCCCTGGTCCGGCCAGCCGAGCCGGCGGCGGGCCTCGGCGGTCATGCGCGCGGGCGTCCAGGGCGGGTCGAGGACGAGGTCGACGGTGACGCCCCGCACCTCGGGCACGGCGGCGCGCACGGCGTCCTCCGCCGTTTCGCACAGATAGTCGCCCAGCGGGCAGGCCGGCGAGGTCACACCCAGCCGGATGTCCACCGTGCCCGCCGGGTGGACATCGATGCCGTAGACGAGGCCCAGCTCGACCACGTCGATACCCATCTCCGGGTCGATGACCGTGCGCAGCGCCTCCAGCACGCGGGGCTCGGTGGTCATGTCATCCCTCGCCCTGCTGGTAGGCGATGCAGCGCTCGCACACGGTGCCGGCGACGTCCTTCGTCAGGTGCGCGGCGCGCAGCGTGGTGAAGGCGTCGCTGTGCCACGCCTCGGTGAAGGAGGTCGTGGTCAGGTCGCCCATGTCGAAGCGGCCGTCGTGGTCGAAGCAGCAGGCCGACAGCTTGCCGTCGAAGGTCACGTGCCCCTCGGTGAACACCGCCCAGCA
>DASPIO010000331.1:0-9139 GCA_035629155.1 Azospirillum sp. | reverse complement strand
GCCGGGCTGGTTCGCCGTCCAGGCCTCGGCCGAGACGCTGTCGAAGACCACGCTGGGCGGCTGGACGCCGGGCACGCGCGTCAACCTGGAACGCGCCATGAAGCTGGGCGACGAACTGGGCGGGCACATCGTCTCCGGCCACGTCGACGGCGTGGCGGCGGTGGTCGACGTGCGCCCCGACGGCGAGTCGAAGCGCATCACGTTCGAGGCGCCGGCCAACCTCGCCAAATACGTGGCCTCCAAGGGCTCGGTGGCGATCGACGGCGTGTCGCTGACGGTGAACGAGGTGGATGGTGCCCGCTTCGGCGTGAACATCATCCCGCACACGCAGGTCGCCACGACCTTCGGCGACCTGAAGCCGGGCGACCGCGTGAACATGGAAATCGACATGCTGGCGCGCTACGTCGCCCGGCTGGTGGGCCAAGAATGACTTCCGAATACCATTCCTTCCTGTCGCCGGCCGCGGAGATCCTCGAAGAGGCGCGCCAGGGCCGCATGTTCATCCTGGTCGACGACGAGGACCGCGAGAACGAGGGCGACCTCGTCATCCCCGCGCAGATGTGCGACGCCGAGGCCGTGAACTTCATGGCCAAGTACGGGCGCGGCCTGATCTGCCTCGCCATGGATCAGGACCGCATCCAGAAGCTGCGCCTGCCGCTGATGGCGCAGCAGAACGCGTCGCGCCACCACACCGCCTTCACCGTCTCCATCGAGGCGCGCGAGGGGGTGACCACCGGCATCTCGGCCGCCGACCGCGCCCGCACCATCCAGGTCGCCATCGACCCCAAGGCGGGGCCGGAGGACATCGTGACCCCCGGCCACATCTTCCCGTTGCTGGCGCGCGACGGCGGCGTGCTGGTGCGCGCCGGGCACACGGAAGCGGCGGTGGACATCGCCCGCATGGTGGGCCTGACGCCGGCCGGCGTGATCTGCGAGATCATGAACGACGACGGCACCATGGCCCGCCTGCCGGATCTGGTGAAGTTCGCGCAGTTCCACGGGCTGAAGGTGGGCACCATCGCCGACCTCATCGCCCACCGCCGGCGCACCGAGACGATCGTCGAACAGCGGCTGGCCGGCACGCTGGACAGCCGCCACGGTGGGCGTTTCCAGATGTACGTGTACGTCAACAAGGTGGCGTACGCCGAGCACATCGCGCTGGTGCGCGGCGACATCTCCGGCGAGGAGCCGGTGCTGGTGCGCATGCACGCGCTGTCCGTGCTGGACGACGTGCTGGGCGACACCTCGGCCGGGCGCGACTGCGAGCTGCAGGCCTCCATGGAGCTGATCGCCAAGGAAGGGCGCGGCGTCATCGTGCTGCTGCGCGAGCCGCAGGCGACCAGCCTGTCGGCCGCCGCGCTGGCGCGGCTGGAGGGGCAATCGGGCGGCGGATCGGAGCTGCGCGACTATGGCGTCGGCGCGCAGATCCTGCTGCACCTGGGCGTGCGCAACATGGAGCTGCTGTCCAACCGCAAGAAGGCGATCATCGGTCTGGAGGGCTATGGCCTGACCGTCACCGGCCACCGGGCGATCCCCGATTCCACGGGAGCCGACTGACCGCCGCATGAACGACGTGCCGCACATCATGGTCGTGGAGGCCCGCTTCTACGAGGACATCGCCGACGAGCTGTCGCGCGGTGCGATCGGGGAGATCGAGAAAGCGGGCTGCACCCACCAGCGCTATGCGGTGCCCGGCTGCCTGGAGATCCCGGCGGCCATCCAGTACGCGGTGCGGTCGATGGACTTCTACACGGCGCGCAAGCGCTTCGACGGCTACGTGGCGCTGGGCTGCGTGATCCGCGGCGAGACGACGCACTACGACATCGTCTGCCAGGAGAGCGCGCGGGGCCTGCAGGACCTCGCGCTGCGCTACACGCTGGCCGTCGGCAACGGAATCCTGACGGTGGAGAGCCGCGAACAGGCATGGGTTCGGGCCGCCACCGGGCATAAGAACAGGGGCGGTGCGGCGGCGCGCGCCTGCCTTGACATGATTGAATTGAAGCGCCAATTCCGCCTCTATCCGCGGTGACCGCTTTTCCCGTTTTCCTTCTTTCCCGAGCAGCAGACCAACATGAGCAACGACGACGCGGCCGGCCGCGCGAAACACAAGCGTGCCCCCCGTAAGGCCACCGGGGGCGGTTCGGCCAAGGCGCGGCGCAAGGCCGCCCGGCTGGCCGCCGTCCAGGCGCTGTACCAGATCGACCTGACCGGAGCCGGCGTCGAGTCGGTGGTGAACGAATTCGTCAAGCACCGGTTGGGCCAGCAGGAGGTGGACGGCGTGCAGTTCGTCGCCGCCGACCCGCAGCTCTTCGCCGACGTGGTGCGCGGCACCGGCCACCGCAAGCCCGAAGTGGACGGCATCGTTTCCGCGGCGCTCGACCCCAAGTTCCCGCTCGACCGGCTGGAACTGCTGCTGCGCGCCATCCTGCGCGCCGGGGCGTACGAGCTGTTCGCGCACAACGACCTGCACCCGCGCATCATCATCAGCGAATACGTGGACGTGGCGCACGCCTTCTTTGCCGGGCGCGAGCCGGGCATGGTGAACGGCGTGCTCGACCACGTCGCGCGCACCCTGCGCCCGGCCGAGCTGGCGCAGCCGGACCCCGGGCGTGGCCCGCAGGACTGACGCGGCCGCCGCGCGTCCGCTCGGCGAATTCGGGCGGATCGCGCGCTATTTCAAGCCGCTGACGGCGGGCTTCGCCGGGGCGCGGGGGCTCGCCGACGACGCCGCCGTGTTCGGCGTGCCGGCGGGCCGGGAACTGGTCGTCACCGTCGACGCCATGGTGGCCGGCGTGCACTTCCTGCCCGGCGACCCGCCGGAGGACGTGGCGGCCAAGCTGCTGCGCGTCAACCTTTCCGACCTCGCCGCCATGGGGGCGGAACCCTACGCCTACACCCTTGTCACCGCGCTGCCGAAGGACCTGCCGGAGGACTGGCTGGCCGCGTTCGCGCGGGGCTTGGGCGAGGACCAGCGGCGGTACGGCATCCATCTGGCGGGCGGCGACTCGGTGTCCACGGCGGGGCCGGTCACGCTGTCGGTGACGGCGATGGGGCTGGTGCCGACGGGGCAGGCGCTGCCGCGCTGCGGCGGGCGGGCGGGAGACGCGGTGTTCGTCACCGGCAGCATCGGGGATGCGGCGCTGGGACTGCAGGTGGCGTTCGGGAAACTGGACGTGGCGGATGCCGAGGCACGCGCGCACCTGCTGGGGCGGCTGCGGCGGCCGGAGCCGCGCGTCGGCGTGGGCGCTCGTCTGCCAGGCGTGGCGGCGGCGTGCCTGGACGTGTCGGACGGGCTGGTCGCCGATCTGGCGCATCTGGCCGAGGAGTCGGGGTGCGCCGCCGTGCTGCACGCCGGCCGGGTGCCGCTGTCCGCCGCCGCGCGCGCGGTGGTCGGCGGCGATCCGGCGCGGCTGGCGCTGGCGCTGACCGGCGGTGACGACTACGAGCTGCTGTTCTCGGCGCCGGTGGAACGGCGCCAGGCCCTGGCGGCGGTCGCGGATGAGGCCGGCGTGGCGATCACCGAGGTCGGCCGCCTGGAGGCGGGGGAGGCCGGGCGCGTGACGGTGCGGGACGATTCCGGGGCGCCGCTGGCGTTGCCCGCGCGCGGCTGGACGCATTTCTGACTCGAGTCGTTCCGCTTTAACCACTCCGAAAGCCGGGGCGGCGCATGGTCCGCGGCACGGTGGGGACGGTGTCGGGGCGCGGGCATGAAGGCCATCATTCTCCTGGTTTTCGGCCTGGCTTTGCTGGGCGGCGCCGGCTATGGCGGCTGGATGCTGTACCAGAAGTACGTTCTGGGCGAACAGGTGGTCGAGCCGCCCCCGCCCAAGGAGGAAGCACCGCCCCCCACCGCCTACGTGCGCATGGCGCCCATCGCCATCCCCGCCATCGGGCGGGACCGGGTGGAGCAGTTCGTCACCGTCGTCGTCACCATCGAGGTGGTGGCCGAACAGCAGCCGCGCGCGGCGCAGAACGTACCGCGCCTGACCGACGCCTTCATCACCACGCTGTACGGCGCCGTCGATGACAAGTCGATCCTGCAGGGCGCGCTGGTCAACATTCCCGCCGTCAAGGAAAAGCTGATCACCGCGGCGACCAAGGTGCTGGGCGACGGCGTGGTGCGCGATGTGCTGGTCCAGGTGGTCACGCAGCGCAAGCTGTGACCATTTGCCGTTCATTGTGGCGGCCAAGTATGGCGGCGATATCACTATAGATTGGGGTAAGGACCGGTCCAGTACGCCACCGGTTCACCGGCGATGTACGGCAGCAATCCTGTCGTACCGGACTTTGCGGCGCGGCGCGCGGCTACTCGGTTTAAAATAAGTCAAAGATCATAGGCGTATGCCGGCGGGCCAATTCGCCGCGCATGCTGGAGCGTGGCGGCTGTTGCAATGTGCCAGACGCTTCGGCATGCTTTCCCACGAAAAAATCCGGCGTGTTCGCGACCGCATCAATTTTTGTGCGATGCGGCGAATACCACGGTGTTACAAATATTTTGGGGGAACGGATGGCATTCGCATTTATCGTTGTCATCGCCTGTGGCCTCCTGGCGCTCGCCTACGGCGCGTATGCCGGGAAACAGGTCATGGCCGCTCCTGCGGGCTCCGCACGAATGCAGGAGATCGCCGGCGCGGTTCAGGAAGGTGCCCGGGCCTACCTGAACCGGCAGTACACCACCATCGCCATCGTCGGCGTGGTGATCCTCATCATCCTGGGCGCCATTCTCGGCCTTCCCGTTGCGATCGGCTTCCTGATCGGGTCGGTGCTGTCGGGCATCGCCGGCTACATCGGCATGAACGTGTCGGTGCGCGCCAACGTCCGCACCGCGCAGGCGGCGACCGTCGGCCTGGACAAGGCGCTCGACATCGCCTTCAAGTCCGGCGCCATCACCGGCATGCTGGTGGTGGGCCTGGGCCTGCTGGGCGTGGGCGGCTACTTCGCCGTGCTGTCGATGATCTACAAGGTCACCGACCCGGTGCAGGTCCGCGTGGTGCTGGAGGCGCTGGTCGCCCTGTCGTTCGGCGCGTCGCTGATCTCGATCTTCGCGCGCCTGGGCGGCGGCATCTTCACCAAGGGTGCGGACGTCGGCGCCGACCTCGTCGGCAAGGTCGAGGCGGGCATCCCCGAGGACGACCCCCGCAACCCGGCGGTGATCGCCGACAACGTGGGCGACAACGTCGGCGACTGCGCCGGCATGGCCGCTGACCTGTTCGAGACCTACGCCGTCACCATCGTCGCCACCATGCTGCTGGCGGCGATCTTCTTCACGGGCGACATCGTCCGCACCCTGCTGATGTACCCGCTGGTCATCGGCGCGGTGTGCATCGTGGCCTCGGTCATCGGCACCTTCTTCGTCAAGCTCGGCGCCTCCAAGAACATCATGGGCGCGCTGTACAAGGGCTTCATCGTCTCCGCGGTGATCGGCGCCGTGCTGATCCTCATCGTCACCGCCATCATGTTCGGCTTCACCCGGCCGATCGCTATGGGGGCCAAGACGGTCAACGGGCTCAACTTCTTCATATGCGCGCTGGTCGGCCTGGGCGTGACGGGCCTGCTGGTGTGGATCACCGAGTACTACACCTCCACCGCGTTCCGCCCGGTCCGTTCCGTGGCGCGCGCGTCGGAGACCGGCCACGGCACCAACGTCATCCAGGGACTCGCGGTCTCCATGGAGGCGACGGCGCTGCCGGTGATCGTCATCTGCGCGGGCATCGTCATCGCCTTCAGCCAGGCGGACGTGTTCGGCATCGGCATCGCCGCGACGACGATGCTGGCGCTGGCCGGCATGGTGGTGGCGCTCGACGCCTACGGTCCGGTGACGGACAACGCCGGCGGTATCGCCGAAATGTCGGAAATGCCGAAGGACATCCGCGTCACCACCGACGCGCTGGACGCCGTCGGCAACACCACCAAGGCGGTCACCAAGGGCTACGCCATCGGCTCGGCCGGTCTGGCCGCACTGGTGCTGTTCGCCGCCTACGTCCAGGACCTGAAGCACTACTTCCCGAGCGTCCCGGTGGAGTTCCGGCTCAACGACCCGTACGTGGTGGTCGGCCTGCTGATCGGCGGCCTGCTGCCGTACCTGTTCGGCGCCATGGGCATGACCGCGGTCGGCCGCGCCGCCGGCTCGGTCGTCGTGGAGGTGCGCCGGCAGTTCCGCGAGATCGCCGGCATCATGGAAGGCACGGCCAAGCCCGATTACGGCCGGGCGGTCGACATGCTGACCAAGGCGGCCATCAAGGAGATGATCATCCCCTCGATGCTGCCGGTGTTCGCCCCGGTGGTGCTGTACATCATCGTCGCCGCCATCGCCGGGCAAGCGGCCGCCTTCTCGGCCGTCGGCGCCATGCTGCTGGGCACCATCGTGACCGGCGTCTTCGTCGCCATCTCGATGACCTCGGGCGGCGGCGCCTGGGACAACGCCAAGAAGTACATCGAGGAAGGCAACCACGGCGGCAAGGGATCCGACGCCCACAAGGCGGCGGTCACCGGCGACACCGTCGGCGACCCGTACAAGGACACCGCCGGCCCGGCGGTGAACCCGATGATCAAGATCACCAACATCGTGGCGATCCTGCTGCTGGCCATCCTGCACGCGCTGGCCTGATCGTATACCTACCAAGTGCACGTCGAAGCGGTACAACCTTCACCCCGGAGCCGCGAGGCTCCGGGGATTTTCTTTGACGATGAATGTTGCGGCTGTATCGTGGGTGTGACCGTGCGCCAGCAGCGTGCGGTGACCCGTTCCATACAGTCGTATAAGGGGAATCAGCTCATGGCCGGCCAAATCCTGGTGAACGTGAACGCCGAAGACAATAGCGGCAAGATCATCCTGCTCCAGACCGGCGGCGAACCCGAAAAGCCGACGCTGACCAAGACCGTGATCGGCACCATCGAGAAGTCGGGTGACGAGTGCACCTGCAAGCTCGAGGAAGGCCACACCATCGCCGGGCTGGAAGCCATCACCGGGGCCACCGCATCGGAGGTGAGCCAGAACATCGTCGCCGCCCTGAAGGAAGGCAAGATCACGGTCTGAGTCCGGTCTTCGCCGGGCGGTGTCCTGAAACGCCGAAGGGCCGGAGAAGTCTCCGGCCCTTCGTTGCGTTTGCGCCGATCTGTTCGCGCCGATGTGGTCCGCGCTCAGCTCCCTGGGCCCTTGCCCTTGGTGTCCTTGGCGGAGAAGCGGCCGACGTTGCCGATCATCTGCTCCAGGAAGCTCATCTCCCGGCCGTGCGTCGGGGTGGAACGGTCGACGATCTCCACGTCGCGGCCCTGGCTGCGGTCCAGCGTCTTCAGGTCGCGCACCACGCCGCCGTCGTCGAACTGCACCACCACCACGCGGCGCTCGACGATCTCGGGCTGGAAGAAGGCGGTCTTCTCGGTGGTCTGGCCGATGTAGTACCAGACGTTCTGGTCGAAGGTTCCGACCGAGGTCGGCGTGCCCAGCACGGAGGCGACCTCGTCGCGGGTCGACTGGCCGACCTTGACCTGCGCGATGCGGTCGGGGTCGGCCATGTTGCCGCGGGTCGCCACGGTGGGCGCGCAGGCGGTGACGGCGACGCCCAGCAGGGCGGCGGCGAACAGCTTCGAAGGGGTCGATCTCGTCATGGCGCTCGGCTAGGATGCTCCCGGCGGGTCGAGGCTCGGCCGGATGGCCGTGCGCCCGGTCCCAAATACCGGGCACATTCGCACCGTGCGCTTTGTCCTGTCAACGAACACCTTGATCAGCCAATCTTGCCCGTCAACGACTGCGTCGTGATTCATGAAGGCCGTGCTCGCCCGTATGTTCGGAGACCGTCTGTTCGGGCGCCAGCGCCCGCCGCGCGCCGACGCCGAGTTCTATGCCGCCGTGGTGGCGCAGGCCCGTGAGCCGGCGTTCTACCGCGACCTTGCCGTGCCGGACACGCTGGACGGCCGGTTCGACCTGCTGGTGCTGCACGTCATCCTGGTCATGCACCGCCTGAAGGGGCAGGGGGCGGAGGCGGAGGACTGGTCGCGCGCGCTCTATGAGGCGATGATCACCGACTTCGACCGCTCGCTGCGCGAGATGGGGGTGGGGGACACCGGCATCGCCAAACGGGTCAAGACCATGGTGCGCGGTGCCCACGGCCGCCTGCTGGCCTACGACGCGGCGCTGGCGGCGCCGGACGACTCCGCGCTCGAGGTGGCGCTCGACAACAACGTGTACGGCACCGTGCGCGACGTGCCGCCGGAGGCGCTGGCCGCCATGGCCGCCTACGTGCGCCGGTTGGCCGCCGATCTCGCGGAGCAGCCGCTGGCCGACCTGCTGGCCGGGCGAATCCGTTTCGTGGCGCCGGTTGCGGGACCCGATCATCAGGGGTAGGCGCGAACCCAAGCGACTCCCCATCTGTTGCGTATGAGGGAAGAGGAACGAGACATGAGCCCGCAAAACATCAACGGGGCCGAGCCGCCGCCCGAATTCTCCCGCGTCGTCAACGCGGACACGGTGCAGCGCAAGGAGGTCGTCGAGGTGATCGAGGCCGGCGAGGCCGAGCGCCGCAATCTGGCCGAGCGGCTGGAGCTGGAGGCGATCGACAGCCTGAAGGCCAAGGTGCGCCTGCGGCGCGTGCGCGGCGGCCAGATGGTGCGCGTCACGGGCGAGCTGGACGCCGACGTGGTGCAGACCTGCGTCGTGACGCTCGACCCCGTTAAGAACCACGTGCGCGAGTCCTTCGAGGCGCTGTTCGCCCCGGAGTCGCTGATCCCCGACTCCGGCGACGAGCTGGAGTTCGACATGGCGAGCCTGGAGGAGGACGTGCCGGAGCCGATGGTGAACAACCGCATCGACATCGGCGAGCTGACGGCGCAGCACCTGTCGCTGGCGCTGGACCCGTACCCGCGCTGCCCCGGCGTCGAGCTGCCGGCGGAATACACCATGATCGACGAGGGCGACGAGGACGAGGAGGCCACGCCCGAGCCGGAACGGCCCAACCCCTTCGCCGTGCTGTCGCAACTGAAACGGCCCCAATGAGGGGGCTTTAACCGCTTGCCCTGCGCGTGCCGTTGGTTTATTGAATGCGGCTCGCGCTAGGCGGCCCCCCAAACGGGCCGCCTTTTCCAATGAGTAGTGCAGAGAGTTTACGGCCATGGCTGTTCCGAAGAAGAAGACCTCCAAGTC
>DASPIO010000330.1:0-61489 GCA_035629155.1 Azospirillum sp. | reverse complement strand
GCGCAGGATGGCGCCGATGTCGCCAGGGCGGGCGCGGTCGACCTCCTCCAGGATGCGCAGCTTGTCGGCGGTGCTGAACGTCCGGCGCTGCGGCCGGTCGCTCACCTCCGGATCCGCAGCGGGCAGGACGGCGGAGGCGGGACGTGGTGTCAACGTGCTCATCGGGTCCTCAACAGCGCCCTCAAGCGATCATTTCAGCGGGCGGCTGTCTCACTCCACGTTGGCACAGAGGGCCAAGGTGCAGAACTTGGCCCGAGGACATGGCAGCGGACCGGGGCCGATCGGCCGTCAAGACTGGGGCTGTCGGGTTTGACCGGCGGAGCTCGATGGAAGCGATCGAGCGCCGCCGGTATGACTGAAGGCAAGGCGCCCTGGCCGCTCAGCACGACGACCGAGAGCACGTTCCAGCGCCTGTTGCACCGGTGCATGGGCTCCAACCTGCAGATGCACTGGTCGCCGCGTGGCGCCCACCGGATGCTGAAGGTCCGCACCGCGCTGATGAACGGCACACGCGCATCGGACCATGCCGCCGCCGTGCCATTCGCCCGCCGACCACGTCTTCGGGCGGCGTGAAGGCCCCCAGGGTTGCGACGGTCTCTTCTCCCTTCAACCCGCGCACCATTCCTTCAGGCAATCGTTGCGGTGCCGCGCGTCCGCCGGCCGGCGGCGCCGCTTCCAATCGCCGCTCCCGTCATCCGGCGTTGTGGTCAAGCCGCTATGGCCGGGTGGGCGTTCGCCACGCGGTCGTCGTAGCCGCCGGCCAGGGCGCGCAGCGCCGCAGCGCCGTCGCCGGCAAACGACGGGCCGTGCATGAGCGCCAGCGTGCGCGGCGCCAGCTCCGCCAGCCGGCGGATCGTGGCGCCCATGCCGGGGTTCAGGCTGGAATAGCGGAACATGTCCTCGGCTGCGATCGCCGGCCCGACGATATCCCCCTCGGTCAGGGCCGGACCGTCGCCGACCTGGGTGAACAGGTCGCCGCACAGCAGGGTACCGGTGCCCTCCTCGTACAGCAGGCCCGCCTCCCAGCCGTGCGGGACATGCGGCGTGTCGAGGTAGCGGACCCGCTTGCCGTTGCCCAGGTCGATGGTTTCGCCATCCTGCAGCATGCGCGGCGTGCGGTCGGCCATGTCGTTCAGGGAGACCAGGCACGCGGTCTGCCCGTGCGCCACTTCGGCGTCCGGTGCCACGGCCAGCCACTCGTTCATCGCCCCGCACTCGTCCGCTTCGTAGTGGCCGAAGGTGATCCAGCGCAGCCGCTCGGGCGCGATCAGGCGGGCGACCGCGGCCCGGACGAGCGGGAACATCGAGCGTGGGCCGGTGTGGAACAGCAGGGGCTCCTCGCCCAGGACGAGGAACTGGTTGAAGGTGAAGCCGGCGGGCGGCGCCACCTCCGGCACGAAGGTCGAGAGCCGGTAGATGCCGTCGGTGATCTCGCTGATCCTGGTCTCCATACGCTCCTCCCTGCGGCGGCGGTGGCGCCGGCCTTTGCTGAATTTGACAGAACACAACTGTGCACTTAAAATTGGGGACCGTCAACATTGGATGCACTGCCATGTGCAACGAAATAGGATGACCCGCCCCTATACGATGAAACGCCGCGCCGAGCAGCAGGCGGAAACCCGTCGGCGCATCGTGGAAGCCGCCGTGGAACTGCACGGCAGCATCGGGCCGGCGCTGACCAGCATGAGCATGGTGGCGGAGCGGGCCGGCGTTCAGAGGCATACCCTTTATGCCCATTTTCCCGACGAGCGGAGCCTTCATCTCGCCTGCTCGGGCTTGGCAATGGAGCGCGATCCGCTGCCGGACGCCGAGCCCTGGCGGGGCATCGCGGACCGGCGTGAACGGCTGCGCGCCGGCCTGCAGGCGCTCTACGGCTGGTATGGGCGCAACGCGGAGCTGGCCGCCTGCGTGCTGCGGGATGCTGAACATCACGCGCTGACCAAGGAGATGATCGACCTGCGAATGGGGCCCGGCATGCTGGCGTGTCGCGACGTGCTCGGCGCGGAACTGAGCGCGACCCAGCAGGCGATGCTGGGGCTGATGCTCAGCTTTTTCACGTGGCGGACGCTGGTCCGCGAGGGTGGATTGGACGAAGGGGCTGCCGTCGCCCTGGCGGTCGATGCCATCAACGGTGCGGAATGACGCTGTTGCACGGAGGCAGCGTCCGTCGTGACCCCAAATCCAAGAAAGCCGTTCCAAATCCGGGGATGACCATGCCGGTGCGCGAACATTTCCCGTGGCGCCTCGGCCCCGCATACTTGGCATGCACCATGCATCTTCACGATGGGAGACCAAGAGAACCCCACGGAGGGGAGCATGACGGACGACTACGCATTTCTGATCGCGCTGAGCAACGAAACGGAAAAGGACGTTCTCGACGAGATCCGACGCATCTGCAACCGGCACGACAATGAGGTGCCGGCCGTGCCATCGCGAGTTTTGCGGCCGCTGCGCCGTCCGCAAACCTGCCGCCGAACCCCGCACTGAACGAGGACGCCATGCACGGCCGAATTGCGGTGAGCGCGTACTGCCACGCACTGGTCCTTGGTTTCACCAACTCCAAGGCGCGGGAAATCGCCGAACGGGTGTTCCTGGAACTGGATCCCGACGCTCCAGCCGACCGCATGCGAAGCACCCTCGACCGTGAGATCGCCGCCGTCGAGTTGCGGTACGGAACGGCCATGCACTGACGGTGCGGGAAGCGCGAAGGAGGCATCGATTGGCCCGCATCTACGAGATCCATCCGGAGCGCCACGGTGGCCCGGACCTGATCCAGGACCAGGACGTCCGGCTGTACCTGGAGATCCCGCGCCTCGTCGAGCGGATGCATCGCCGTTTCCTGGACGTGCTGCGCACCGAGATGACCCGCATGGGCGTCGACGACGTGACCCCGGCCGGCATGATGATCCTGCTCGGCATTCCCGAAGCCGGCAGTTCCGTGCGCGACCTGACGGCGCGCTGCAACCAGATCGGCTCGCAAGCCACCTACACACTGCGCCAACTCATCGACGCCGGCTATGTGGAGCGCGCCGCCTCCCGGCGCGACCGGCGCTTGGCCACGCTGCGCCTGTCCGCCAAGGGGCAGGAGGCGATCCGGCATCTGCGGCGCATGGCCGGTTCGCTGGCACAGGATCTGCTGGGCGATCCCGACGCCCGCCAAAGCCTGGCGGAGGCCCACAAGTTCCTGCGCCGCCTCGACCAGCAATGGTCAGGCTTCATCGAAGACGCGGAGCCCGCCTTGAGCGAATGCCCCTGAGCGAACGTCCCCGCCGAACGCCCCCGCCGAACGCCCCCACCGAACGCCATGGATCATACCGCGATGGACACCAGCCCCTTCCGGCAGACGGCCGACGCCCTCGACGCGCTCGCCCGTGTCCGCCCGTTCGACGCGCTGCCGCCGTTGCGCCTGCACGCACTGGCCGCGTCGCTCACGGTCGCGAGCGCACCCAAGGGCACGGTCATCTTCACCAGGGACGCCACCCCGAGCCTCTTCTACGTCGCGCTCCACGGCGTCGTCGCCCTGGAGGCCGTCGCGCGCGACGGGCACACCGTGCTGGTCGAGATGGTCGCCACCCCGGGGCCGCTCGACGTCGCCGCGACCCTGGCGGGGATGCCCTACCCCGTGCAGGCCGTCGTCCAACAGCCGGCCTGCGTGCTGGCGCTGCCGGTCGCGGCGGTCCGCGCGCTCGCCTTGCACGAGCCGGCGTTCGCCGCCGCGCTGTTCGCCGTCATGGCCCGGCAACACCGGGGTACGGTCGAGCAGATCAGCGACCTCAAGGTCATGACCACTGTGGAACGGCTCGGCGCCTACCTCCTGGAGCAGGCCGGTCACGTGACGCCCGGCAAGGACGGGATCGTCCAGATGCGCCTGCCGATCGCCAAGCACCAGATCGCCTCGAAGATCGGCGTGGTCCCGGAAAGCCTCTCGCGCGCGTTCACCGGCCTGAAGCGCATCGGCGTGATGACCAGCGGGCGCGACGTTCTCATCACCAATCTCGACCGCCTGCGCGCCTTCTGCGCCAATGGCGACGAAGCGCGCTGCGCCGGCTGAAGCCGAGCGGAGCCGTTGCGCGATCACTCCCGCGCGTCCTTGCCGGGGATCGTGGCGGCGCGGTTCCGAAGGCCCTCCTTGTCGCGGACCCACACCACGTCGATGGTCAGGAGTGCGAGGGCGACGATGCAGACAGCCATGATCAGCAGCAGCGGCGGGATGGACACGGCAGGCCTCCTGGATCCCCGATGTCCAGGTGATAACGCTGCACCCACGGATAGTACGCTGAGCTGAATCAAATTTTATCCGAATTTCACCTCCCGGCCTTCCGTGGCGAAGACCTGGCGCGTGGGGAGACGGCTATCTCGGCCGGTACCGCACGAAGTCACCGGCCTGGCGCACCACCAGGTACGACCGGCCGCCGATGTCCGCGACCTCCGGGACGGAACCGGCCTGAGCGCCTGCGCCGGCCGCGGAAACGTCGGTGCCGCGCGCCGCCGCATTGCCCAGTTCGCGCACCTCGACGCCCCGCACGGCCCGCGGCTTCGCGGCCGGCGCCGACGGCGGGCGCCGGGAGTGGTCGAGGCCGGCGGTGGCCAGTCCGGTCCAGACGATGCCCCGCGTGCCGTGCGCCTGCCGGTAAGCGGCCAGCGGAACCGGGCCGTTCGCCTTGCCCGCCTTGCGGTCGCTCATGTCGATGATGACCGTTCCGGCGCGGCCGGCGGCCGTCTGCCCGGCCGGCTTTGGGGGGGCCTTACCACGTTCGGCGGGAAGCTCGACCTGCGCGGCGAGCACGACATGGTATTCGGCGTGCGCCTCGGAGCGCGGCGACATGCTCATGATCCGCAGGCGCTCTGCCGGGAAGCCGGCGTCGAGGAGAAGGGTCGCCTTGCTGACCGCGTACTCCGTGCACACGCCGTGACCGCGCGTGAAGGCCCAGGTTGCCGAGCGCCAGTTGTCGCCGATCGGCTTGTAGGCGAGGCGGGAGTCGACGATCTGGTCGGCCAGCAGCAGCATCCGGTACGGCGAGCCGGCCGCGCGCACCTGCGCCACCAGGTCCGCCCATCCCTTCGGCCGGCCATCGGCGAGGGCGGCGCGGATCTTGTCGCGCCGGTAGTCCGGGCTTTTGGCGGCAGGCGGCAGCGGTCGCGCGAAGGGATCGAGCGTGCCCAGCGTCGGGTACAGGACGCCATCCACGGCGACATAGTCGACGGCCGACACGGCCGCCACCGGCCCGCCCTTGTGTCCGCCCGCACGCCGGGGCGCCGCCTCGGCCCAATTGACGGCACACACGGACACTGCAATGGCAGCAATTCCGCAAGTGATAACGTGGGCCATGACGGATTCTCCGCTGCATTACGCTGCGTTCCTGCAGCATCAAATCATCAGCAATCCGCATGCCATTCTTGAGACAGAGAACGTATTGTTTCCGATTGGCGAAAAAATACAGAGTTTATTCAGTGAGCACAACAATGTTTATCGAATTCGAGTGCGGTGTTCTCTCCGTTCCCGGAATTGGGGGTGACCGCGCTTCCGCCGCCATGCCCGGATCAGGTTCCGGCGGCGAGGGCACCGGCGCGGAAGCGCGCGCGCGGCTCGCCGCAGGCCGTGTCGACGAACTCGATTCCGGCGCGCTCCAGCGTCGCGCGGATCCGCGACAGGCTTTCGGCGGACAGGCGTTCCTCGCGGTGCTCGTACAGGAAGATGGCGGCCGGATCGACGTCGGTCTCGAGCGAGACGCGCACCAGCGTCCAGCCGAGCAGGTCGCGCGCCGTCTTGCAGGTTTCGGGAGTCATGCTGGCACCAGTCGTCGTGAATGCCGCCCGTTACAGCAAGCGCGATGCCAGAATGTCGGGACCGGAATGTCAGGGAATGTTCTTGCAGGTGTTCTGCATCCAGGTCTTGCCGTACTGCTTGTCGTCCGTGGTGCCGCTGTTGCCGCAGTCGTTGGCCGCCCAGACGCCGCTCTTGGCCCAGTTCCTCACCTTGAGCAGCGCGCCCATGTAGTACGGCGCACGGTAGTAGCGGTTCGCCTTCTGCGCGTTCGGGTCCGAGCCGAGGTACTGCTGCGGAAACTTGTAGTTCGACAGGCCGACCTCGGCGCCGATGTTGTTGAGATCGGCCAGCAGCGCCTTGTTCTTCCAGCCGTGCGGCACCGCGACGTGGCAGTAGGAACAGCGGAAGTTGGCGACCTTGTCGGCGTGATAGCCGTGCAGGTTCGTGGCGTTGGACACGCTGGTGGTGCCGAAGCCGCTCCTTGCCGTGCGCGACCGGTCCGTCCACTGCGCGTAGATCTCGCGGTCGTGACACTTGAAGCAGAGGCCGTCGGTGTTCGCCTCTCCGGTGTTGTTGTTCCAGTTGCCCTTCAGGATGAACTTGTTGCTGGAGCCGTGCGGCCCCCAGGGGTTGCCGTTCTCGTTGGTGGAGTTGCCGGTGGGCACGGCGGTGCCGATCGCGGAGACGGCATTGCCGTGGCAGTCCGAGCAGTACATGGTCTGCGAACCGACCGCGTTGCTGAAGGGTTTGGTCCAGTTCGTGGCATCCGCCTTGCGCAGGCCCGTGGTGCGGCCGGTCGCCTTCATCACGGGATGCCAGGAGCGATGGTTGGCCGTCGTCTCGCCCGCGTCGTCGCTCGGCGCCTGGAACTCCATCGCCTGATTCGTGTAGGCGTGGATCCGCACGCCGCCGGTGTCGGTGAAGCCATAGTCGGCCGTGCTGCCGTCCGCCGAGCCGAGGTTGGGGGGCGTCGTGCCGTAGGCGTAATTGGAATGGCACTTCAGGCAGATCTGGTATTCGCGCGTCACGTAGGGCTCCGACACGTCGGTCGAGACGCTGGGGCCGGGATCGCCGCGCTTGACGTCAAAGCCGGTCGGGTTGTTGCCGAAGGCGTTGGCGATGTCGGAGGCGTAGCGCGGCTCCACACCCCAGGTGCCGCGCAGCACGCCGGAGATCACGTTGGAATGGACCGTCGTGCCGGAGTGCTCGTGGGTTCCCGACGCGGTGGTGCCGGAACCGTCGAACTTCTTGTTCTTCCGCACCCGGTGGGGGTTGTGGCAGTCGGTGCACTCGACGTGGCGGTTGGCGATGCCGAGCAGGTCGGGCTTCTCGATGAAGTCCTTGCCGGCCTGCGCCAGCGGGCTGTCGCCAATGTCGTGCGTTTCGGCACCGGCCGTCCGGATGGGCATGTGCGTGTTGCCGGCGGCTTCGAAGTCCGTCTTGATGTTCGGAACCTCGAAGCCCGCCTGGTCCTGGTTCTGCAACACCAGCTTGCCGAACACGCCATCCTTCGAGTGGCACTGGTAGCACGTCTCCTCGGTGGCCGACTTGCCGCCGGACCGGTGGCCGGAGCCGTCGTCGGCCCCGTCCGTCCCTTCGCGCAGCAGGCGGCGGGACCCCTGCACCGTGTGCGTGTCGTGGCACGCCAGACAACTCGCCTGCCAGACCTGGGTCCCCACCGGGAAGCCGCGGTCGGCGGCGGCCGTGTTGGTGAAGACCTCGTTGGCGACGGTGGGGTCGGCGTGCGCGGACTCGACGTAGCCCTCCTTGGGATGGCAGGCGAGGCAGATGATGTCGTTAGACACGTTGAAGGTGGTCGTCGGGCCGGCGTTCTTCTGCAGCCGGTTGAGGCGCAGGAACTTGCGGTTGGCGTCGGCCGGATCGTAGAGATGCGGGTCGTGGCAGGTGGTGCACTGCATCTGCCCGTTCTCGAGCGGCAACGTCGGATGGTAGCCGACGGCGCGGCTGTCGATCAGGCGCGGGTTGCCGCCGGATTCGCTGGGCTTGCGCAGGTCGCCGTCCTTGGTGGCGAGGGTATCGTCGTAGGTGAAGGAGATCGGGTGGTCGTTGGTCAGGTCGGTGCCGAGCCGCCGGGTGAAGCCGGTGCTGCCGCCCTGGCCATTCGGCATGCCACCGTCCGGCGCCGCGCCGCTCATGGTGACGGACGGCGACGCCTTCCCATTCAGCACGCCGACCTGGCCGATGGCGATGGTCCCGTCGTGGCAGGACAGGCAGAGCTTGCTGCTGCCGCCCGGCTGGTCGAGGCCGACGGCCCCCATGGGCAGCGCGTCCAGCGACTTGGAGGCGTAGGTCGTGTACTGCGAACTGGAAAGCTGGCGGTTCCACAGCGGTCCGACCGGCTGCCCGCCCTGCATCGTGGCGGCGTGCGGCGTGTGGCAGAAGACGCAGACCTGATCGACGTTGGTGGACTTCACCGCGTTGCCGGCCGGCGCGTTCGTCGAGAGGTTGTGCTTGGTCTGGCGGACGTTCGATTGGGTCTGCGCCAGCGTGTCGCCGATGGTCGCAAGCCCGGCGGGCAGGAGCAGCAGCACGGCGCACGCCCACGGCGCGATCCGGCCCGCCGCCCGCTGAAGGGTTGCGCGTAAGGTCAGCGCATTCGTTCCGTTCGCCATGGCCGTGCCGCCTGCATTGGGTCGTGTCCCTCTTCTGTAGCCACCTGTCCCCGGTCCGCCGTGTGACACCGTCGAGGCAACGCGCGAAAAATGTTAAGCAAGAATCGTTCCGCCGCGACGAGCGGCGGATCTTCAGGCTTTTGGAGCGTGGCGGGTCCAGGAGACGGGAGAGGGCTTCCCGATCGCGGGAATATTGGGGGAGCCGACGCCCACCATGCCGGTGGCGGCGGCCGTCTACTGCGTCGCCATCGACAGGTTGAACAGCCCCTCATAATAGGTGCGGTAGGTGCCGTGGCCGATGACGTGGCGGACGGTCGCCCACGCCTCGTCGCGCGAGGACCCTTGCCTCAGCATGGCGAACAGCGGTGCGATGAACGGGCGGCGCGCGATGGCGCCGGCGATACCGTCGATGCCCTTCTCGGCCAGTTCGACCGCCATCTCCGCCTCGGTCAGGAGGGCTTCCGCCTCCTCGTCGAGCATGGCTTCGATCCAGGCTGGACGAGCTTCGGGCTCGGCCGGCGGCGGCGGCACCCGCCCGGCGCAGGCGCGCGTGGCGTGCGTCGCCTCATGCGCCAGGATCAGCCGGACATCCGCCCTTTCCGCCGATGTGGTCAGGATGATCGTGCGCCGCGCCTCCAGGAACAGCCCGCCGAGACCCTTGGGCATGGCGTGCCGGACGACCCGCACCCCGCAGGCGTCGAGCGCCGCCGCGAGCGGCCGCCCGACGGCGCTGTCCCGCATGTCGGCGAGGGTGTCTTCGTCGGATGGCGCTTCGGCGGGGTCGAACCCCGACGCGGCGGCAGGGAGCGCAAGCAGAACCGCAAGGGCGAGCAGCAACCGTCGCATCGGGAGCCTCCCACAGACGGTTTCGCGCCGGATCGACGGCACGCATCAGCATACGCCTGCGCCGTCCGGTCCGGCCTGCGGCGTTCTGCCCCGTGCGCACCGGTCCCGTCCGCACCGGCCGGATGCGGCGGCACGCCGCGTGAATGGATCCTCCCGTCCGGTGGAGGGATTGGGCATGGCGGCATTCCGGTTCGGGGGCCTGATCGCAGGCGCCCTTGTCGTTGGGGCGGCGCTCCTGACGTCAGTCCCCGCGGCATCGGCGGTTCGGTGCCTGCCGGTGACCGCCAGGGACGTGCAGCGCATCGCCACGGTCGCGCCCGACGTCGGCCCCCCGGCTCCGGGCGCCTGCGGCACGCTGGTGCTGAGCGGGGAAATCCGTCCGGAGGACCATGCGGCGCTGCTCGCGCTGCTCGACCGCTCGGGGCCCTACGCCGCGCAGTTGCTCACCGCGGCAACGGGCGGCAACACCACGGATGCGCTGCGCATCGGGCAACTCGTCCGCGAGCGGATGCTGGCGACGATGGCGCCGCTGTATCGGCCCGACCGCGCCACCGGGGTGCTTCCCGGCGCCTGTACGCCGGGCCAGGAGTGCGCGTGTGCCGGCGCCTGCTTCCTGGTGTGGGCGGCCGGCATCGAACGCCACGGCGACCACGTGCTGCTCCACCAGTTGCCAGGCGGCGCCGACCCCACGGTCCGCGCGCACCTTGCCGACATGGAGGTTCCACCGGCCTACGCCGACACGATCGCCGCACTTGGGCCGAAGGCGGTCCTGGCGGTGTCGGCGGAGCGGCTGGAGGCCGACCTCAAGGGACCGGCCCCATCGTTGGGTGCCCGCGTGGACGCGGTCTGCGGCACCTACGACGAGGCCGAGCGGATCGACCGGCTGGCGCTCAGGGCCAAGGGGAGCCGCCGGACGCCAGCCGACGGACAGCGCCTCGCCCTCCTGGAGGAAAAGATCACCGCGCTCGACCGCTGCCGCGCCGACACGCTCACCGGCGAACGTGTCCGGCGCCGACGAACCCCCATCCACTGACCGCGTCCACTGACCGCGTCTCGGCCGTCAAGGAGGACAAGGCGGACCAAAAGCCGTGGGGTGAACGGCGGGCATCCCGCATGTTGGTTCGCAGTCGAACCCACACGCATCAGTTTAATATCCACCAACCAATCCCAATCTCGATAGCATCCACGCCATGTTTTTCCTCAAAAATACGGCCATTAACTGGGCACGTGCTTTCCGCTGACATGACGCAAAGCGCTTTTCAAACTTTTAACGATGTGGCGCGATGATCAGTGGCCAGCATAATTGGCACAGACAGGCATCATCTTGGTGAAGCTCTCGGTTCTTGTGGTCGTTCAGGCGGCGAAAAGGGGAATCCCTGACCATGCAGGCCATCGTGCTGCCGTCGGCTGAAACGCTCGTCGAACTTCTCAAGGGGGTGGGCCTGCTCGCCCTCGTGTCGATCGCCTACGCGGATCTGGAGCAGCGGCTGAAGCTCCGGCCGCTGGGCGGGTCGCTGGCCTGCGGGTTGCTGTTCGGCACGGCGGCGGTTCTCGCCATGGTGGAGCCCGTTCACGTGGCCCCCGGCATCATCATCGACGCGCGCAGCGTCATGATGGGGTTGGCCGCTCCCATCGGCGGGCCGGTCACCGCCGCCGTGGCGGCGGCGGAAGCCGCGGCCTACCGTCTGTGGCTGGGCGGCGCCGGGGCGGTCGCCGGGACGGCGTCCATCCTGTTCGCCACGCTGGTCGGCGTCGCCTTCGCGCACGTCGCGAAGGCGCGGGCGGTGCGGTTGCGCGCGTGGCACATGCTGCTCCTAGGCTTGCTGCTGGTGCCGGCGAACCTGCTGGGCATCGTGCTGTTCCTGCCGCCGGACACCGCATCCGAGGTGCTGGCCCACGCGGGCGTGGCGCTGGCGGGCATGGGGATTCTCGGCACGGCGTTCCTTGGCACGCTGCTGCTGCGCGAGCGGCGCCGGCTGGAGAACGCGCAGGCCCTGGAATTCAGCGAATCCCGGTACCGGATGCTGGCGGAGCACGCCTCCGACGCCATCGCCAGGATCCGGCCGGACGGCGTGCTGACCTTCACCTCCGACGCGGTGTCCAAGGTGCTGGGCTACCGGCCCGAGCAGTTGGTCGGGCGGCATTTCGCCGATCTGCTGCATCCCGACGACCGGCCGGACTGGACGGCGGAACCACGCTTCACCGGCCGCATCCGCCACGCCGCCGGGCGCTGGACCTGGATCGAAGCCAGCGTCAGCACGATCGCCAGTGCCCGGACGGGAGCGCCAGCCGAATGCGTGATGGTGGTGCGCGACGTCTCGCAGCGCGTGCTTGCCGAAGCCGCGCTGCGCGACAGCGAGGAACGCTATCGCCTGCTGGCCGACAACGTCTCCGACGTGATCATGCGCGTCTCGCCCGGCGGCGTGCGGACCTACTGTTCGGGCGCGGTGCAGGAGGTGCTGGGCTACCAGCCGGACGAGCTGACCGGCGGCAGCTTCCTGGCCCAGGTCCACCCGGCCGATCGCGCCGACGCGGAGGCGGCCTTCCGGCGCCTGACGCCGGCCAACCCGCGCGGCACCGGCGTCTTCCGGGTCCGCCACAAGCACGGCTGGTGGACCTGGACGGAGGCGTCGGTACGACTGATCCCCGATCCCAGGCCCGATCCGCACGCCGACACCGACGCGCCGGGCGATTTCGTCTTCGTCCTGCGCGATGTCTCCGAACGCCGGCGCATGGAAGAGGACCTGATGCAGGCGCGCCGTACGGCGGAACAGGCGAACCAGGCAAAGGGCACCTTCCTCGCCACGCTGAGCCACGAGCTGCGCACCCCGCTCAACGCCATCCTCGGTTTCGCCGACCTGATCGCCAGGGAGGCCTTCGGGCCGGTGGGGAACCCGCAGTACAAGCAGTTCGGCGAGGACATCCGTGGCAGCGGCCAGCACCTGCTGACGCTCATCAACGAAATCCTCGACTACTCCAAGGCCGAAGCCGGACATCTGCGTCTCGACGAGGGGGTGGTCGATCTCGTGGCCGCCGTACGCTTCTGCGCGCGCCTCCTGGGCGGCCGGGCGGCGCGCACAGGCGTCACCCTGACGCACCAGGTGTGCCCGGATGCGCGCTACATTCGCGCGGACGAGGGACGGATCCGGCAGATCCTGCTCAACCTGATGTCCAACGCGGTCAAGTACACGCCCAGCGGCGGCCAGGTCACCGTGTCGATCACGGTCGACGACGGTGCGCCGACGATCGCCGTCTCCGACACCGGCATCGGCATCGACGAGAAGGACGTTCCGCGCATCCTGGAGGCGTTCGAGCAGGTGGAGAACCCGGCCAACCGGCAGAGCGCCGGCACCGGCCTGGGATTGCCACTGACGCGCCGCCTGGTCGAGCTGCACGGCGGCTCCCTGTATCTGGACAGCCGGGTCGGCGAGGGGTCCACCATCACGGCCCGCCTGCCGCCGGAACGGCTGGTGACGCAAGCCCCCGCCGTCGCCGACGACGCCTCCCCCGGCGCGCCGGGAACGATCCTGGTGGTCGACGACGACCCTCTGCTGCGCGAGGGCACGGCGCTGGTTCTGGAAGGCTATGGCCACCGCGTGCTGCAGGCGGGCAACGGCAACGAGGCGTTGGCCCTGCTGCGGGGTGACGAGCCCATCGACCTGCTGCTCAGCGACGTGATCATGCCGCCGGGAATGAGCGGGGTCGAGCTGGCCGAGCAGGCACGGCGGCTGCGCCCCGGCGTCCCCGTCGTCCTCGCCTCCGGCTTCGCCACCCTCGCGGCGACCGGCGGCAACCACGACGTCCTCACGAAGCCCTTCTCCGCGCTCGACCTCAAGGCCAAGATCGACGCCCGCCTCGTCCGGCCACGGGCGGACGCCCTTCCCGCCCGGCCGGCCGGCGCGCCGGGCACGGCGCGTGCGCTGCGGGTGCTGGTGGTCGACGATCTGGAGACCAACCGGCGGGTCGCCGCGGCCATCCTCCGCTGGGCCGGCCACGTCGTGGAGGAGGTGGACGACGGCGCCGCCGCGGTGGAGGCTGTCCGTCGCAAGCCCTTCGACGTCGTGCTGATGGACGTCCAGATGCAAGGGGTCGACGGGCTCGCGGCGACCCGCGCGATCCGGGCGCTGGCGGGGCCGGCGGGGCGAACGGTCGTCCTGGCCATGACCGCCGGCACTCTGCCCGAGCAGTTGAAGGCCTGCCGCGACGCTGGCATGAACGGGCACGTCACCAAGCCGCTGGACACGAACGGCCTCCTGAACACCGTGGAAGGCGCCATCACCGGCGGCATGGACGGCCGATGCGCCCCCGAACCGAATGCCGACCCGGTGTTGGACGAGTTCGTGCTGGACGAGCTGCGGTACATGCTCGATGACGGTGCCTGCGCCGCGCTGATCGACGATGTCCTGCTCAACCTGCCACGGCGCCTCGCCAAGCTTCAGGAACTGGCGAACGACCCATCCCGGCTGGACCGGGAAGCGCATGCGCTGGTGTCCTACTGCGGCAACGTCGGGTTGCGGCGGTTCGCGGCGGCTTGCCAGGACCTGTGCGGTGCCGCACGCGACAGCGATCCGCAAGCGGTGACATCCCTGCTCGACACGGTCGGCGAGGCCGGCGCGCTGGCCCTATCGGCGCTGCGGTCCTACCGGGCCGCCATGCCCATCGCCCCGGCTCCGGGATGACGGCGCCGGAGCGGCGCCCGGTCAGGGCGTCTCGCGCAGGATCCGGGATTCATCGGGAAAGCGCTCGGCCAGCGGCACGAAAAGCGTGCTCTTGCCGCGGTATTCCTCGGCCAGGCGCACGCAGGTGCCTTTGACGAAACGGATGTCGTGGCCCTGGTTCTGCTGGTCGACGGCCGCACGCGCGCCCTTGACGGCGTCGGCGAGAAAGGCGGCCGTTTCGCGCGCCGGATTGCGCGAGCCGGCGGCGGCGGCACCCCGCACCAGGACCGTTTCGATCCGTTCCTGCACGTCCTTGAGGTCGTCGAGGTACTGGTCCAGCAGGGCAAGGTGCGCGTCGCGACGGTCGTAGTCGTAGTCGGCGCAACGCGCGACGGTGGCCACGGTGCGGGCGACCGCCTGCCACAGCACGGCGGCGTCGGCGGCGGCATCGGCAGCACCGGCGGCAGGGGCCGGCGCCGCGCACAGCACCAGCGGCACCGCCAGGACCGCCGCCGTAAAGGTCGCCGGAAAGAAAGATCGCCCGCTCATCGCACCCGCTCCATCGGTCGCCGCCCCGTTCTATGAGCATGGCCGGGCAACCACAACGGAAGAGTCGCCGGGCGCGTGCGGGTGTCACAGTGCCGTCGCCCGCGGGCGCGCCGTCTCCGTTCCGGGAACCGGGACGCCGGCCCTTTCGGAAACGGGAAACCGGTGTTCCGACAGGGCAGCGGACCGGCGCCGCCCCCCACCGCTCCGGCTAGCATGAGGCTTGCAAACCTCGGGGGCGACGTGACGCCGAACGCTCGGAGGTTTCGATGAAGCGCACCCTCACCGCCCTCGCCGCCCTGGTGATCGCCGCGCCCGCCCTGTCGAGCGCCGCTCCGCCGCCCGGCCATCCGTCACCGCAGGACGCCGGCCGCCTGCTCGGCGTCGCGGCCGGAGAGGACCTGCCGTTCGCCGCCACGGTGGTGGAAGCCCATGACAGCAACAGCTACACCTACGCGCTGGTCGAGGACGAGGACGGCCGCCGCTGGCTGGCGGCCCCCCGCGTCGACCTACGGCCCGGCATGAAGGTGCGCCACGGCGACGGCACCATGATGCGCAACTTTCACAGCAAGGTGCTGAACCGCACCTTCCCCGGCGTCTTCTTCATCGCCGCCCTGCGGCCGGAGTGACGGCGAACGGCGGCTCAATGCCGGGCGTACACCGAGGCGCCGCCGGAATCCCCGAACAGGACGACCTCGTAGGGCTGCCCCGTCTTCATGTCCATGCCCGGCGCGTCCTGCGGCATGCCGGGAACCGACAGGCCCTTCGCCTTGGGCCGTTCGATCAGCAGACGCTTCACGTCGGCCGCCGGGACGTGCCCTTCGAGCACGTAGCCGTCCACCACCGCCGTGTGGCAGGAGCCCAGCGCGTCGGGCACGCCGTTGGCGCGCTTGACCGGGTCGACGTCGTCGACCTCGTGCACCCTCACGGCGAAGCCTTCGGCTTCCATGTGTTTCACCCAGCCGGCGCAGCAGCCGCAGCTCGCGGCCTTCCACACCTCGACGAGCGGGCCGGCGGCGCGGGCACCGCCCAGCGTCGGCACGCCGGCCGCGACGCCACCGACGGCAAGCAGGCCGGCGACGGCCGCGAACAGGATCTTCCGGGATGCGCGCATGTCTGTCCTCATTGTGCTGGCTTCATTGTGCCGGCGGCGGTCAGTAGCCGCCCTTCTTTCCGGTGCTGCCGACGAACGTGAAGCCCCATTCCAGCGTCACCGGCGTCCACCACGGCTTGGCCCCCGTCTCCTTGTCGAGATGACGCGGGAACACCTTCGGCGACGGCGGCGCGACGATCAGCTCCACCGTGTATTTGCCGGGTCCGTCGAGCAGCAGGTTGGCGGCGTAGTGTGGGCCGTCCGACGCGATCATCGGCTTGAGCACGCCGTCGCCCACCCAGGCCGATCCCTGCTTGCGCACGATGTACTCGACCTGCAGGTAGGGCACGAAGGCGCCGGGGAAGAAGCCGTAGGCGTTGTCCCTGGTGGCGGTGATCAGCGCTTCGAGGTGTGCATCGGCCGGCCCGCCGTGGCCGGCGTGGCCGCCGTGCCCGCCCGCGGGCTGGGCAGGCTTCTGGCCCGGCTCCTCGCCGGACTCCACCTCGACCGCCTGGATGTAGCGGGCCACGATGGCCATACCTTCGCGTTCGGCGGCGCCGATGTCGCGGCCGGCGGCCAGCGCCGGGGCGGACGCCCCCGCCAGCAGGGCCGCGAGCGGCAGGGCAAAGAGGGTTTTCATCGCAGGACTCCTCACACGCGACGTCACAGACCGAAGAGCGCCGGCCACCAGCCGAGCGCGATGATGAGGCTGCCCAGGATGCCGGGCGCCAGCGGCAGCCACCGCTTGCGCGCCGCCACACCCTGGCTGGCAAGGATGCGCCAGCCCAGCCAGCCGCTCCACGCCAGGCTGGCGGCGAACAGCAGGCCCTTGGCGGCGCGCACCGCCTCCGGCCCGAAACCCAGGAGCTGCAGCGGCGCGAACAGCGCCGTCCCCAGGCCGACCACCAGCGACACCATGGCCACCGGCGCGTACTGATAGCCCAGTTCGGTGAAGCGCCGGCCGGCGGTGGCGTCCGCCCCCGCCCGGCCGGCGAGCAGCGCCGCCGCGGCGGTGGTCGCCCCCAGCATGGCGGCGTACAGCGCCATCACCGCCAGCATGGCGCCGACGATCAGGATGAAGTCGAGCCAGAGGAACACCTCGGCGCGCTCGGGGTGGACGCTCATCAGCCAGGCCGGGCCGGACTGGGCGAGCCAGAACAGGTCCCGCTCGATCGCCCATTCGCCGAGCCACTGCCGCGCGTCCTGCCACTGCGGCAGGATCTGCCAGAGGAAGCCGCCCAGCGCGATGCCGGTGCCGATGAACAGGAACCACACCTCGACCGGGTTGGCGTGGTGGCGGCGGATCCGCTCGACCTCCTCGCCCGGCCGGCGCAGGCGCAGCGCCACACCACCCTTGGCCTCGGGGTTGACGCAACGGAAGCACTCGATGCAGTGCCGCGACTCCTCCTTGCGGGTGATGTCGATCATGGTCGGGCACACGCCGTGCTCGGTGTAGGTCTCGCCGCCCGGCAACCGGATCTTCGGCTGGAACTCGACGGCCCCCAGGCGCGAGAAGACGCCCAGCAGCAGACCGATCGGACACAGGTGCCGGCACCACGCGCGCCGCCGCCGGCCGTACAGGAAGCCGACGATGACGGCCGCGGCCATGGTGCCGCCGAACACTTCCGCCGCCGCTTCCGGATGGTCGCGCACACCCACCGTCTGGCCGAGGATGGTGATGATCAGGAAGCTGACCACCGGCAGCCCTTCCCAGCGCATCCAGGCGGGAATGCGCCACTGCGGGCCGAAGCGGTTGCCCCACTCGGCCGCCGCCCCCATCGGGCAGAGAATGCCGCACCACGACCGCCCGGTGACGATCACCGACAGGAACACCAGCGGAAACCACAGCCCCCACAGGACGTAGGAGGCGAACGGCGTGATGTGGTCGAAGGCGCCCGCGCCGGGCGGCGCGGCCGGCGTGAACAGCGGCCCGAAGATGATGGCCGCGAACACGACGAACATCGCCGCGTGCACGAGGTTCAGGCGGCGGCGATGGCGGACGAAGAAGGTCTCGACGGCGCGCGCCGCGCGCCCTGCGGGGCCGGCCGCCGGAGCGGCGCCGACGCTGTGAATGGTGGTTTCCGCCGGCGCGCGCAGCGGCGGGACGAAGGGGGAGCTACCGTCCATTGTGGTGATCCATGCGTCGTGTGTCCGGCCGGGCGACGGGATGCGGGGCGGACGAAAGCGCGGCGAACAATGGCCCAAACATGCTTATGGCCCAAACATGGTTAATGCCGCATTAAGCCAGTCCTGCGGGGATGACGTGCAAGTTCCGGACCGGGACCGCGCCCGTTGTCCGGACTGCGACCGCACCGGGTCGGCCGACGATCGATGCGCCGTTTTTCCCGATTGCGGGAAGCGCTTCCCGGGCGCGGGGAAAGAGCGGAAAAAAAATGGCACCGCTCGAGGGTTTCGAGCGGTGCCGGAGGAAGCGGCATTTGCGGGAGAGATGTCAACGAAGCCGCGGGATGCACACGTCATAGCAAGAAGCGTGACAGTTCGGGCCAGCCGACCATTCTTTTCGCCGACCGCCCGCGCATCCTCTCTTTGGCCTGGGTTTGGCAAGGGATGCGGCGGCGGGCAGGGTCGCTGCCGCCGCAACGTCGGAGCGGTTCCCATGACACCCCGCCTTGTGGTCCTGGTCCTCGTGGCGCTTCCCCTCGGGGGGTGCCTGTGGGACAGCAACCAGACCCTGCTGGAGTTCGTCACCGGGCAGAAGCTGGTGCTGGTCAAGACCCCACCCCCGGCACCTCCGCCCAAGCAGGAGACAGCCGCCAAGCCGGAGGCGCCGGCACCGGAGGAGACCAGGACAGAGACGGCCGCCAAGCCCGCCCAGCCTCCCGAAAAGGCGCCCGAGCAAGCCTCCGGCACAGCCAAGCCGGCGCCACCCGCCGCGCCGGTCAACGCGCTGGTGGCGGATCGCCCCCCGCAGCCGCCCGCGGTGGAGCGCCCGCCGCGCGCCGTGCCGCGCCCGGCGGTGAAGGTCGACGCCTCCGCCGACGCGCCGGCTGGCGAAAGCAAGCCGATGATGAAGCTGCCGCTGCCCAGCCAGACGATGCCGCGCGGCCAGACGCCGGCCGAGAAGTCCTGGCAGGAGAAGATGGCGAAGCGCGACCGGAAGAAGGTCGCCCTGGCCCCGCCGGCGGCGGGCGGCGGATCCGCGGAGCCGCCGCCATGATGCCGCCGTGACCCCGCCGTGACGGGCCGCGATCAGCTTTCGGGCAGTTCGTCGATCTGGCGCTTCAGTTCCTTGTACTCGGCGCTCCTGGGGTCCAGCCCGGCGAGCAGCTTCCCCCACAGGCCCCGCGCCGCGCCGTAGCGGCCGGCCTGCAGCTCGGCCAGACCGATGAAGTACTGGGCGTCGGCGTTGCCGGGATCGAGGGACAGGACCTCGCGCATGACGACCACGTACTCGGCCGGCAGTTGCTCCGGCTCGCCGGCCATCAGCAGCAGCACGTCGGCATAGTCCATCTTGATCGCCACGTCCGCCGGCTTGAGCGCGGCGGCGCGGGCGTAGGCGTCCCGCGCCTTCGGCAGGTCGCCCAGCACCCGGTAGGAGCGGCCGAGCTTGACCCAGCCGTCGGCGTCGTCGCCGTTCTGCGCGAGGCGTTCGCTGAGCCGGTCGACCATCGTGCGGATCATCTCCGGCGTGTCGCGTTCGGCCGGGGCGATGCGTTCGTGCCGGCCGTCGCGCACGGTGGCGGTGACCGGCGATTGCGGCGCCACCGCCGCCGGGTCGACGGCCGCCTGCGCCGCCGCCTCGCGCATGCGTTCGCGCAGGAACGGCAGCCACGGCGCCTGGGGGGCGGAGTCCTTCTCCAGGTCGCGCCAGATGGCGATCGCCTGCACGGCGTCGCCGAGTTGCATGCTCTCCAGCCCCAGGTAGAAACGCGAGCGCGGATCGCCGGCGTGCAGGCGCAGCGCGTTGCGGAAGGCGTTGCCAGCCTCCGGCGTCACCGTGCCGCCGCCGGCCAGCGTGATCGATTCACCCAGCGTGGCATAGGTCTCCGGATCGGTGCTGCCCAGGCGGGCCGCCTCGCGCAGCGCCTTGGCCGCCTCCTCCAGGCGGTTGAGCGCGCGGAACGAGCGGCCGAGCAGTTGCCAGCCCTCGACGTCCTGCGGATGCTGCTGGAGCCGGGCGGCCAAGCCCTCGACCATGGCGAGGATGGCCGGGTCCTGGTCGCCGCCCAGCGCCTCGCGCTCCGCCTGCACGGCGGCGTAGGGGCGGTCCGGCATGCCGGGCGTGCCCAGGGTGGTGTACAGCCCGAACGCCGAGGCCGGCAGCAGCACCGTCACGGCCCCGGCGAACGCGGCGCGCGCGGTGCGGCCCACCGGCCGGCCGGCGCGTTCGGCGCCGGAGGCGGCCAGGATGCGGCGCTGCACCTCGGTGCGGATGGCATCCGCCTGGTCGGCGGTCAGCAGGCCGCTTTCCAGGTCGCGTTCGGCTTCCGCGAGCTGGTCGCGGTAGACGGCGAGGTCGTGCTCCGCACGTCCGGCGGCACCATCGCCGCGCCGCAGGAACGGCAGGAGCACAAGGGCGAGGACGGCCGCCGTCACGGCGGCCAGCGTGAGCCAGAGGGTCATGCCTGACCTCCCTTGGACAGGATCTCTTGCAGGCGCAGCCGCTCGGCCTCGCTGAGCGGGACCGGCCCGGCGTCGGCCGGGCGGCGGCGCAGGACGGTGCGGGCGGTGAACAAGCCGAGCAGCAGGAACGCCGCCGGCGCCGTCCACAGCGCCACGGTCGTCGCCTTTACCGGCGGCTTCAGAAGCACGTAGTCGCCGTAGCGCTCGGTGAGGTAGCCGACCACCTGCATGTCGCTGTCGCCGGCCGTCAGCCGCTCGCGCACGATGACGCGCAGGTCGCGCGCCAGCGGCGCGTCGGAATCGTCGATCGACTGGTTCTGGCAGACGAGGCACCGCAGGTCCTTGCTGATGCCGCGGGCGCGCTGCTCCAGGACCGGATCCTTCAGGATCTCGTCGGGCATGACCGCGCCCGCCGGCCCGGCCGCCAGCAGGGCGGCGAGGGCCGAGACGAACATAAGACGTTTCACTGCGACAACTCCTTGATCATCGGCAGCATGGTCGTGCGCCACACGTCCTCGGTGATCGGGCCCACCTGCTTGAAGCGGATGCGCCCCTGTCGGTCGACGAGGTAGCTCTCCGGCACGCCGTAGACGCCCCAGTCGATGGCGGCGCGGCCGTCGCGGTCGGCGCCGATGACCGTGTAGGGATCGCCGAGCTGGCGCAGCCAGCCCAGCGCGTCCTCCGGCTTGTCCTTGTAGTCGATGCCGACGATCCGCACCGTGCCGGCGCGCGCCAGCTCCATCAGCAGCGGGTGCTCGATCCGGCAGGGCACGCACCAGGACGCGAAGAAGTTGACCAGCGTGACCGTGCCGCCGAAGCGGGCGTTGCCCACCGTGCCGTCGCCACCGCGCAGCCCAGGCACGGCGAAGGCGGGGGACGGCTTGTCGATCATCGGCGAGGGGATCAGCTTGGGATCACGATCGAAGCCGACGAAGAAGAAGACACCGACCACCGCAAGCACCAGCAGCGGCAGGGCGTAGACCAGGCGCCGCATGGCTCAGGCTCCCCGGGCGACGGAGTTGACGGCGAGCGCGGCGTGGGCCCGCGCCGGCGCGCCGACCCGGTGGCGGCGGTCCGACAGGCTGACCAGCCCGCCCAGCACCATGACGATGCCGCCGGCCCACAGCCAGGGCACCAGCGGGTTGAAGTAGAGGCGCGTGACGAAGCCATCCGGGCCGTTGGCGTCGCCGATCACCGCGTAGAGGTCGCCCAGCCAGGTGGTGACGATGGCGGCCTCGGTGGTCGGGCGCTGCGGCTGCATGTACAGGCGCTTTTCCGGCTGCATGACGGCGTAGGGCCGGCCGTCCTTCGTCACCGTGAAGGTCGCGCGCGCCGACACGTAGTTCGGGCCGCGGGCCTCCTCGACGCCGTCGAGGCGGTAGGCGAAGCCGGCCACCACGACCGTCTCACCGACGCGCATGGTCTGGACGCTTTCCACCTTCCACGCCGAGGACCCGGTGATGCCGGCGATGACCAGCGCCAGCCCCAGGTGCGACAGCAGCAGCCCGTAGGCGGAGCGCGGCAGGTGGACGAGGCGGTGCAGGCTGGCCGCGGGCGGCACGTCGAACAGGCGCACGCGCTCGGCCGTCTCGGTCAGCGTGCCGACGAACAGGTAGGCCGCCAGCCCGGTGCCCAGCGCCGCCCACCACGGCGAGGCGGAGCCGCCCCAGACCAGCGTGCCCACCGCCACCAGCAACCCGGCCGCCACCGCCGGGCGCAGCGCGCGCAGCGCGCGCATGAGGTTGCCGCGCTTCCACGCCAGCAGCGGCCCCAGCGCCATGGCGGCGGCCAGCGGCACCGCCAGCGGCACGAACACCGCGTTGAAGAAGGGCGCGCCCACCGACAGCTTGCCGAGGTTGAGGGCGTCGGCGATCAGCGGGTACAGCGTGCCGAGCAGCACCGTGCCGGTGGCCGTGGCCAGCAGCACGTTGTTGAGCACCAGCGACCCCTCGCGGCTGACCGCGGAGAACAGGCCGCCCGACTTCAGCACCGGCGCGCGCAGCGCGTACAGGACGAGCGAGCCGCCGACCGTCACCAGCAGCAGCGCCAGGATGAACAGGCCGCGCGTCGGGTCGGACGCGAAGGAGTGGACCGAGCTGATGATGCCCGAGCGCACCAGGAAGGTGCCCAGCAGGCTGAGGCTGAAGGCGATGATGGCGAGCAGGATCGTCCAGGTCTTCAGCGTGTCGCGCTTCTCGACGATGATCGCCGAGTGCAGCAGGGCCGTGCCGGCCAGCCACGGCATGAAGGAGGCGTTCTCGACCGGGTCCCAGTACCACCAGCCGCCCCAGCCCAGCTCGTAGTAGGCCCACCAGGAGCCGAGGCCAATGCCGACCGTCAGGAACACCCAGGCGGCCAGCGTCCACGGCCGCACCCAGCGCGCCCAGGCGGCGTCGACGCGCCCCTCGATCAACGCCGCCACGGCGAAGGAGAAGGCGATCGAGAAGCCGACGTAGCCCAGGTACAGGAACGGCGGGTGGAAGGCCAGGCCGGGGTCCTGAAGCAGCGGGTTGAGGCCGTTGCCGTTCAGCGGCACCGGGTCCAGCCGTTCGAACGGGTTGGAGGTCAGCAGGATGAACAGCGTGAAGCCGACCGCGATCATGCCCTGCACGGCCAGCGTGCGCGCCCGCAGCGCCGCCGGCAAGTTGTTGCCGAAGCCGGCGACCGCCGCGCCGAAGCCCGACAGGATGGCGATCCACAGCAGCAGCGAGCCCTCGTGGTTGCCCCACAGGCCGCTCACCTTGTAGAGCATCGGCTTGTCGGTGTGCGAGTTCTGGGCGACGTTGGCCACCGAGAAGTCGCTGGTGACGTAGGCGTGCAGCAGCGCGCCGAAGGCCACGCACACCAGCAGGAACTGGGCGAACGCCGCCGAACGGCCGACCGCCATCAGCGTGCGGTCGCCGCGGTGCGCGCCGACCAGCGGCACGACCGCCTGCGCCGCCGCGACGGCGAGCGCCAGGATCAGCGCGTAGTGACCGATCTCCGTGAACATGCTTTGTCGCTCCTTCGGGCCGGGTGCGCGTCACAGGCCCTTGCGGAATCGGGTCAGGCCGCCGAAGCTGCCGACCCAGACCTCGCCGTTGCCGGCGAAGGCCATGGAAAACACGCTGTTGCCGAGCAGCCCGTCCTTCTCGGTGATCGTCGAGAAGGCCTTGCCGTCGTAGCGGCTCAGGCCGCGGTTGGTGCCGATCCACAGCACCCCGTCGGGCGCGCGCTTCAGCATGAAGATGTGGTTGGACGGCAGCCCGTCGCTGACCGTGTAGGTGCGCCACGCCGTGCCGTCGAAGTACGACAGGCCGCCGCCCCAGGTGCCGGCCCACACGCCGCCCGCCGCATCCACCGCGATCGAGATCACGTAGTTCGGGTTGTAGGCGACGCTGACGTTCTCCAGTCCCTGCTCCTTCTTCTGCTGGGCATGGTGGCGGGACTGGTTGCCGGGGTCGTTGGTCAGGTCGATCTGCGCCTTCACGGCGTCGTACGGCGCGCCGAGGCCCTTGGCGTGCGTCCAGTTCTCCCACGCGCCGCCGACGAAGCGGGCGACGCCGCCCTCGGTGGCCAGCCAGACCTCGCCGTTCGCGCCTTCGGCCAGTCCGTAGACCCAGTCGTTGGGCAGGCCGCCGCCGGTCGAGGCGACGGTGTGCAGCTCCCACGCGTCGATGTCGTCCATCCGGCCGCCCTTGATGCGGTTCACGCCCGACCAGGTGGCGATCCAGATGTCGCCGGAGCGGGCGCGCATCACGTCGTAGACGAAGGCGTCGCCCATGCCCTCCGGCACGTTGTAGCCGCGCCAGACGCCGGTCGTGACGTTCATCACCGACAGGCCGCCGCCGTAGGTGCCGACCCACAGCTCGTCGCCGTGCCGGTGCACGTGGAAGATGCCGTTGGACAGCAGTCCGTTCTTGTTGTCGTAGACGACGAACTTGTCGTTCGCGATGTCGTAGCGGATGACCCCGCCCGAGGAACCGACCCACAGCGTGCCGCCGTCCACCGCCAGCGCCTTGACGTTGCGGTTGCCGACGCGGAAATGGTCGAAGTCGCGCGGTGCGGGATGCTGGGCCGGCAGCGGCGGGGTGGACGGGGCGGCCGGAGCGGCGGCTTGCGCAGGCGGAACCGGAGGCGGCGCGGGAAGCGCCGGAGCCGCCTGCGTTTGGGCGGCGGCCGGCACCGGGGGCGGCGCCTGTTGGCGCCCCAGCTCGTAGGCGCCGGCGGCGGCGGCCAGGGCGATCCCGGCGACGAGGAGGACGTTCCGCATGGACTGCTTTCCGATCACGGTTTGCGGTGAAGGAGGTGGCTGACGCCACCGCGCGACCCGAACCACGCCGAGCCGTCGGGCGCCAGCGCGATCGCGTAGACGTTGTCGTCGATCAGCCCGTCGGCGCGGTCGTAGGTCACGAAGCGGCGGCCGTCGTAGTGGCTGACGCCGTGGTTGGTGCCGAACCACAAGGTGCCGTCCGGCTCCTGCGCGATGCTGTAGACGACGTTGCCGGCAAGGCCGTCGGCCGTGCTGAACGACTTCCAGGTCTTGCCGTCGAACAGCGAGACGCCGCCGCCCCAGGTGCCGAACCAGACGCCGCGGCCGGTGCCGTCGACCTTCACGGAAAAGACGTAGTTGGGGTTGTAGGTCTCCTGCCCCGCCGCTTCGAGCGCCAGGTCGTGGCGCGAGCGGGTGCCGAGGCCGGTGTTGGCGCTGCGCGGCAGGGAGGCCGCGTTCTCGGCGCCGAGGCCGTGCTCGTGCGTCCAGGAGGTCCAGCTCTCGCCGTCGTGCATGGTGACGCCGCCCTCGGTGCCGAACCACACGCGCCCCTGGGGATCGATGTCGATGCCGTAGACCCAGATGTTGATCAGCTCGTCGCGGTAGGTGGTGAAGGCGCCGGTCTGCGGATCGACGTAGTTGGCGCCGTCCCAGGTGCCGATCCACGCCCCGCCCCGCTTGTCGAAGGCGAAGGAATAGACCCAGTAGTCGGCCAGCCCGTGCATGGGGAAGTAGACCTTCCACGACCCGGCCTTGTCGTAGGTGCTGGCGCCCCCGGCGTTGGTGCCGAACCAGACCTTGCCTTGCGGGTCGTCCGGCACCACGCCGATGGCGAAGACGTATTCGTTGGCCAGCCCGTGTTCGCGCGTGAAGGTGTTCTTCACGTTGCTGGTTCGGAGGTCGACCTCCAGCACGCCGACCGAGGTGCCGACCCACAGCGCGTTGCGGCCGGGATCGACCGCCAGCGAGCGGACGTAGGCCCGCTCGCCGACGTTGAAGCTCTCCATGAGCGGCGCGGACGCTGCCCTGGACTGCGCGGACGCGTTCCCCACGGCCCCGGCGAACAGGACCGCCGAGGCGAGCAGCAGGAAAAGGCGGTGAAGCGTCGTCAAGGCAGCGTCCTCCCCTACCCTCAGCGGGCCAGCGTGCGGATGTACGCGAGCGCCGAGGCCATCTCCTGGTCGTTCAACTGGCCCTGCCACGCCGGCATGATGTTCAGGCCACTGCGGATCGAGTTCAGGAGCTGGCCGTCCGGCTTCTCCAGGCGCTCGCGCTTGGCGAAGTTCGGGGTGCCGGGAATGGCGGCGACGCCGTCCGGCCCGTGGCACGCGGCGCAGTTGGTCTCGTACACGCCCTTGCCGGCGGCCGGATTGGCGGCGTGGGCACCGGACACGGCGAGACCGGACGCCAGGACGACGGCCGAAGCAAGCAGAAGCTTACGCATCTTTATGGTTCTCCAATGGATTGGGCGTTCGCCCTCGCGATGATCTTTGGCAAACGTGCGGGGCGGTGCCGGGATCTTCGCAAGCCTTGTGCCATTCGGTCCGGCGCCGTGTTGTTGGGGATTGGCCGCACCCGGGGTCATGTTTTTCCCGGTTTCGGGAACGCCGCTCCTATTTCTTGGCTTCGGCCGCCTTCGTGTCCCCGGCGCGCGGCGTGCGGCCTTCCGCCGTCTCGACCGGGCGGAAGACGTCGACCTTCGGGAAGAACTGGTCGACCACGTAGACGCGGCCGTCCGTCGCATCCACCGCGATGCCGGCCGGCAGCATGAACTGGCCGCCGAGCCCTTCGCCGCCGCGCCCGCCGACGTCGAGCAGCAGGCGCCCATCCGGATCGAAGATCTGGAAATTGGCGAAGGCGGAATCGGTGATGTAGAGGTTGCCGTTGCGGTCGGCGGCGATCGCCTTGGGTCGCGCGAACTGGCCCGAGTTGCGGCCGATGTCGCCGAAGCTCTTGATGTACGTGCCGTCAGCGGTGAAGGACTCGACGCGGAAATTGCCGCCGTCGACGACATAGAAGTTGCCGTTGGCCGAGTTGGTCGCGACGGAGATCGGCAGGTTGAACTCGCCGGGGCCGGAGCCGCGCGTGCCAACCTTCTTCACCACGTTGCCGGCGGCGTCGAAGATGACGACCTGATGCTTGTCCGAGCTGACGCCGCCGGTGTCGACGACGTAGATGCGCGAGCCGTCCTTGTTGACGCTGACGCTGCTCGGCTTCTGGAGGATCTCGGCGGAGCCGACGGAGCGCAGGTACTTGCCGTCGGCGTCGAACACGACGACGCGCCGGCCGGCGTTGTCGCACACGTAGACCTTGCCGGACTGGTCGACGCTGAGGTCGAGCGGCTTGGCCAGCGAGCCGACGCCGGAATCGCCGATCATCGAGTACTTCTTCCCCCGCATGTCGAAGACGTGCACCCGGCGGGCGATGGTGTCGGTGACGTAGATGCGCCCGTCGTGCGCGGCCACGCCCCAGGGCTTCTGCAAGCTGTGGCCGGAGGTCGTTTCGCCGGTCGCCATGCGCCGAAGGCGCTGCGCCTGGGTTTCCGCGACGACATCGCTGGAGGACACGATCGTCTGTTCCCAGAAGAAGCGGGCGTCGTCGGGCCCCGGCCAGGCGAGCACGCCGGCCTGCTTCTTCTCCGTGGTCTGGCAGGCGCCCAGGGAGAGGGCCAACGCCGCTGCCACAAGAGAACCGACGATTTTCCGACCTATTTGTTGTGGCAGGTGATGCATAGCTCGTTCTGCTCCACTCGAAGGAAGGGAACGACGTCGGGGTTGTGGACGTCGTGGCAGGTCGCGCACTCGACCTGACTGTCGAAAAGCTTGACACCGTTACGGAAGACGCCGTCTCGACTTGGTGGATGGAAGTCTTCCGAACCGAACAACCCCGGATAGCGGACACCAACGGGATGATCGTCCATCAGATTCCGACCAATTACTACCGCGTCCATTTTGTGGGCGGTGATACCGTCGTGACATTGCGTGCATCGGTTGAGCCCGCCTCCCTTGTCCAGCCGCATGTGCAGGGGCGCGTCGTCGGCGGTGCTCCAGCCCGGCGGCTTCGTCACCACCATGTCCACAGCCATGCTGCCGTCGTGGCACGACAGGCAGACCAGGCTCTGCGCGCCCAACTGCGCCGGCTTGGCCTTGGCGCTCGCGCTCTCGTAACGCTGGTAGTCGTCCTGGAAGGAGAAGTACCGGTTCCAGTCCTTGAACCGCCCGTCGTCGGTCGACGTGTTCTTCGCCTTGGGATCGGCGGGCAGATGGCAGTAGATGCACGGGTCGCGGTAGTTGTTGAAAGCCAGCCCGGTCATCGCCTCCACCTTGGCGCGCGCGTTGAGGGCCGTCAGGTCGTGCTTCGATCCGACCAAGGTCCCGGCCAGCGCCGGAAGGGTGCCGAGCGCCAGGAGGGCGGACACGATCCGTATGGTCCTGCTCACTCGGGATCCACCTGCGCTCGGGTTGCGGACACCGCCGGCGGCGGTCTCTTCGGCCACCTGTCAAGCAACCCACGTGCCATGCACTGGCCCACTTCTTGCTCCTGGCTGGCACGCCCCGCTCGCGGGTACCCTGCGGCCGGCATTGATGACGAGGAAGCGAAAGCATGCGGTCCCTGCCCCTGGCAACCTTCGCCCTGTTCCTGCTTGCAACGACGGCACAGGCTCAGGAAAACGACGGCCGAAAGGCCGCCTCGCAGAAGATCACGGGCATGCAGGACTACATGACCTACTGCTCCGGCTGCCATGGTTCCAGCGGCGCCGGAGACGGCAAGGCCGGAATGACGGCCGGCCAACCGGTCCCGGACTTCACCACACCGCAGGCGGTCGTCCGTTTTTCTTACGACCGCATGCGCCGGGGCGTGGCGACGGCGCACACCGACGCCACGCGCCAGCCGTGGGCGGCGCTCGCCGACGAGCGGATGTCGGCGGTGGTTTCCTATATGCGCGAAGCCTTCATGCTGCCGGCCCAGGTGGAAGACGCCAGCCGCGGACGCGCCATCTTCGCCAGGACCTGCTCGGTCTGCCACGGCGACAAGGGCAACGGCGCCAGTTGGGCGAAGAACAGCCTCAACCCGCCGCCCTTCGACTTCACCTCGGCAAAAGCGCGGGAGCTGTCGCGCCGGCACATGATCAACACCGTGACCTACGGCAGCCCGAAGACGGCGATGATGGGCTTCTCGACGAAGCTGTCGCGCAGCGACATCGCCGCCGTCGTCGACTATGTCCGCGCCACCTTCATCTTCGCCAGCGCGGTTCCCGAAAACGGGAACGACGGCCCGGCCGTTGCCAGATCGGAGAACGCCCACCCCGGCCCCGCGACCCCCGGCGCGTCCAATCCGCATGCCCCCAATCCGGCGCACGCGGGCCTTCCGGCGCTGCCGCCGGCGGCCCATTCGGGCACCGGGGCGAGGACGACCGGCGCTGCCGGGCACAACGTCGGTCCGGCCGACATGACGCTGCCGCTGCCCGACCGGCTGACCGGCGATCGGGCGGCGGGGCGCCGGCTGTTCGAGGAGACCTGCGCCACCTGCCATGGCAAGACCGGGAACGGCGAGGGACCGCGAGCCTATTTCATCAACCCGCGACCGGCCGACTTCCATAAGCCGGAGACGCGCGCCGACCTCAACCGCCCGACGCTCTACAAGGCGATCAGCAAGGGCGTCGTCGGCACCGAGATGCCGGCTTGGTCGAAGGTCCTGAAGCCGCAGCAGATCGCCGACATCGCGGAGTACGTCTTCACCGCCTTCATCCAGCCCGACGACGCGACGCCCGCCGCCCCGCAGTGGAACCGCGGCGCCCTGCCCGCCCCGGCGGCCAATCCGGCGCCGCCGGCCCCGCCGCCGGCGCCGGAAGCCGAGCCCGACGCAAAAAAAAAGCCGTAGCCGCGCCGGAAACTGAGAACGGCCGCGCGATCTACAATTTCCGATGCTACTTCTGCCACGGCTACAGCGGTGATGCGAAGACGGTGGCGGCGCAGCAACTCGACCCGCCGCCGCGCAATTTCGTGGAATCGCCGCAGCTCACCCGCGACAAGATCCTCTCGACGCTGGAGCACGGCGTCGCCGGCTCGGCCATGAAGAGCTTCCGCACCGTCCTGTCGGCGGACGAGCGTGCGCAGGTGGCGGCCTTCATCCTCGACGAGTTCGTCCGCCGCGGCGCCCGCAACACCGCCTATCACACGGCCGGGAACGGCTGGCCCGACCACCACGCCCGGTACGGCGCGGCCTATCCCTTCGTGCTGGGCCGCGCCTCGCTGGACACCCCGGCCGAGGCGCTGTCCGCCGAAGCCCGCGTCGGCCGGCGGCTGTTCCTCGACGGCTGCATCACCTGCCATGAACCCAGGGGCACCGCCGACCCGTCCATCGAGGCGTTCCCGCTCTCGCACATGGGGCAGGTCGTGCGCGGCAAGGACGTCGATGCGATCAGCCGCGCCAGCACCTACGCCGGCCACGACGTGCCGCCGGTGATCGACGGGTTGAGCGCCGAGGAGGTGCGCGGCAAGGCGATCTACGATCAGAACTGCGCCTTCTGCCACGCCGCCGACGGCACGGCGAAGAACTGGATCGGCTCGTTCCTCCAGCCGCACCCCCGCAACTTCACGGACCCCGGCCAGACGGCCGACCTGACCCGCGCCCGGCTGGAAACGGTGGTGCGGGACGGGCTGCCCAACACGTCGATGCCGGCCTGGGGCAAGGTCCTGTCGGGCGAGGAGAGGGCGGCGGTGATCGCCTACATCGAGCGCGCCTTCCTTGCCCAGGCCCGCGCCGCCGGCCGCCCGACCGCCGGCCCGCGGCGTTAGCCGCGCCGGTAGGACAGGCCCTAATGGGCGACGGCGATCCGTGCGGCAAGGGTCGCCATCATCTCGGAATCGGCCGGCAGCAGTTCGTCGACGAACATCCGCTGGGCCTCGACGATCAGATCGCGGGCGCCGGCGCCGTCGTTCGCCTCGATGCGCGCAACCAGCCGGTCCAGCTTGTCGGCGAAGGCCTCGTGCATGGCGACGTGCCCGGCGGTCTGCGGCGTCGGGTGCAGCCGCAGATAGTTCTCCTCGCGCCGAAAATGCTCCCGCGCCTCACGCACCAGCCGATGCGCGAGCATGTCCGGGAAGGTGCTGTCGGGCAGCATGCCCAGCGAGTCCTCCAGCAGGTCGAGAAGCGTGGACAATTGCTTGTGATCGAGGTCGAACACGTTGTTCCCCGTGCGCCAGCGATCGTTCCATCCGGCCATGACGTGTCTCGTTTCCCAGGTTGTCGTTGTTCTTGCCGCTTTTTTTCTTGCCGCTATTTCCTGTGTGCGGCTTTCCAGGCCGCCACAAGGCGCGTCGCCTCGGCGGTCTGCTGCGGGGTGATCTGCGCCGCGACCTCCTTGAGCTGCGCCGACGCCAGCTTGCGCACCTCCGCGTCCTCGCTCTGGGCCGCCAGGTACAGCCACCGGTAGGAGCTGACGAGGTGCTTCAGCTCCCCCGCGCCCTCCAGGCGGCCCAGGTTGAACTGCGCCCACGGATCGCCCTGCTGGGCGGCAAGCTGGTACCAGATGGCGGCGGCGCGCGTGTCCTGCGCCACGCCCATGCCGTGCTCGTACATGGCGGCCAGATTATACTGGGCGATGGCATAGCCCTGCTCGGCCGCCTTCTCGTACCATCGGGCGGCCTGAGCGTAGTCCTGTGGAACGCCGGACCCGGTCGCGTACAGGACGGCGAGGTTGTTCTGCGCGGTGGCGTCGTTCTGTTCGGCCGCCTTGCTCAGCTCGGCGAACGACTTGGTGCCCTGGCCGTTGCCGGCGTGGTGGTTTGCGGCGGAGCCGCCGGCGGCGAGGGCCAGGGCACCGCCGACGACGAGGGCGACGAGCAGCCTCATGGCGTGTTCCTCAATCTTCGTTGCTCGTGGGAGAGGTTTCTTCGAGTTTGCGGTACAGGGTGGACAGGCCCAACCCGAGATTGCGCGCGGCGATGCGCCGGTCGCCGCCGGCCGCCTGGATGGCCTGCAGGATCAGCTTGCGTTCGAACGACGCCACCTGGTCGCGCAGCGAGCCGCCGGCGTCCACCGTCGTCGTCTCGATCGTCGCCGGCACGGTGGCGCCGCTGCCGGCCACGCTGGCCGGCAGGTCCCACCGGGTGATGACGTTGTCCTCGCACAGCAGGACGGCGCGCTCCAGCACGTTCTCCAGCTCGCGCAGGTTGCCCGGCCAGCTGTAGGCGCGCATCAAGGCTTCCGCCTCGGGATCGATGCGCAGGTTCTGCATCTGATGGTTCGCCCGGTAGCGGGCGAGGACGAACTCCACGGCCGTGGGGAACACCGCCATCTGCTGACGCAGCGGCGGCAGGTTGATCTCGAAGACGTTCAGCCGGTAGTACAGGTCCATGCGGAACGTGCCGGCCTGCACCATCTGTTCGAGGTTGCGATTGGTCGCCGCGATGATGCGCACGTCGGTCTTGCGGGCGTGATTGCCGCCCAGCGGCCGCACCATCTTCTCCTCGATGGCGTGCAGCAGCTTGACCTGCATGGGCAGGGGCAACTCGCCGATCTCGTCCAGGAAGAGCGTGCCGCCGTTGGCGCCGACGAACAGGCCGTCCTTGGCCTTCTCGGCGCCGGTGAAGGCGCCCTTGACGTGACCGAACAACTCGGATTCCATCAGCGTCTCGGGAATGGCGCCGCAGTTCACCGGAATGAAGGTCTTGTCGGCACGGTTGCTCAGGCTGTGGACGAGGCGGGCGCTCATGCCCTTGCCCGTGCCGGACTCGCCGGTGATGAGCACGGTCAGGTCGGTGCGGCTGACCTTGCCCAGCATCTGCCTGACCTGGTGCCCATCGGCGGTGTCCGGGAACCAGTAGCGCCCCGGTTCCTGCTGGATGATCTTGCGCAGCAGCTGGTTTTCGCGTTTGAGCTGGTCCAGTTCATGGATCTGCCGCAGGCGGCGGATCAGGTCGGGCACGCGCGCCGGCTTGATGATGTAGTCGGCCGCCCCAGCCTGCAGCGCGCTGACCGCCGTCGACACCGAGGCATAGGCGGTCATCAGCAGCGCCGGGATCTCCATGCCCTGCTCGCGCATCTCGCGCAGGATCTCGATGCCCTCGCGGTCGGGCAGCCGAAGGTCGGTGAGCAGGATGTCGAAGCCGCCATCCGGCAGCAGCGCCAGCGCCTCCTCGGCCGAGCCGACCCCGATGGCGTCGATGCCGTCCTTCGCCATCTGCTCGATCAGCACCTGCCGGAAGGACACTTCGTCTTCAACAACCAGTACCCTCATGCTGCGCACCCGCTATAGGGCAGCCGGATCGTGACCGAAGCACCGCATTCGACGCTGTCGGCAATCTCGATCCGTCCGCCATGGTCCCTGACGATCGATCGGCAGATACTGAGCCCCAGGCCGGTCCCCTTGCCTTCCGGCTTGGTGGTGAAGAACGGGTCGAAGACCGCTTTCCTCACCGCTTCCGGAATGCCTGGACCGTTGTCCGAGACGGACAGGATAACATTGTTGCGGATGCGGCGGGTTGTGACGAGAATCCAACCGTCCTCGGGATCCACCGCGTCGACCGCGTTGATGAGCAGGTTCATCAAAACCTGAACGAAGTGATCGGGCACGCCATCGACGAACAGGGGTTCCTCGGTCGGCTCGAACTCCAGCGTCAACCGTGCCAGGCGCGGCTCGAAGCGCATGAGCCGCAGCGTCGTCTGCACCACGCGGTTGAGGTCGAAGCGCTGCGGCTCCGGCACGCTGGGGCGGGCGAAATTGCGAACCTCGTCGATCGTGCGCGCCATCCGCCCGGCGTTCTCGGCGATCGTGTCGATGTGCCCGAGCGCGATGTCGCGATGCGCGCAGGGTGCGGTCCTGAGACCGTCGGCAAGCTGGTCGCACACGGCGATGATCGCCTGAATCGGGTTGCCGACCTCGTGCGCGATGGTCGCCGCCAGGGTACCGAGCGCCAGCATCTTCTCCTGCTGGGCGGCGGCCTGCCGGGTCGCGGCGATCTCGCGGTCGCGCACCGCCAGCTTGGCGGCCATGGCGTTTATTCCTTCGATCAGGTGGCCCACCTCGTCGGATCGGGTTACCGGCAGCGGCTCGCCATAGTCGCCGGCGGCGATGCGATGGCTGCGCCGCTCCAGTACGGCCAACGTCCCGATCAGCCGGGCGATGAACAGCCCGCCCGACGCCGCGATGCCGAGGAACCCGACCACGCACAGGCCGACGAACACCAGCATCAACCGTTGCCGCCGCGTCTTGGCGTCCTCCAGCAGGCCCAGATCGCGCCGCCGCAGGTCCATCAGCGTGCTGTGCGCCTGCGTGACGTAGCGCGTCACCGCCATCTCGATGCCGGAGCGGAACGCCTCGTGCTGCTCGGCCGTGCGAAGCCCGTTCTGAAGCTGGCGCTCGAGGTTCCGCAGGTCGTATTCGAAGGCCGTCACGTCGCGCGGGTCGAGCGCCGCCGTCAGCAAGCCTTCCGGACGCATGGCGTTGAGATCGGCCATCCAGTGCTCGGCAAGCGTCCCCGCGCTCTCGCTGGCCGGCGGAAGCGGGATCGTCAGGTCGCGCAGCAGGTCCTGTCCCTGGGTGGAAATGCCCACCAGCCCGTAGGCCAGGTGCTCGATGCTGCGGATGTGTTCGAGGTCGTCCTCCGAGCGCGCGTAGTAGACGACGGCGAGGACGATCTCCAGCACCACCAGCATGCCGACGGCGACGAAGAGCAGCTTCGCCTTGGTCGACAGGCTGCCGGCCGGCAGCCGCGCGCGCAGCCACGCTGGACGGCCGCCGCCGGCCTCGGGCGGATTCTCCACACGCGGCAATGCATCGATCCCGACGGGCAAGACGCGATCCTTCTGTGCTTCCGGCTCTGCTTCCGGCCATGCTTCCGGCCATGCTTCCGGCAGGTTCCGGGAGCACGCTGCGTGCCAGACCGGCGGTCCACGCGCCGTAAATTGTCGGGTGCGACAATAATGTTCACACTTGTCTCAAGCCCAAGCCGTTCCGCGCATGCCCGGACGAGGTATCCTCGCGTCCGGGCGCGGGATATCCGGCACGGCGCGGCGGGCCGCCCGGCCGGCCGTGGAAATTCCCGATTCCGGGACCGGCATTCCCGCTTCGGGGAAGCCGGCTCAGGACTGGAGGACCGCGCGCTGGCTCAGCGGACAGGGGGGACCCGGCCGCTCGCGCGGCTGGCCGAACAGGCTGCCGGCGAGCATGGCGTACCCCGACCCGATGGCAAGCTGCGCGTCGAGGCGCGTGTCCACGCCCCAGATGAAGGTGTGGAAGCCGCGCCGCAGACAATCGTCGCCGAAGTGCGAGATGTACTTGCGGATGGTTTTCTTGCCGAACGGCGAGATGAAGGCCGCGTGCAGGCTGATTCCCAGATGCCGGACGCCGAAATCCTTCACATACTCGATGTTCGACGCCTCGGTCTCGCAGCGGATGATGATGAACCGCGACGACGGGGCGAGGAGCCGCAGCGCGTTCTCCAGCACGGCGCGCGAGGTGTCGTCGTTCACGCCGATCAGTTCGTAGATGATGGTCTGGCGATACGGATCGCAGGCCAGGGTGGCCGCGTACTGCTCGAAGTCACGCCGCCCTTCGTTGAGGAAGGTGCCCATGTGAACGGGGACGACGAGCTGGACGTCGCTGTGCTGCTTGCGCTCGATCAGATCGACGGCGGCGCGCAGCATGAAGGTGTCGAGGTGCGCGACCATCGGGTCGTAGGCACGCTCGATGAGGATCGCCTCGCCCGAGACGACCTTGCCGCGCACGGCCCGCGACGGGTAGAGGCGGCAGCCGAACACCTGTTGGCTTTGCAGAGACCACACCGGCACGAAGGCCATGTCGATGGACTCCAGGATCCGCCGGACCATTGTGTCGTCGTGCCGCTCGGCGTGGGTGTGCGCGACGGACGCTGCGCGCAGCCCGTGCCGCGTGGCGCCACGGTCGGCGGGCGTGACCGCGGCGTCGGCACCGAGGTTGCGGACGTCCACCACCGATGCGGCGATGTCGATGGCCCCCATCGCCGCCCCTTGCGCACCGACCAGCTTCTCGCGGATACGGCGCGCCACGTGGGCCGCCTTGATCGTCGCCTCCTGCATCGACATGCCGGCGAAGATGACGAAGAACCGGTCGTCCTGCACAAGGAAGCCGTCGCGCAACGTCAGGTTCTGCTGAAGCACCCGTTCGGCGATGGCCATGGCCCGCTCGCGGATGCGCGGCCATTCCGCGCCGAACGCGCTCGCCACCTGATCGAGGCTGATCACGTGCAGGCGGTCGAACGCCGTCGTGCCGCCGCCCTTGATTTGCCGGCGGATCAAGTCCTCGAAATTGACCCTATTGACCTGGTCGTCCATGGGACACCGCCTCGGCCGCATAGGCCTTGTCTTCGGTCATGATGTGCTCGAACAGCCAGTCACGCAGGAACCCAGCCATTTCCAAGGCGAGCATCTGCCGCCGGCCCTCCCGGTATTCATTGACGAAGAACTGCAGCTTCTGCACGAACACGTCGTGCTTTTCCTCATGCTCCCGCAGCGCGGAGTAGCCAATCTCACTCATGTAGGCTTCTTCGCGGGTGAAATGCGAGACCGTGTACTTGAGAAGCCGGTTCAGGATCGGCTGGACCTTGTCCTCTTCACCCGCGCGCACCGCCGCGAGGTCATTGAGTGCCTTGATGATCCCCCGGTGGTCGCGGTCCAGCCGTTCCTGGCCGACACTCATGTCCGGGTTCCACGTGACCTGACCGCTCATCATTGGCCTCCTGACCCGGGCGAACGGAGTCCGCATTTCCACCCCAGCTTAAGCAATGCCCGTGCCATGAAGCGCGACGGCACCCCCCGCATCAAGGAAGCCGCATCAAAGAAGAGTCACGGGAAGCCGCACCGCGCCGCGGCATGTGCGTTGCAGGACATTCGCGGCCGGGCACGCTCCGGCACGTCACGAATCCACCCGAGTGACCATCATGCGCACGATGCCCACGTTCCTGCGGACGTTGCCCTTCCTGCGGACGTTGCCGCTCGCCGTCCTGCTGTTGGCGGGCTGCGCCACCACCTCCGGCACCCCGGACGCGGGCGGACGCCCGCCGGGGGCGTCGGCCGACGGGCTGCCCGCCGTCGAGACGCACCCCGGCTACGAGGAGTGGGGCCGCATGGGAGAGATCGGCGTCGCCTTCGGGCCGGTTATCGCCCGCACGGTCTTCGACGGGCTGTCGGCCACGGACATGGCGACGCTGCTGCGCCTCGCGCGCTCGCCGCGCGGCCGCGACGGCGAGTTCGCCACGCTGCGCCACGCGGCCCCCAACGGCTGGGTGTTCGAGCGGACCTTCCTGCGCGGCGAGCCGGAGCGCCGCTGCAGCCTTTACGAGTTCCGCGCCATGCGCGGCACGGCGCAGGCGACCGGCTATGCGCTGGGCTGCCAGGTCTCGGACTCGGTGCTCGCGTACCATGTGGCGGGCTCGGACGTGACCGACCAGTTGCTCGTCGATCACATGCTGACCTTCGTGCCGGAATCCCGGCTGATGAGGATCAGCCGCCACGTGCCGCCCGGCGACCAGGGCGCCGGACGCTTCGAGGCCGTGCCGGCACCGACGGACTGGGAAGAACTCGGCGCCCGCCGTGCCAAGTGGCGTCGGGAGTTCCGCGAGGATGCTCCCGTTCTCGTCGAGCGCGCGGGGTGAAGGCTGCCGATGCTTTCCGTCCCATGGACATGAGGCGTCAAATGCTGGAATGGCCCTTCCCGGAGTTGGAACGCTTTCCCGCCGCTGCGCCGGAAATCCGGACGCACGCCGGAAAATGCGAGGACAATCAACGGCCGGCCGCAGGCACAGCGCTTGCTTATCCCGATTCCAGGACGATGCCGTTGCGGGCGGCGTCGATGGAGGGGTGCAACATGCTGAGAATTCTCTTGCCGCTCGAACCGCTTTTGCAGCTTGCCGGCGGGCAGCGGGATGGTATGTCGATGGCGTCGTCGAGGGTCCTGGAATCCATCACCGCCGTGAATGCCCAGCTTGCATGCGCCCTGAAGGAGCGCGGAGCGTTGATCTGCGACGTCCGCTGCCGTCCCAAATGGCGGGCGGTGCGCATTCCCGGCGCGCTGCACGTCCATCTCGACTCCCTGCATGAAGTCGATCTGGCCCGGATTGCCAGGAAGGACACGCCGCTGGTCTTCTACGGCGACGGATACGGATCGTACGACGCCGCGCTGGCCGTCCGGCGCGCGCACGACTGGGGGTATCGCGAGGCCTGCTGGCTGTTGTCCGGCCTGCCCGGCTGGATCGCGGCCGGCTATCCCGCCGAAAAGCCGCGGGTCCGGCCGGAGCAGCCGGCCTGCACGAACACGCGTCCGGATGGCATCCTTGCGGATGCCGCCCGTTTCGACGGGGTCCGTTTCGACGCGGGTTGATGGTCATGAGAGGGGGGGACGGGTGATCCAGACCGGTCGCATGGGAGCGCGCAAATCCTCCGGCATGCCTTTGCGGGCGCTCGTCGGCTCGGTCGCCGCCGTGCTGCTAATCCTGGCGACCGTCGGCGTTCTCGACACCTTCGAGCGCGCGCGCTTCCAGCAGGAAAGCCGCTTCCAGGCCGTTCTCTACGCCAGCGTCCTGCGCGCCAAGCTCGAAGGCGCGCTCAACAAACGGCTGCGGCTCGTCTACGGCGTGTCCGCCTTCGCCCGCAGCCAGCTCGACACGCTCGACGAGGACTTCCCCGCCTTTGCCGAGGCCATCCATCAGACCGGGGTGGATGGCATCCGCAGCCTCCAGCTCGCTCCCCAGGGCATCGTCCGCCACGTCTACCCACGGCACAGCAACGAAGCCGTTCTGGGGCACGACCTGCGGGCCGACCCGGCGCGCCGCGCGGCCGTCGACCGGACCATCGCCCAACGCCTTTTCGTGGTGGCCGGCCCGGTGGCGCTGCTGCAAGGCGGCAACGGCCTGATCGCCCGCCTGCCGATTTTCCTGGCCAGCCAGCCGGGCGGTCCGGAGGACCGCTTCTGGGGGTTCGCCACCATCGTCCTCGATATCGAACCGCTGCTGCGCGAGGGCGGCCTGATCCCCGGCGACGCGGGCTATGACGTGGCGCTGCGCGGCGCGGACGGCCAGGGCGAAGCCGGTGCCAGCTTCTTCGGCGACGCCGGGCTGTTCGAGCGGGATCCCGTCCTGCTCGACGTCAGCCTGCCCAGCGGCAACTGGCAGATCGGCGTCATGCCGCGCGAGGGCTGGCCTTCGGCCGGCGGGGCGTCGGGGGCGATCTGGATGATCGGCGGGCTGCTCGCCATGGCCACCGGCCTGCTCATGTTCGTCCTGCTGGCCTCGCCGGAGCGGTTGAAGCGTGAAGTGACGCGGGCCCTGCAAACCGCACGCGAGCGCGAGGAGCAGTTCCGCCGGGTGGCCGAGTCCGCCACCGACGCCATCGCCTCCGCCGACGAGGACGGGCGTATCGTGTTCTGGAACCGCGCCGCCCAACGCTACTTCGGCTTCGAGGAGGCGGAGATCCTCGGCCGGCCGATCGACCTGCTGTTGCCCGAGCGGTTCCGCCATCAGTACGCCCATTGCCTGATGTGCCGCGGCGACGCCGGCGGCGCGCCGGGCGCCAGCACGGTCACGCCGCAAAGCTGCGGGCAGATCGTCACCACCTACGGCCGGCACAAGGACGGCCGCGAATTCCCGATCGAGTTCACCAACGCCCACTGGGGCGCGCACGGGGCGGTCTACTCCACGGCCATCATCCGCGACATCAGCGAACGGCGGCTGGCCGAGCAGCGCCAAGCCGTCCTGCAGGAGCAATATCATCAGGCGCAGCGCATGGAAGCGGTCGCCACGCTGGCCGCGGGGGCGGCGCACGAGTTCAACAACATCCTCAACTCGATGCTGGCGCAGGCGGAAGCCGCACTCTACGACATCGACACCGGCAGCCCCGCCCACAAGCGCGTCGGCGAGGTGCTCGACGGCGGCTGGCGCGCCGCCGCCATCGTCCGCGACCTGCTGGCCTTCAGCCAACCCGTGGAGGATGCCCCGGGCATGGTGTCGCTCGACATGGTCGCGCGCGAAGTGGTGCAGCGGCTGGAGGAACAGCGGCCGGCCGGCATCACGGTACGCTCGGGCGTCGCCGACGGCCCCTGCGTCGTGCGCGCCGACATCCAGCAGATGGAGAAGGTGGTCGACGGGCTCTGCCGCAACGCCATCGACGCCATGGGCGCAGGCGGAACCCTGAGCGTGGCCGTGGAGGCGCTGGCCGAGGGCTACGCGGTCGAGCACGAGCGCGACCTTCAGGCCACCGACGAGCCGCACCGCATCGACATCGGCCGCCTCCCGCCCGGCCGCGCCGTCCGTCTGGTGGTGCAGGACACAGGCTGCGGCATCCCCGCGGAAAACCTCCGGCGCATCTTCGAACCCTTTTTCACCACCAAGCGGGTGGGCGACGGCAAAGGGCTGGGGCTGTCGGCCGTGCACGGAATCGTACACCGGTACGGCGGCGCCATCAGCGTGTTGTCGCGGCCGGCCTGGGGGACGCGGATCGAGATCGTCTTCCCCGCCGACGACCCCGTTCCCGCACGGGAAGCGGGCTCCACGCCCGCGCCGAGCCGCGCGGCCGGCTGAACGGCACGGCCTCCGAAGGAGACGCCCGATGCCCATCCGTTTGCTGTCCGTCCTCCTGCTGGCCGGCTGCGCCGCCGCCGGCCCGGTGACCGACGCCGCGCCAACCAATGCCGCTCTGCCGTCCGAGGCGTGCACGGTGCCCGGCACCTGGTACGATGCCGGCGGCCGCCCCGCCGCCGCGCCCGCCCTGCTGCGTCGCGCGGCGGGCGCGCCGGCCGTCCTGCTCGGCGAACGGCACGACAGCGCCGAGCACCATCGCTGGCAGTTGCAGGTGCTGATCGGCATCCATGCGCTGAACCCCGACATCGCCATCGGCCTGGAAATGCTGCCGCGCTCCAGGCAGCCGGTCCTCGACCGCTGGACGGCCGGCGCCATCGGCGAGGCGGACCTGCTGCGCGACACCGACTGGGGCGCGCTCTGGGGTGTCGACCCGCAGCTCTACCTGCCGATCCTCCATTTCGCGCGGATGAACCGCGTGCCGCTGGTCGCGCTGAACGTCGAGCGCGCGCTGGTCTCCCGGACCCGGCGCGAGGGGTGGGCGGCGGTCCCGGTGCCGGAACGCGGCGGCGTGGGCGACCCGGCGCCGCCGCCCGCGGGCTACGTCGATGCCCTCGCCGCCATCTTGGGCATGCACGACGACGCCAGAGACGACGCCAGAGACAAGGAGGGTTCCGGGGAGCGATCCGACACGCCGGACGGCAAGCGCCGGGGCCCCGAGCGCGATTCACCGGAATTCCACCGCTTCGTCGAGGCGCAATCGGTCTGGGACCGCGCCATGGCCGAGCGCATCGCCGACACCCGCCGGGCCACCGGCCGCACCGTGGTCGCCCTGGTCGGCTATGGGCACATCGAGAAGCGCTACGGCATCCCCCACCAGCTCGACGCGCTGGGCGTGCCGGACGCCGTGGTGATGCTGCCGTGGGATGGGGCCCGCCGTTGCGCCATGTTCGACGGCACCCTCGCCGACGCCGTGTTCGCCATGGACCCCGCACAGGCAAAAAAGGAGCAGGCGGCGCCGAAGCCCCGCCTCGGCGTCACGCTGGAACCGGGGAAGGAGGGCCTGCGCGTCGCCCGTATCGTGGACGGCAGCATCGCCGCGGCCGCGGGCATCGCGGCGGGCGACGTGCTCGTGGGGGCAGCCGGCGTGCCGGTGCGCACGCTGGCCGACGTGTCGGCCGTCGTGCAGCGCCAGGCACCGGGGACCTGGCTGCCCATCACCCTGACGCGGAACGGCAGGACGCGCCAGATCGTGGCGAAGTTCCCGCCACCCTGATACCGGCGGCGGAGGCGGGGCCGCTGGCATATCGCTTGCTTCCAACGGTTCGCACAGAGCCATCGGCGCCGCCGCCGGTCCCTTTCGCAGCACAGGTGCGAACCATGTCCCTCATCGCCTCCAAGCCGCGCGACACCGGCCTCTCCGGCCTGCGCCATGTCGGCACGGCGCCGATCGGGCGGTTCTTCGACATGCGCCTGCCGAGCGGAATCATGCATGTGTTCCTCGGGCTGGCCGGCCTGGGCGTGCTCGTCGTCACCGCACTGATCGGCCTCGGCATCCACCACGTGTACCGGGGCGAGATGATCCGCGACGCCGAGGTCACGGCCACCAGCGTCGCCGAGGCGATCCTGGAGCAGGAACGCGACGTGCTGTTGAAGCGCGCGCCGGGCGGTGCCGTCTCGGTGGCTCTCGCAATCGAGAACGCGGCGGCCTTCGATCAGCGGATGCGCCGCCTGCTGCACCCGTTCGGCATCTACAAGATCAAGATCTACGACATGGACGCGCGCATCCTCTACAGCACGGATGCCACCCTGATCGGGCGCGTCGATGCCGGCAACGCAAAGCTGGGCGAGGTCCTGTCCGCCGGGCGCATCAACTCGGCCGTCGACAAGAAGGGCCAGATCGCCGACCTCGGGGGTGGCGTTCGCTTCGACGCCGACGTGGTCGAGACCTATCTGCCGATCCAGGTCGCCGGCCGCACGATCGGCAGCTTCGAGGTCTATCTCGACATCAGCCGGACCTACGACCAGATCGGACGCGTCTTCGCACTGTCGATCATGATCGTGGGCCTTGTGCTGACGGCGGCCTTTTCGGCTCTTTACTGGCCGATGCGCAGCGGCGCCGCGCGCCTGGACGCCATCATGGAGGAGTTGCACCTCCTCGCCGCCACCGACCCGCTGACCGGCATCCTCAACCGCCGCAGCGTCATCGCCCAGGCCCAATCCGCCCAGGCCCAATCCAAGGCCTGCGCCGGCGGCGCGGTGGTCATGATCGACATCGACCATTTCAAGGCCGTCAACGACCGTCTCGGGCATCCATCGGGAGACGAGGTGCTGCGCAAGGTTTCCGCGGTGCTGCGCAGCCGTCTGCGTCAGGGCGACCTGATCGGCCGCTACGGCGGCGAGGAGTTCCTGGTCGTGCTTCCCGGCGCCCGCCTGACCGAGGCGGCCATGGTGGCGGAGCGGCTGCGCCGCGCGGTCGCCGCCACGGATTTCGGCCTTGCCGGTCTTGATCGTCCGGTCACCGTCAGCGTCGGCATCTCCCCCTGGAACCGCATGGCCGAGGATGTGCTCACCGCCATCGGCCGCGCCGACCGTGGCCTCTACCGCGCCAAGGCGGACGGCCGGGATTGCGTGCGCGTCATCACCGAGGCCGCGTAGGCGGGACGGACCCTACGCCGCGACACGCACGCAGTCGCGTCCGTCCGTCCTGGCCCGGCGCAAAGCCTCCTCGGCGCGCTGGATGGCGGCCGGGACGTCGGTGTCCGACGCGCACTGCGCGATGCCGATGCTGACCGTCAGCGGGTGCCCGAGCCCGGCCACGGCCCGCCGGATGCGTTCGCCGAACAGCACCGCATCGGTCAGTTCGGCACCACCGAAGACCCCGACGAACGTACCGCCGCGATGCCGGCCGAGCAGATCGTCCGCCCCGAGCTGCCCGCGGATCGCCTCCGACACGGAGAACAGGACATCGTCCAGGATGGCCGGGGAACCCGCATCCACCAGCGCGGCGAACTGATCGATCTCGATGAGGCCAAGGCACAGCGGGCCGTCCGCCGCCATGGCCGTCGCCTTGTCGATGGCAACGCGGTGGTGGAGCGCACCGGTCAGCGGATCGACCGACTCCCGACGCGCCAGTTCCGTCAGCGCCGCCGCGTACCGTACGGCGCCGTGGCGAACGCAGGCGTACAGGACGGCAAGGGCCGCGGCGATGACGAGGTATACCACGCCCAGCGATTCGATGAGCTTGCGGCCGAGATCCGCGGAGTGGCGCCCAAGGTCGAGGTAAAGCTCGAAGGAGCCGATCACCCGGCTGTCGTTGCGGACCGCGACGTATGTCTCGACCACGTCGATGTCGAAGCGCACGCCCCCTCCGAGGTCCTGCACCTGCCCCTTGCGCTTGATGAGCGACACCGTATGGCCACTGGCCAGCACCGAACGGAGCGTCGCGTTGTCCGGGTCGGACCGGCCGATCAGACCCACGTCGGTGCTGTACACGATGCGGGCTTCGGCGTCGTAGAGCTTGATCTTGTAGATGCCGAACGGCTGCAGCGTGCGGCGGAGACGGCGGTCGAACGCTTCGAAATGCTCGTCGGCCAGACCGATCGTCGCGGTGCCCGGCTGCGGCCGCTTCAGCAGCACGTCGCGCTCCTGACCGATCAGCGCCTGGCTCAGGCTGGTCGCCAGCACCTCGGCGTCGCGGATCATTTCGGCGCGGTAGATGGCGTAGACCCCGCCCGCGACCAGCACGGCGATCACAACCCCCATGCTCACCAGCAGCACGATGAAGGCACGCAGAAGCCGCGCCGGAGCGAGAGGGTCCGGGGAAACACTCCTCGCCGAAGTCGCGGCAGATTCTGACGTTTTCAACACCGCAAATCTGCTTTCCACATGAAAAGCCGGTCAATAATTCCAAGAACGCACGCGCCACAATCAGCAATTATTGCCCGATCCGGCGAATGACTGCCATGCGACAAATCGGCGACCCGCCGCACACCCCGGAGAATTATAGAAACCTTATATGCCGCACCGGCAATTTCCGACGGCGGACCTTGCCCAGTCCCAAACAAAAGAAAACCTCAACTCCATTCCCATAAAAGAGAAAACTCTTCCACAGAGTTATTGGCCTTGCCCGACCTTCTGCATTGTGCTTGTGATCAATGTTCTGATATCTTATTCAGCGGCCGTAAATTTTTGCGCATTAGAAACACAGCAAACCGCCCATGCTGTGCACGGTGCCCAGCGCGCCTTTCCCGTTGATGACCTTTACTGGACGGTTTCCCATGCACATTGCCCTGGCAACGCATCACAAGCTGCTTATGGATGGTCTCCGCCCCTATCTCTCGCCGCTGTGCCTGGACGGCGCCCTGGTCGAGACGTCGTCGCTGAGCGACCTGCGGGCGGCGATGCAGGGTGCACCGGGCGTGGGATTGGCGATCGTCGACTTCTGCATGCCGGGGGTGCGCTTTCCCGACGTCGTCGCAGACCTGAAGCAGCACGGCCCGGATACCAGGATCGTCGTCCTCGGTCCGGCGCTGCACCGTTCCTTCATCCTGGACATCATGAGATCCGGCGCCTCGGGCTACCTGACAAAGCAGATGAGCGCCAACGCCGTGAAGACGGCGGTGCAACTGGTGGCGAACGGCGACGCGTACGTCCCGGCGGCCGTGCTCTCCATGCCGGCCGACGCCAACTCGCAGGTGTGCGGCCACGGACCCATGCCGGACACCGCCGCCCAGCAGTTGCTGACCGCGCGCGAGCGGGAGATCCTGCGCCTGATGCGCGAAGGCATGCCGAACAAGGTGATCGCCAACACCCTCCAGATCAGCCTCGTGACCGTGAAATCCCACCTGTCGAACGTCTTCCGCAAGATCGGCGCCCGCAACCGCGTCGATGCCGTCCGCATTCTGGGCCGGATCCCCGACGAGGCGGCGTCGGGTTACTCCCGGGCCTGCTGCTGACGCGCTCCGGTCACGCGGCCAGCCGCACCCCAAGCATGCGGCCGAGCGTGGCCACCAGGGCCGGATCCTCCCAATCGGCGGCGCCGATCATGCGGCTTTTCAGGCGGCCGGCGGCATCGAGGATCAGCGTGGTCGGGTATTCCGCGATGCCCAGTTGCCGCGCCGCGTCGCGCCCGGCATCGAAATGACGGGCGAAGGTCAGGCCGCGCTCACGCAGGTACTCACGCACCGGAAACGGGTTCGCGTCGACCGACGCCCCGATGAGCAGGACGCCGCGCGCCGCCAGCCGGACCGACAGCCGTTCCAGCGACGGCATCTCGGCCCGGCACGGGGCGCACCACGTCGCCCAGAAATTGATGACCAGCGGCCGGCCGGCGAAGTCCGACAGGCGGTCCTCGCCATCCTCGAACAGCCGGGCCAGCCGCAGGCCGGGCGGCAGCGTAACGGCGCCGGGCGCGGGCTCCTCGCCGCAGCCGGCGATCAGCAGTGCCGCCCCGGCGGCCAGCCCACCCAGAACGTGCCGGCGGCGCATGCTATCGTGGTGATGCGGGCGGATGCCCATGCGGATCTCCCTTGCCGTCGGCGGTGCGGGCGCGCCGTTCGCGCAGCTCGTGTTCCCATTCCCAGATGGCGGCCGTCGCCAGCCTGCGGAACTTGGTCTCGTCCGTGGGGAGCAGGTGCTCGAAGGTGCGCATCGCGCCGAGCGCCTCCTCCAGCCGCTGCAGAGCCTCCAGCGCCATGGCGAGGCCGTAGTAGGCGTTGGCCTTGGCCGGATTGAGCGTGAGCGCGTGCTCGAACGCCATGGCGGCTTCCGTGGGCTTGCCCAGCGCCACGTGCGCGTAGCCGATGTTGATGAACGTGTCGGCGATGTGCGGGCGCAGATAGGTGGCGGCGTTGAAACTGACCAGGGCCTCGTGCGGGCGGCCCTGGCGCAGGTATTCCACGCCGCTGGTGAAGTACTCGTGGAAAACGGGGTCGCCCTCCGCCCCGCCGGCCGCCGCAGCCGTGGCGGCCGGCGGGGCGGAGGGCGGCTGCACGGCGACGCCGCGGTCGCCCGCCGGCAGCACGGCGATGGCGGCGCCCACCACGGCGACGGCGGCGATCACCCCGGTCAGCACCCGGACGGGGTGGAACACGGTCCTCATATCATGCCCTTGTGCGGAGCCGTCGACACGAACGGCATGCCGAAGAACGTGCCGAACGCGATGACGAAGATGGCGAGGATGGCCAGGGCCGACGCCTCCGGCGGCGGCCGCACCGTGACCCGCAGGTGCAGGTAGCCGGCCAGCGCCAGCCAGGTCAGGAACGACCAGGTCTCGAGCGGGTCCCAGTCCCAGTAGCGCCCCCAGGCATCCTGCGCCCACACGGCCCCCGCCAGCAGCATCAGGCATTCGAAGACGAACGCCAGCAGCAGCAGGCGGAAGTTGATCTCGTCGAGCAGCTTGGTCGAGGGCAGCGCCGCGAAACCGGCCGGCGCCACGCAGCGGCGCCACAGGATGACCACGCTGCCGCCGACGGACAACACGGTGATGCCAAGGAACGCCTTGCCCAGCAGCACGTGCACCGGCAGCCAGACGGTGTCGTAGGTGACCGGGAACACGGTGTCGCGCACCTCCAGCGTGACCAGCCACGCCACCAGGATCTGCAGCACCGGCAGCACCGCCGGCAGCAGCGCGCGCAGCCGCGGCAGCAGGAGAACGCCGGCCAGCACGGCCGCGTGCAGGCTCCAGACGTTGCTGGACAGCACCTCGAACATGTCGACGTACGGTCCATGGTCGAGCCGCTGCCAACGCAGCCCGATGGACACCGCGTGCACAGAGAGCGCCGCGGCGACCAGCAGCAGGACCACGCCCGTTCCCGGACGCCGGCGCGCGGCGTTCACCAGCGCCGCGAGCGTCGCCGCGGCATAGAGGCCGAGCCCGGCAAAGAGGCTGTAGGTCTCAAGCATCGCCATCCCCCGAAACCGCGCGGATCTTGCCGACCGCGTGCCAGCCCAGCCCGGCGCTCGCCACCAGCGCGGCGGCGGCGAGCCACGGCAGGGTCGGGTCGTAGAAGACCGTGTAGCCCATCCAAGCCCGCAGTTCGTCGTAACGCAGGCGCGCGGCGCCGATGGGCACCTCCTGGCCGGGCTTCAGTTCGTGCCGGGCGCCGCCGGCTTCGACGACCAGCGTCGCCTCCTCGGGCAGGCGGAAGCTCCAGGCCGCGTTCTCGTCCAGCACCGGCTCGGGCATATGCAGCCACAGGTCGACGACCGGCCCGCCCGGCATCGGCCAGCGGTTCGCCTGCCGGTGCTCGTTCAACGGGTATGAGGGCAGGTGCACCGCGCCGGTGCGGCTGGCACCGTCGGCCGCGATGTGCGTCAGCACCACGGCATAGCCCTTGTTGGGCGAAGTGTAGAAGCGGTAGCCGAACATCTTGAGCGGCCGGTCGTCGCCGATCTCGACCGATTCCCAGCCGCCGTCGGCCACCGGCACATGCACGGTGCTGCGGGTGTGGCGGCGCAGCATGCCGGGGTCGTAGCCGATGCTGAACGGCCCCTGCACGAAGCCGACGCGGTCGAGCCGCCAGGGATGCAACGGCGCCGCCCGCCCTTCCACGTGCCCCGCCTCGAAGGGGGTGCCCTGCGTCACCTCGACGGTGCCGTTGAGCGCCGTCAGCCGCCCGGCGGCGGCGAGCAGCGCCAGCACGGCCAGCCCGACGTGGAACACCAGGAGTCCGGGCTGGCGGCGCAGCCGCTCGTTCACCCCCAGCGCCGCCGCGAGGTTCACGCACAGCCCGAAGCACGGCAGCGCCAGCCACGCGCCCACCGGCGCGTCCAGGGCCAGGCCGGCCGCGAGGATCAGCCCCGCCGCCGCCATCCAGACGAGCGTCCACCACAGGGATGCCGCCGCCACCAGGACGCGCCCGGCGGTGCGGTGCGGTGCCGCCGCCATCGCAGGCCGCGCCGGGACCGCCGAACCCATCAGTCCGTCCCCCGTGTCAGTTCCTTGAACACCGAGACGCGGCCGTTGAACATGTCGGCCACGTAGACGCGCCCTTCGGCGTCGGTCCACACGCCGGCCGGCAGGTAGAACCGCCCCTCGTCGGTGCCCGTGCCGCCGATGGGCAGCAGGAAGCGCCCGTCCGGGTCGAAGACGAGGAGGTGGTCGAAGTAGGATTCCACGACGTAGACGCGGCCGTCGCCGCCCACCGCGACGCCCTTCGGGCGCGTCATGCTGCCGACCTGCAGGCCGATCTGGCCGAAGGCGAGGCGCCCGTCGCCCTCCAGCGTGAAGACCTGGATGCGGAAGTTCAGCGTGTCGGCGACGTACAGCCGGTCGCCGGCGACGGTCAGGTGGGTGGGGAAGTTGAACTCGTACGAGCCGTGCCCGCGCGCGCCGATGGTGTCGATCAGCCGGCCGTCGGGTCCGAACATCAGCACCTTGTGGCGCGCCGTGTCGGCGACGTAGACGCGCCCGCTCCTGGGATCGCGGGCGATGCCGGTCGGGCGGGTCAGCTCCTGCCGGCCGAAGCCGCCGATGGGGCGCCCCTCGCCGTCGAGGTGGACCACCATGCCGAGGTCGGTGTCGGTGACGTAATAGCCGCCCTTGCCGTCCAGCGCGATGCCGGACGGCGCGGAAAAGTCGCGCTCGGCGCTGGCGTGGGCCCACCGCAGCAGCCGCTTGGCCGGCATGTCGAACACCATGACCGCCTGCTGCCCCATGTCGACCACCAGCACGCGGCCGGCCGGGTCGACGATGCCGGTCACGGGACGCTGCAGCTCGACCGGCGCCGCCTGGCCGAACAGGGCGCCGGTGATGAACTCGGCGACGCGCAGCGCCGCGGCACGGCTGCCGCCGCCCTTTCCTTCGAAGTCCTTCTCGCCGACCAGCGTGGCGGCGTAGGCGTAGCGCGCCTTCTCCGGTGGTGACGGCCAGATGCGCGCGGCCGCGCCGGGGTCGAGCACCGGCGCCACGCCGGGTGCCGCGCAGCCGGCCAGGGCCAGCGTCAGCGCGGCGGCGGCCAGCACCCGTCTCATGGCGCCGCCCCCGCCGAACGGCGCTCGCGCGCGTCCTTTTCCGGCACGACGCGAAACACCTGGATGCGGGCGTTCCGGCGATCGACCACGTACAGTCGGCCCTGGTGGTAGGCCAGGCTGCCCGGACTGTGGAACTCGCCGGGGCCGGCGCCCGGCTTGCCGTACACCTCGACCACGCGGCCGCCGGAGAAGATGACGATCTGGTGGTTGAAGCCGTCGGCCAGGTACACCCGCCCCTCCTCGTCCACGGCGATGCCGCCGGGGTCGGTGAAGGTGTCCTGGCCGAACGTCGAGAGGTAGGATCCGTCGAGGCCGAAGACGGAGATCCGCCGATGGATGCCGTCGACCACGTAGAGCAGGCCGTCCGGCCCCTGGACCATGTCGCGGACGTTGCGCAGGCCCCCCTCCTCGTCCCCGCGCGCGCCGATACCGTACAGCGAGATGCCGGCACGGTTGAAGGCCACCACGCGGTCGAACAGCCCGTCGGCCACGAAGACCCGCAGGCCGCGCTTGTCGGTGGTGACGGCCACCGGCCGGTTGAGGTTGTCGGTGTCGGTGAAGACGCGGATCTGGTCGGCGTCCTTGTTGTACTGCACCACCTTCCGGCCGGCCCCGTCGGACACGAAGACGTCGCCGTCGTTGCTGACGTGCAGGTCGGTCGGCTCCTCCAGGTCCGTGAGCGTGCGCAGTTGCTTGAACTCCCCGCCCGGCGTGCCGTCGGCCCGTCCTTCGGCCGTCCAGCGGAAGCGGTACAGCGCGTGCGTCGTCTCGTCGAGGATGAAGACGCCGTGCTCGCTCGCCGCCACGGCGGTGGGCATGCGGACCAGCGCCGTGGCGGGGTTGGAACCCGTCAGCACCTGCAGCACCGAGGCCGCTGCGCCAGCCGAACGGGCCATGTGGCCGTCCAGCGTGGTCGTGGGGATCAGGCGGCGGCCGGCGCCGCCCGCCTGTTCGAAGGAGTAGAAGCGCTCGTCCCGCGAGCCGCTCTCCGCGCCCGGACGGGCGGCGCAGGCGGCCAGCGCGGCGACCGCGAGCAGGGCGGCGAGGCGGACGGCCAGACGGTTCACCTCAGCCTCCGCGGGTCCTGGGGCGTGTTGTGGCAGCGGAAGCAGTCGGTCAGCGGGAACGCCACCTTGCCGTGGCAGACGCCGCAAAACTCGCCCTTGAGGATGGCGTGCATGTTGGTCGGGTTGCCGCCCTTCTTCGGCAGGAAGATGGCGGGGTGGCAATTGGTGCAGGCCAGCCACTGCGTGTGTTCGCGGTGCGGGAACTTGACGTTGGGCATCGACGCCGTGCGGGTCATCAGCACGTTCATGTCGACCGCGTTCATGCCCGCGTCGGGGGTGACGCCCTTGCGCGGGTTGATCAGGCCGCGGTTCAGCGCCTCGACCCAGTTGACGTGGTTCCCGGCCAGCGCGGGCGGCAGCGGCGCCAGCGCCTCGGCCGGCTGCTGGAGCACGGAGAGCGACGGGTTGGTCGGGTCGTACAGCCCCTCGGTGCCGAGCGGCGGATGCGCGCCGCCGGCATCGCCCGCGGGCGCGCTGGCCACCCCCCACAGGAGGGCGGCGCCGAGGACGGCGACGATGGTGAGGTGCCGGCGCATGTTGCCTCTCAGCCGGAGTCCGTTCGCGGAAGTCCGGCCGTTGGGTTCGCCGTAGGTTGGGTTGAGCCCCAGCGAAAACCCAACGGCAGACATCAATGATCAGCCGGGGATGTACGCCCCTGCCATACGCAGGGCCTTGATCAGAATAGCGGTCGAATCGCCGAGCTGATCGATGGCCTTTTTGTGATCGTTCTTCTTGGCCCTGGCTTCGGCATCGGTGCGGATTGCCTGCGCCTTGCCCCGCATGTCCTCGACCTGTTTGAGGATCATCGGGTCGGGGTTCTTCTCCGCGATCGTCAGCTTGAGCAGGAAGAAGTGGCTGTCGTTGCGGTCGATCTCGTAGACGTATTCGTCCGCCGGCGAGTCGAACTTCAGCGTCTTGGTCAGCTTGTCGCCCTCGCGCAGCGCGGCGACCTCCTTGGTGACCGAGGTGTAGGCCCGCTCGACCACCACCAGGGCGCCCTCGTGGTTCCCCTTGGCGGCCATGGCTTCCGCCTCATTGAGGATCTGCTGGATGGCCTGCTTGCGGTCGATGGCGCGACCAGCCTGATGCTTCTCCTCGGCGACGCGGGTGTAGGCGTCCATCATCGCCCTCACCGACGCCACGCGGCTCTGGTAGACCTCCTGCGCCCGGCCCGCCTTGACCGTCCCCTCGGACAGCCGGCGGGAGTGGGTCATCACGTTCTCCACCGCCTGGTTGAGCTTGCTGTCGGCCGCCTCCCAGCGGCTGCCGGCGATGTCCTGCCGGGCCTGCTCGACGAGGGCGCGGGCGGTCTGCAGGGCCTTCCTCGCCTCGGCGTCGTTGCTGCTCTCGATGGTCCGGCTGGCCACCGACTGGGTGACCAGGTTGCCGACGAACTTGGCCTTTTGCTCCGTGTTGGACGGTGTCACGGGAACCCGCTTGTCCTGCGCCGCCATCGGCTGCGCGCACACCAGGGTCAGGGCCACGAAGGCGGCGGCCAGCGCGCTGCCCAATCTCACGATCACGTTCATTTCTTCTTCTCCACTCAGCGCGCGGCCTTGACCGTGGCGGGCTGCACCACGTCGCCGGTGTTGTTGCCCCACGAGTTGCGTTTGAAGGTGATGACGGCGGCGATGTCGTCGTCCGACAGGGACTCGGCCCACGCCGGCATGGCCGTGTTCGGCACGCCTTGCAGGACGGTCTTCACGTGGTTGGGAATCGCACCGCGCACCACCTTGCTGCCCTTGAGCGCCGGGAAGGTGCCGGGCTGGCCCTCGCCGTTCTCGCCGTGACAGCCGGCGCAGTTGTCCAGGTAGACGGCCTTGCCCTTGGTCATCAGCGCGTCCTTGGACAGGTTGGCGGGCGGCGCGGCGGCCGGGGCCGGCGGGGCGGGCGGGACCGTGACCGCCGCCGGGGTGACGGTAGCGGCCGGCGCCGGCGGAGCGGGCGGCGCGGAGGCCGGCTTCATCCCGTTCTTCGGCTTGGAGTGGCACTTGGAGCATTCCGAAACCGGGAACGCCACCTTGCCGTGGCAGACGCCGCAGTACTGGCCCATCAGGATGGCGGCCATGCTGATCGGGTTGCCGCCCTTCTTGGGCACGAAGACCTTCGGATGGCACTGCGCGCAGTCCAGCCATTCGGTGTGCGCCAGATGCGGATAGACGACGTCCGGCATGGACCCCTTCACCTCGCGGATGATGTCCATGTCCATGGTCTGCTTGGGCGCCTTGGTGCCTTCCTTGTCGACGCGCGGGAAGACGACGCCGCTGCGCAGCGCCTTGACCCAGTCCACCTTGTTGCCCGAGTTGCCCTTCGGCAGCTCGCCGAAGGCTTCCTTGGGCGGCTGCAGCGCGGCCGTGCCGGCGTTCCCGGCATCGTGGATGCCGTCGCTCATCGGCGGCGCGTTGCTCTCGATCGCCGTCTTCATCAGACGGTTGAACTTGTTGGCGCCGGCCACGCCGGCGGCAGCGGTGTCCTGGGCGCCGGCCGGCAGCGTTCCCGCGGCAAGGCTCAGCATGAAGGCCGCGGCGATGATGCCGAGGCGGGACCTGCGGAAAGCGATCATTTCTTGCCTCCCGCCGGCTCTGCCGACACCGGGGTCTGGCCGGCCTTGCTGGGCGGTGTCACCAGCCGGTCGATGGTGCTGTTGTGCACCTTCGTCGGCGTGTTGGGTTTGCCGGAATGGCACAGGGTGCAGTTCTCCACCGACCACGCGATCTGCCCGTTGTGGCAGGCGCCGCAGAACTGGCCGTCGAAGATCTTCAGCATGGTGATGTCGTTGCCGCCGGCCTTGAACTGGAAGCCAAGGTCGCCGTGGCACACCTTGCAGCGGAAGCGGATGCGGTGGAACCAGTGCGGAAACACCGCCGGGCGCATGCCCGCGGCATCCGAATAGTTGTTGATGACCACATCGCCGTATTCGGCCTTCGCTTCATTGACCGAGGCCAAGGTCAGGACGCCTGCGACCGCCATCACCAGCAACGCGGCCGAGACGTACCATTTGGTAAAGAACCTTCTAAGCATCACGAACTCCTGGGCGAACGGGCGATCGCGCCCCGGACGGAGGTGAATGCAAGAGGTGAGCCGGTTTCCCGGAGATCGGCGAAGCCGTTGATTCGCCACCGTGCGGCCCGTTTGCGGGGGGTGCGGCGTTGCCAGAAATGGGAACGCCCTCAGAAGGCTCTCGAAATCTGGAGAACGGCGCTCTCGCCCAACCCGGCGGGCGTGTTCGTGATGCGGCCGATCAGGCTGGTGCGCAGCTTGCCGATCACGTAGTCGAGCCGGTTGGTCCAGCGCTGGCTGCCGAACTTCTGCTCCTGTTCCTGTTCGCGCGAATAATAGGAATAATAAGAGCGCTCGCTCTTGAAGAACGACGGCGGGCTGAGCGCCAGGTCCGAGGTGAACGACAGCCGCTCGATGCCGAACAGGTTGAACTGCCGGAACGAGACGTTGCCGCTGACGGAGTCGGAGTTGATGGCTTCCCCGGTCGAGGACTGCAGCCGGGCGATCTGGTAGGTGACGCTGCCGCTCACGGTGGTGAAGCGGTCGGGATCGTAGCCGCGGGTGAACTGGAAGTGCAGCAGCTGCCCTTCGTTGGCCCGCGTCCCGAACGAGCGGGTGTCGGTGATCGACGCCTGGATGTAGTCCCAGTCCTTCCCGTCGCGCATCGAGCGCCCGAGGCTGAGCGAATGGTTGAGGCTCAGGCCATAGCCGACATCCGAATAGGACGTGCCGAGGCCCTGGCTGACGCTCAGTGAGAACGCCTGCTCGAAGAACGGCAGCTCCAACTGACGGTGGGCGGAGTGGCTGAAGCCGATCGATTCCGAATGCTGAAACCCCAGGGTGCCGGTGCGGGCGTTGGCGCTGGCGGACGACGACCAGTTCCAGTCGAAGCCAAGCAACGGCTCGGACACGGACGTGTAGTTCAGGCCGCTGCGGCTTCCGAACCGCAGCGACGACCGCTTCGGCGCGCCCGCGACGGTCTGCTGCATCTTCTGCTTCAGGTCCTCGTAGCCGCCGTCGAAGCCGAAGGTGGCGACGAGGCGCGGCGCCACCAGATAACTGGCCGTCAGGTCGGCGAAGGCCGTCTGGTAGGCGCTCTGCAAGCGCGTCGCCGCCTCGCCGGCCTGCAGCGTTCCGTTCTGGCTGTAGGTGCGCAGCGCGCCGTGCACCGTGAGGTCGGGCAGTTCCTTCGGACGCCAGAGCGCCGTCGACACGCCCTGCATGACCAGGTTCCGCTCGTCGTAGCGGCTGGACTGAAGGGTGCTGTGATGGATGCTGGTGACGCTGTCGGTCGTGACGTCGAGGAACGGCTGCGAGCGCCAGCGCCACGTCAGCCCCGCCGCCTTGCCGTTTTCCGCGCTGCCGTCCGGCCGGGTGAACTCGCGGTCGCGGTACGTCACGCGCAGGTTGATGTCGTCTTTGGTGAACACCTTGTTCACGCTGACGTCGGCTTCCTTGTAGCTCTCGACGAACCCGTCGTCGGAGCGCGTGCTGGCTGCCGTCAGGTTGCTGGAGACCCGCAGCTTTTCGGAGAGGAACACGCGCGACTGCAGACGCAGCGTATCGCCCGACGTCTCCGACAGTTCCTCGCCGACGGAAACGGAGCTGTCGAACCGGCTGTACGAGATCTCGATCGGGTATTGGCTGCGCGGCAGGATGCCGATGGTCATGCCGCCGGTCACGCCGAGCGTGTTGGACCCGCCGCCGGCCGAGGGGCTGTCGATGCCCTTGGTGAGATTGACGTTGCCGGTCACCCCCACCAGCCAGGGCGCGTAGATGTACGTGGAGCCTTGCAGGGTGGTCGTCACGCCCTGGCTTCGGGCGCTGCCGCCGCCGCCGGGAGGGCGGCCCTGGGTCAGGCTGTAGGTGACCGCCCCGTTCCAGTCGAGCGGCGGCAGATCCAGGTTGAAATCCGTCTCCTCCTCCGCGACCGCGGCACCGGCAGTCAGGGCGGTCAGAACAGCAGCGATGGTGTGGATGAGAGGGCGCATGGCGGAAGCCCCCAGCGCGGGCCCGCCGCTCAGTTGCTGGCGGCGGACGGCTTTTGCCTCAACGCGTCATCGATCCAGATCCTGGCCTTCCGCCGCAGGCTGACGGTGGTATCGGCCCAACGCTTCTCGCCGGTGTTGCGGCGGTACAGCTCGACGGCCCGCTCACGCACGTCTTCGAGCGACCGCCGGCGCTCGGCCAGACGGTCGGTGAGCTGGAACAGCCCATAGCCCTGAAGCAGCAGGATGGGTTCGGAGAGCTGGCCCACCTCGAGCTGGTCGACCGGATCCTGCGCGTCGCGGGCCAGCATGCCGCGATGCAGGTATCCCATGTCGCCGCCCTGCGCCGACGACTGGTCGTTCGAATGCATCTTGGCGAGGTCGGCGAAGCTCGCGCCCTTGAGGATGCGGTCACGGATGCGTTCGGCCTCCTGCTTGGCCGCGTCCCAGGTGGCCTGCGGCGCCCCGGGATCGACCGTGAGCAGGATCATGGAAACCCGGCTGCGCGCCGGCTCCGTGAACAGCGGGAGATTCTCCTTGTAGAAGGCTTCGAGCTGCGCGTCGGTCGGCGGCGAAACGTTGCGCACCTCCGCCTCCAGGCGGCTGCGCTGGCTGTTCTCGCGCATGCGCGCGCGCAGTTCGGGCAGCACCTGCTCGCGCAGGGCCGGCCACTGCTGGCTGTCCTTGTACTGCGCCTCGTACTTGGCGATGCGCTCTTCGACCATGGCGTCGTCCGGCGCGATGCCGCGCCGCTTGGCCTCGGACAGCAGGAGCTGCTCGACGATCATGTCGTCGAGCACCTTCCTGCGCAGTTCGGCCACACGTTCCGGGCTGACGGACCCATGGTAGAACGTCTGCCGCGAGGCGCGCGCCAGGGCGGTTTCCAGATCCGTCCAGGTGATGGGCTGGTCGTTGATCTTCGCCACGACGGCGGCGCCCGGCCGCTCGATTTCCTGGGCCTGAACGACGAATGGCAGCAGGAGCGCCGAAGAGGCGAGCCACGCTGCCAGAAGCAGATCGAGCTTCATGATAGATCCTTTCAAGACCGGACCGGGCGTCGAGGACGCCCGGCCGGACTTCACGCTGCGCGCTACTTGGTGTGGCAGGTCAGGCACACGTCGCTGTTGGTGTTCGGAATGCGCAGGAAGGTCGACGTCTCTTCATGCGGATCGTGACAGCTGGCGCACTCGACGTACGGCGTCGCCGCGGTGAGGGTCGAATTCGTGCTGTCGCGCGTGTAGAGCCACATGTCCTTCTTGTCGCGGGTGTTGGCGTCGCCCTTGCCGGACTCGACGTACCAGATGTCCTTGGTTCCGAGCCGCACGGCTTCCTTGAAGTCCGCGTCGAGGGTGCGGGTGGCCCCCGCCCACTTTGCGTATTCCATGCCGACCGGGTGGTCGTTGGTCAGGTCCTTGCCGTTGGCGCCGCCCAGGTTGGCCACGCCGGTCAGCATGCCGCCCGACTGCGCGCCGGAGCCCGACGGCGACTTCCAGCCGCCGTTGATGGCGAAGCCGCCGGCGTCGTACTTGCCCGAACCCGGCGCGTTCAGCACCGTGTCCATGGCTTGCGTGCCGTCATGACAGCTCAGGCAGGCGAGCGACACGGAGGACGCGATGAAGCCGATGGTGCTGGCCCCGTCGAAGGCCCCGTTGCCCTTGTACAGGTCGTACTGCTTGGATGCGTCGATCTTGCGGTTCCACAGGGGCGCCGCCGCTGTCGTCGATGAACCGTGCGGCGTGTGGCAGAACACGCAGACTTCACCAACGGTATTCGACGCGTTGTTGCGCGTGTCGTTGGTAATGGTCATGCTCGACAGATTGTGCTTCGTGTTACGGATGCCCGTAAACGTCTGAGCACTGGCGGAGCTGGTGTTCACCGCCATCAGTCCAGCGAACAGCGTGAACGTCGCCACGACCAGCGAGGCTGCACGAGTGATTGATTGGCGTCTCATGACACTGGCTCCTCCAAGGCGTCTCATCTTTGATGTCTTGCGCTTGTCTTTACGCCCTGGTGGTTTGCATGCCCCGTGCCAATTCAGAAAAGCTTTGGAACCCGCGGTTTCGGCGGGTCCGCACGGGCGGATCGTCTAGGAAGCGGGAAGCCCCCTCCCGGAATCGGGAGAACCCGGCGCGATCGGCGAACCGCCTCCCCGCCGTCCGTGGCGAGCCCCGGAGAAGGCTGCGGCGGCCGTCCCTGGCCCGGCAGTTGCATCGGAAGGGGCAATGACAATCTGGATCCGATGATCCGTCCCGCTGGGGAGACGAAGGTGCACCGCCCGGACATCGCCATCGAACGGATCATCCACGGCCGCATCCTGTCGTGCGAACCCGACACGCCGGTGCCGGAAGCGGCCAGGCGCATGACCGCCGAACGCAGCAGCTGCATCATCGTGATGAAGCACGGCACCGTCGCCGGCATCTGGACCGAGCGCGACGCCCTCGACATCGACGTCACCGACGAAACCATGCTCGCGATGCCCGTCGCCGGCGTCATGCGCCGCCCGGTGAAGACCATCCGCGGCAGCGCCACCTTGGGCGAGGCCGCCGTGCGGTTCCGCACCGAAGGCCTGCGCCACCTGGTCGTCGTCGATGCCGCGGGGCAGGCCACGGGCGTGCTGACGCAGAGCGACGTCGTCCTCAATCAGGGGATTCAGCATTACCTGTCGCTGCGCAGCGTGCAGGCGGCGCTGACGCGGGACTGGACGGCGGTGAGCAGCGCCACCGACGTCACCGAGGCGGCCCGCCTGATGCGCAAACACCGGCTCGACGCCCTGGTGGTCGACTATGGTGTCGGCGAGCACGGCATCCTCACCGAACGCGACATCGTGCATCACCTCAGCCGGTCGGTCGGCCAAGCTCCGGTGGGGGCCGTCGCATCGCGGCCGCTCCTGTGCATCGGCTCCGATCGCAGCCTGTTCAGCGCCCGGTCATTGATGGCCGAAAAGCGGATCCGCCATCTCGGCGTGACCGGCCCGTCCGGGGAACTGGCCGGGCTCCTGTCCTTCACCGACATTCTCGCCACCGTCGAGCATGGCTACGCCGCGGAATTGGGAACCCTGCTCCAGGAGAAGGACGCCGCCCTCGCCCTCGCGCGCGAACGCGAGGCGCTCGTCGGAAAGGTCTTCGAGGCCACCCTGGAGCCGATCCTGATCACCGACGCCATGGGACGCGTCGTGTCGGTGAATCCGGCGTTCACCCGGCTGACCGGCTACGCCGCGCAGGAGATCGTCGGCCGCAACACGCGCATGCTGCATTCCGGCCGGCACGACCACGCCTTCTACGGCGCCATGTGGCGAGCCTTGGAGACGTCGGGCATCTGGCAGGGCGAAATGTGGGACCGCAAGAAGAGCGGCGAGATCTTCCTGTCCTGGGTCACCATCACCGGCATCCGCAACGCGGAGGGCTGCTTCTCCAACTACGCGGCCGTCTACGGCGACCTCGGCGCTTCCGATCAGACCTCCTGCATGGTCCATCGCTGGACCCACGACGCGCTGACCGGGCTGCCGAACGGCAGCCGCTTCGCCGACATGCTGGACGGCGCGGTGGCGCAGGCCTGCCGGGCCGGCCACACCCCGGCGGTCGCCATCGTCGGCCTCGACCGCTTCCGCAAGATCAACGACACCCTCGGCCTGGGCATCGGCGACGAGATCCTGCACGAGGTCTCGCTCCGGATTCGCGAAGCCCTGCCGGCCGACGGGATCGCCGCCCGGATCGTCGGCGACGAGTTCGCCCTGTTCATCCCGGATGCCGGGGACCCGGGCAGACTGCGGACGCTGACGCGCACGATCCTGGACGCGCTGGCCCGTCCGATCCGCGCCGGCGGCCACGAGATCTTCGTCACCGCCAGCATGGGCATCAGCCACACCCAGGGCGACGACGACGCCGAGACCCTGCTCAAGACCGCCGGCTGCGCGCTTCACGAGGCCAAGCAGGCCGGCCGCAACACCATCCGGCTGTTCACCGACCGGCTGGACCGGCAGCGCCGCGCCCACTTCTCGATCGAATCCGACCTGCACCACGCGCTGGAGCGGAACGAGCTGCGCCTGCACTACCAACCGAAGATCGACCTGGAAACCATGTCCGTCGTCGGCATGGAGGCACTGGTCCGTTGGGAGCATCCGCAACGCGGGCTGATCCCGCCGGACCAGTTCATCCTCGTCGCCGAGGAATGCGGCCTCATCGTGCCGATCGGCGCCTGGGTGCTGGAAACCGCCTGCGCGCAAACGCAGGCCTGGCTGCGCGAGGGGTTGCCGCCGCTGCAGGTGGCGGTCAACATCTCGGCCCGGCAGTTCCGCAGCGACCTCTTCGACAAGCTGGTGCAGCGAGCCCTGGAGCGCACCGGCCTGGCCCCGCATCATCTGGAACTGGAGCTGACCGAGAGCGTCGCCGTCGAAGACAGCGACCAGTCGATCCGCACCATGCGCGCGCTGACCGAAATGGGCATGTCGCTGGCCATCGACGACTTCGGCACCGGCTATTCCTCGTTAAGCTACGTGCAGCGCCTGCCGGTAAGCACCGTCAAGATCGACCGCTGCTTCATCAAGGACCTCGACCAGAACGCCACCGGAAGCGCCATTCCAAGGGCCATCATCACCATGGCGCACCACCTCGGCCTCAAGGTCGTGGCCGAGGGCATCGAAAGCTACGCCCATCTGGACATGCTGCAGTTCGACGGCTGCGACCAGGGGCAGGGCTATTATTTCAGCCGGCCACTCCCCTCCAACGACTTCGCCGATTTCTGCCGCTCCCCACCGACGGCGACGCAGACGCACTGCCGGTAGGCCGCTCCCACCCTCGAGGCTCCCATGATCAAGAAGACGCTCCTGCTCCTGCTCGCCCTGGCGGTCACCGGCTGCGGCACGCGGGACATCCCGGCCACGGTCACCCGTTTCCACCGGGAACTGCCGCCGGGGCAGACCTTCACCGTTCGTCCGCAGGGCGATCAGCGGGGCAGCGTCGAGTTCGACTCCTACGCCGGCACGGTGGTCAGCCAGATGGTGTCGGCCGGCTACCGCCTCGCGCCGGATCCGGGCAAGCCGGCGGATCTTGTCGTGGAGTTCCGCTGGGGCGTCGACAACGGCCGTTCCGAGGTGGTGACCACCCCCCTGCCCGGCCGCGACGCCTACTGGCAGCGCTACAACTGCGCGCGGGTCCCGTACCCGTTCGCCTGCGAGGTGCCGCCGATCAGCGACGTGCAGGCTTTCACGGTCTTCACCCGCTGGCTGGAGCTGGACATCATCGACGCCCGCCGGCCGGCAGCGGCCCCCGTCAAGCTCTTCGAAGGTCGGGCCTACAGCGAAGGAACCAGCCGGCAGTTGCCGGACGTCATACCCGCCCTCGTCGCGGCGCTGTTCACCGGCTTTCCCGGCCTGAACGGAGAAACCCGCCACATCGCCGTGTCGCCGACCTGCTGCCCTCGGCCGGCATTGCCGAAGTGACGGAAGGGAACGTTTCCCAAATCCGGCACACCCTCCACACGCCTTCCCGCGCCCGAGAATCCATTGCCGACCCTGGGAGAGAGCGCCGAATCCGGCGCTCTTTTTCTATGTCCGCCGCGCTTTTTACTGGCATGTCACTTGCAAAGCACAGGGTGCCGCCGCCGGTGAACCGCTCGTGACCTGAGCCCTGTCCTTCGCGGCGTCTCGGTCAACCGAACCCAGCAGACACCCCGATGTCCACGATCCTCCGCATGCGGGGGCTTGCCCTCGCCATGGCGTCCGCGCTGGCGCTGTCCGCCTGCGCCGTCCCCCTGCCCTCGTCCGTGAAGGCCACGCTCGCGGCCCTTCACCCGCAGCTTTCCCTGGCCGGCGAGGCGCCCCGCGCCGCGGCTCCCCCCGACCGGGCCGGCCCGCCCGACGCACGGCCGGACGACCACTGGGCGCGGCCGATCCGCGAGGCCAGCCAGCGCTTCGGCGTGCCCGAACTGTGGATCCGCGCCGTCATCCGCAAGGAGAGCGGCGGCCGTGCCGATGCCGGCCACAAGAGCGCCGTCGGCCTCATGCAGGTCGACCGCCGAACCTACCGGGCGCTGCGCGACCAGCACGGGCTGGGCAGCGACCCGTATGATCCACGCGACAACATCCTGGCGGGCACCGCCTACCTGCGGGAACTGCACGACCGCTACGGCTGGCCCGGCGTCTTCGCCGCCTACAACTGCGGTCCGGGCTGCTACGAGGCGTCCCTGGCCGGGCGCCAGATGTTGCCGCGCACGACCAGGGCCTACGTCGCGGCGCTGACGCGGGCCGCTCCGGTGCAGATCGCCGAACGGCCGTCCACCGCCATGGCGGACTGATGCGAGGCGCCGCCGCTGTCAACCCTGCTGGTAGGCGATGCAGCGCTCGCACACGGTGCCGGCGACGTCCTTCGTCAGGTGCGCGGCGCGCAGCGCGGTGAAGGCGTCGCTGTGCCACGCCTCGGTGAAGGAGGTCGTGGTCAGGTCGCCCATGTCGAAGCGGCCGTCGTGGTCGAAGCAGCAGGCCGACAGCTTGCCGTCGAAGGTCACGTGCCCCTCGGTGAACACCGCCCAGCA
>DASPIO010000329.1:0-48211 GCA_035629155.1 Azospirillum sp. | reverse complement strand
CGAGGTGTTCCCGCGCCCGCCCACCATGTGCGTGGGCTGCCCGCATCTGGCGCCGTTCACCGTGCTGTCGCGCCTGCGCAACGACATCATCGTGGCCGGCGACATCGGCTGCTACACGCTGGGCGCCATGCAGCCGTGGGGCGCGCTGGACACCTGCATCTCCATGGGGGCGTCCATGGGTACGGCGCTGGGCATGGCGAAGGCCAAGGCGGCGGCGCACGAGGGCAAGGCGATCCTCGCCACCATCGGCGACTCCACCTTCCTGCACATGGGCATGCAGGGCCTGCTGGACATCGTCTATTCCAAGGCGAACATCACCGTCCTGCTGCTGGACAACCGCGCCGTCGGCATGACCGGCGGACAGGACCACCCCGGCACCGGCCGCGACATCAAGGGCGACGAGGCCCCGCGTGTCGATTTCCGCAAGCTGGTCGAGGCGTTGGGCGTGCGGCCGGAGCGCATCCGCGTCGTCGATCCGCACGAACTGCCGACGCTGTTCAAGGCCATCACCGAGGAGATCGAGCAGCCGGAGCCGTCCGTCATCATCACCGACCGCCCGTGCGTGCTGACCGACTGGCAGACGCTGAAGCCGGCGCTGAAGGTGCTGGACGACGTGTGCAACGGCTGCGCGGCCTGCCTGAAGACCGGCTGCCCGGCCATCCTCACCACCCGGCGCGAGCGCAAGGAACTGGCGAACGGCCGCCACCGCGACCTCGCCTGGGTCACCATCGACAGCACCGCCTGCACCGGCTGCGGCCTGTGCCTGGCGTCCTGCGCGCCCAAGGCCATCGTGCCGGCCAAGCTTTCGGAGATGCTGCAATGAGCGACACGGTCACCAACGTCCTCGTGGTGGGCATCGGTGGGCAGGGCGTGCTGACCGCCACCGAGGTGCTGGCCGAAGCCGCGCTGGAGTTGGGCTTCGACGTCAAGAAGACGGAAGTGGCGGGCATGGCGCAGCGCGGCGGCTCCGTCACCTCGCACCTGCGCTTCGGGCCGAAGGTGCTGGCCCCGGCCATCGCGCCGGGCGAGGCCGACCTGCTGCTGGCCTTCGAACCGGCGGAGGCGCTGCGCTGGGCCTCGCACCTGCGGCCCGGCGCCATGGCGGTGGTCAACACGCTGCGCGCCATCCCGCCGGTGGTCTCCTCGGGCCTGTTCCGCTATCCGGACGACCCGCTGGCGTCGATGCGCGCCCTGCCGATCCGCGTGCTGTCGCTGGACGCGTCCGGCATCGCGCGGGAAGTGGCGGACGTGCGGCTGACCAACACGGTCATGCTGGGGGCGGTGTCCGACCTGCTGCCGCTGGGCGCCGACCGGCTGCGCCAGCGCGTCGAGGCGCGCTTTGCTCGCAAGCCGAAGCTGCTGCCCGCCAACCTGGTGGCCTTCGACCGCGGCCGGCAGGCGGCGGCGGAACTGGCCGTGGAACTGGCGGCGGAACGCGCAGTCGCCTGACGATCCGTCCGGTGCTACCCTGGTCCGCTCAAGCAAGAACGGACCAGGGAGGACCTTTTATGGGCGAGATGACGTTCTCGGTCAGCCACGCCGACGATTCGCCGTTCCGGCACGACGGGCTGCGCCCCTTTTTCGAATACCGCGATCTGGGCATCCGCGCGGCGACGGGCGGCAAGGTCGCCGCGCACGTCATCCGCGCCCGTCCCGGCGAGTCGGCGCCCGGCGGCTGGCACACGCACGCGCTGGAGTTCCAACTGGTCTACGTGCTGAAGGGCTGGGTGAAGTTCGCCTACGAGGGGCAGGGGGAGGTGATGCTGCGCGCCGGGTCCTGCGTGCACCAGCCGCCGGGGATCAGGCACGTGGAACTCGCGCACTCCGACGACCTGGAGATGATCGAGATCACCATGCCGGCGGAGTTCGAGACGAAGAGCGCCTGAGCGGCGGCACGGATTCGCCTGGGACGGGATGGGTTGACGGCGAGGCGCGCTTGGCTTAGCCCACGTTTCGCATCTTCTCACACCCGCGCCGGCCGGCTTTCGGCGAAGGTCGGGCGGGTATCCTGTTCCAGAGGACTTCTTCGGTGATCGGCGTCTTCGATTCCGGGCATGGTGGGCTGACGGTGTTGCGGACCCTCGTGGATGCGGCCCCCGGCCGGCGGTTCGCGTATCTTGGCGACCATGCCGCCGCCCCCTACGGCCGGCGCAGCGACGAGGAAATCTACGCGCTGACCGTACGCGGGGTGGAGCGGCTGTTCGCGCGGGGCTGCGGGCTGGTCGTGCTGGCCTGCAACACGGCCGCCGCCGTGGCGTTGCGGCGGTTGCAGCAGACGTGGCTGAAGGAGGCCTATCCCGGCCGCAACGTGCTGGGTGTGCTGGTGCCGGTGGTCGAGGCGATCACCCGCGTGCCCTGGATGGTGGAGGCCCCGCCCGCCGACCGCCTGCCAGAGCCGCGCACCGTGGGCGTATTCGCCACCGTGCCGACCGTGCAGTCCGGCTCCTTCCCGCGCGAGATCGGCAAACGGGCGCCGGACGTCACCGTCGTCCAGCAGGCCTGCCCGGACCTCGTCCCGCTGATCGAGGAGGGGGCGCCCGACGACACCATCCGCCCGGCGGTGCGCGCCTATGTGGAGGCGCTGCTTCGGCAACTCGGCGGGCAGCGGCTCGATTCCGTGGTGCTGGGGTGCACGCATTACCCGCTGGTCGCGCACCTGTTCGCGCAGGCGCTGCCGGACGGGGTGGAGGTGCTTTCGCAACCGGCGCTGACCGCGCGCTCGCTGGAGCATTACCTGGAGCGCCATCCCGAATACGCGCAGCCGCCGGAACCGGAGCCGGTCGCCCCCGTCTTCTTCACCTCCGGCGACGCACGGCGGGTGAGCGAACTCGCCAGCCGCTTCTTCGGGCACCCGACGCCGTTCCGGGCCATCACGGACTGAGCCTTTCGCCTGGGTGCCCCGGCGGCTGGGAACCGCCGGCTTGGCCGTGCTGTTCATGACGCACGGACCATGAGAGCCGGAGGGCAAGGCCGATGCGGTCGAGGACATTTCTTCTGTCGTTTGCTCTTCTGTCGTTTGCGGCCGTGCTGGCGCTGTCAGCGTCGGCCCTGGCCCAGCAGCCCTGCGCGGAGCCGCTGCGCACACTCGATCAGCGGACGGCGGCGCTGGAGGCCGGCGGCGTGCCTGGACCGGCGCTGACCGAATCCGAGCGCGGCGCCCTGCGTGGCATGCGCCAAGCCGCCGAGCGGCTGCAGCAGGCCGGCAACTCCGAAGGCTGTCTGGCCGTGGTGCGTGATGCGCAGGCGCTGATCCGCAACATCGAACGTCCGCAGGTGCTGCCGGTCGACGACCTGGACAAGATCGCCCTGCAAAGCGCCCAAGGCGAGAAGGTGGGCGAGATCGACGAGGTGATCGTGGATCCCAACACCGGGCGCATCGCTTACGCCGTCGTCGAAATGGGCGGCTTCCTCGGCATGGGCGAGCGGCACGTGCCGGTGCCGTGGGCGGCATTCCAGCCCGCCCCGGACGGGCAGGGGCTGGTGCTGAATGCCACGCGCGACCGGCTGACCGCAGCGCCGCAGTTCAGCCGCGACAACCGCCCGAACATGTCCGACCGGCAATGGGCGGTGGCCGTCCACACCTACTACGGCGTGCCTCCCTACTGGGTGCAGGGGGCCGCCGCCTATGCCGCCGAGACGCAAGGGCAGGCGATGCAGAACGCCGATACCGCGCGCCTGCAGCAGGAGGTGCAGCGCCTGTCGCAGGAGGTGCAGCGGCTGAACCAGGATCTGGCGCAGGCGCGCGCCGGGCAGACGCAACCCGATCCGGCCAGCGGCAGCAGCCAGTCCGCACCCGCCGACGATGGCGCCCGGACGTCCCAGGGGACGTCCCAGTAGACGACGAAGAAGGCATTCGAGGAGGCGAGCCATGGCGCAGAGCAGCCACACCGATGATCCGGACCGCATGATCAACGTTGGCCACACCGAGCGGCTGCTGTCGCTCATCGGCGGCGGCGTGCTCGCCGTGATGGGCGTGCGCCGGCCGAACGCCGCCGGGGCGGTGATGGCGCTGGCGGGCGGCGCCCTGGTGGCGCGCGGTCTCACCGGCTATTGCCCGATGTACGGATTGATGGAAGATTGGGGGCGGCGCGACTATGCCGCGATTCCCAATCAGGACGTGAGCGAGGGCCGGAACCGGTTCGCCCGCAACCCCGGCGACATCTACGAAGGCGATGCCGAGGACAAGGTCGACGAGGCTTCCGAGGAATCCTTCCCGGCCAGCGACCCTCCGTCGTTTACGCCGGGCGCCGTCTGACCGGCGCTGCCGCGGGCCGACCAAAGGCCCCCTTCCCCCGCCGGGGGAGGGGGCCTTTGCTTTGCAGTGCAACACCCGCCGTGAACCCGTGTTGATCAGCAAGAACAGCGCAGCCACTATCGCAATAATGACTGTTTAATGACACTTGTCAAAAGTTGCACAAAACGCCCGACCGCATTATGCTGCGCCGCAGCAAACAAAAGGCCGGAAAGCCGTGTCGCGTCCGCAGGACCCGATGCGGCGCTGCCGGTCGCTCCGCACCGTCCAATCCCGAACACGGAAGGCATCCATGTCCACGATGATCCCGGCCGCCGCCAGCCTTGCGGGCAAGAAGGGCCTCATTCTAGGCATCGCCAACGACCAGTCCATCGCCTGGGGCTGCGCCAAGGCGTTCCGCGCGCTCGGCGCTGATCTTGCCATCAGCTACCTGAATGAGAAGTCGAAAACCTACGTCGAGCCGTTGGCCCGCGAGGTGGAAGCGGAGATCTTCGAGCCGGTCGACGTTACCGGCGAGGGACAACTGAAGGCCATGTTCGAGAAGATCGCACAGAAGTGGGGCAAGCTTGACTTCGCGCTGCACTCCATCGCCTTCGCCCCGCGCGAGGACCTGCACGGTCGCGTGGTGGACTGCTCGCGCGAGGGCTTTTCGATGGCGATGGACGTGTCCTGCCACTCCTTCCTGCGCATGGCCCGCTATGCCGAGCCGCTGATGACCGATGGCGGTTCGCTGTTCACCATGTCCTACTTCGGCTCGCAGCGGGTGATCGAGAACTACGGCGTCATGGGGCCGGTGAAGGCGGCGCTGGAGGCCAGCGTGCGTTATCTGGCGGCCGAGCTGGGGCCGAAGGGCATCCGCGTGCACGCCATCTCGCCGGGCCCGATCAAGACCCGCGCCGCGTCGGGCATCGCGCACTTCGACGAGCTGATGGCCAAGGCCGCCGACCGCGCGCCGGAACAGCGCCTCGTCACCATCGACGAGGTCGGCTACACCACCGCCTTCCTCGCCACCGACGGCGCCAAGGGCATCACCGGGGCGACGACCTACGTGGATTGCGGTTATTCGATCGTCGGCTGACGACCAGCCGGAGCGACCCTGTTCGGCGGGCGGCGGCCGGTGACGGCGCCGCCCGTTTCGCTTTCACCGCTTTTTGTTGTGCACGTCGGCCGCGGGTGCGTCAAATTGCCTTCCGGCCAGTGCCAGTATTCTTGTTTTCGATCGAAGATCGCATAATTGTGCCTGCTGGTGTCCGTGAAAGAAAGACGGCAACCGGGTTGAACCTGGATGGCGCGCAATGCGGCGAGTGTCTTCGGCGACCATGGAAAATGCTGGAACGGCGAACGGTCGTTGGGGGCGTTGCCGACGAAGTTCGGAGATCGCGTCGCTGGTTTTGATCGAGCATGGCCGAGATGCGCGCCGGCCCGTCCGGCAAGCCGGCCCCCTGCGCGCGCTTGCGCCGGATGCCATGCCTGGGGCGGAAAAGCCGGAGGGTCCATGGGTGCGATAGCGTGGAGGCGGCAGCTCAGCATCGGGCAGCCGTCCATCGACGAAGACCATAAACACCTGATCGAGTATCTGAACCAGCTCGACGAGTGCCTTACGGCGCGGGTCTACCTGCCGACGCGCGTGGCGAAGACGCTGATGAAGCTCCTGGAGTACACCAAGGAGCATTTCGCGCGTGAGGAGAAGATCATGGAAGTGGTTCACTATCCCAAGCTGGAGGACCACAAGCGCCAGCACCGCGAGGCCGTGCGCGCCATCAGCGCGCTGTCCGAGACATTCGCGCGCGATCCGACCCACGCCAACGGGGAAAAAATCTACACGTTCACCGCCGATTGGCTGGTCCACCACATCATCATGCAGGACACGCAACTCGCCCCGTACGTGCGAGGCGTCTGGTTCGGCTGATTTTACAGACGTGGCCGGCGTTGCTAGCGGTTGCGCAAATCCTCCGGGGCGGGCACAACAGGGGCCAAGCCGGAAGACCGGCCAGATGGCGCGTCGGGAGATCGGGAATGGCATTTGCGGAACGCAAGCTCTTCGTGGAGCGCTGGGTCCAGGCGCCGCTCAAGGTGGCGTCGGTCACGCCGAGCGGGGCGCTGCTGTGCCGGACCATGGCCGAAGCCGCGGGCGCCGCGCGCGGCCGCCGCGTCATCGAACTGGGGCCGGGCACCGGGCCGATCACCACGGCGCTGCTCGCCGCCGGCGTGGGGCGCGAGGACCTGCTGCTGGTCGAACTCGACGAGATCTTCGCCAAGCACCTGCACGGCCGCTATCCGGGCGTGAAGGTGGTGCAGGGCGACGCCCGCCAGCTTCGGCGCCTCGCCGCGCAGCAGGGCTGGCACGGCTGCGACGCCGTGGTGTCGGGCCTGCCGCTGATGGCGCTGTCGGTGGCGACCCAGTTCCGCATCGCCGCCGGAGCCTTCCAGGCCATGGGGCCGGACGGCGTGTTCGTGCAGCTGACCTACGGCCCGTTCTCGCCGCTTAACCCCGTGTTGCTGCGCCGTCTGGGGCTCGTGGCGCGGCGTTACCGCTGGATCGCCCGCAACCTGCCGCCGGCATCGGTGTGGGTCTACCGGCGACAAACGGTCGCGCGTCGGGCCTGAACGGTTGACGGTGCCGTACCCGCGCTCCATGTGCTGGGCATGACGCACAAGCCACAGCCCTACCACCGCCCGGCCCTGCTGTTCCTGGGCAAGCACCTTGCCGCCGGCGTCATCGCCGGCATCGTGTTCTGCACGGCGATGCTGTGGTTCGACGTCGGCGGGATGGGTACGCTGCTGCTCGGCTCCGACAGCGTGGTGGTTGGGCTCTATCTCTTCTTCGGCTCGGTCTGCATCACCTTCGGCAGCGTCGCCATGGGAGTGGGAATCATGAGCCTGGGCGACCACGCGGACCGCCCGGACCGGGAATATTGACGGGGAAGGCGCGGCCTTACAAATAGGCCGCGCGGCGGCGCGTCTTGGCGTTTTCCCAGGCCCATTCGACGATCAGGCTCATCAGCCGTTCGATGGTCGGCCGCACCTGCATCGCGAGGTCGTCGCGGAAGCGGAAGGGCGGCGCCTCGTCCATGTAGGTGCTCTGCGTGAGTTCGAGCTGCACGGCATGGATGCCGTCGGCCGGGCGGCCGTACGCACGGGTGATGTAGCCGCCCTTGAAGCGCCCGTTCAGCACGGACGTGAACTTGTCGGTGACGCTCAGCACGTTCATCAGGCGCGACGGCAGGGTTGGCGCGGCGCTCGCACCATCGGCGGTGCCGACGTTGAAATCGGTGAGGCGGCCTGGGAAGAAGCGCGGCACCTCGGAACGGATCGAGTGCGCCTCGAACAGCACGGCGACGCCGAAACGGTCGCGCAGCGCCTCCAGTTCGGTGCGGAGTTGCTCGTGGTAGGGGCGCCAGTACAGGTCCACGCGGCGCTGCACTTCGGCGGCGTCCGGCTCCTGGCCGGGCTTGTAGACGGGCTCGCGGTCGAAGGTGGTGAGCGGGCACAGCTCGGTGTTGTCGGCACCCTGATACAGCGCGGTTCCCGCCGGGTCGCGGTTGAGGTCGACCACGTAGCGCGACAGCGTCGCCTTCATGAAGCCAATGCCCAGCGCCGGGGCGAAATGGTAGAGGCGGTCGACGTGCCAGTCGGTGTCCGGCACCGCGAGCGCGGCGTCGGTCATGGTTCCCGCGATGTCGGGCGGGATCGCCGTGCCGACGTGCGGGATGCTGAGCAGAACCGGCGTTTCACCCGGCTGAAAGCGAAAGGTATCCATGGGTCCGATCAGGGATTCAGCGCACGCGCGTATGCCGCAACGCAGCAAATATGCGCCGACTTCCCTTAGGCGTCAAACCACTTTGCGGATTTATGAAGCACCTGCCTACGGTTGGGCCACTTCACCGTCGCCGTCCTCACCGTCGACGTCTTCACTTTCGGCTACGTGGTCGACCATGTCGGACAGCACGCGGCGGATGTGCTCGTCGGTGATCAGGTAGAAGACGCGGTTGCCGCGCCGTTCAGCCTGGATCAGGCGCCCGGCGCGCAGCAGGCGCAGGTGATGGCTGACCAGCGACGGCGACAGTCCGAGCGCCGACGCCATGTCGCCCACCGAAGTGGGCGTTTCCAGGCAGGCGAGGATGATGCGCAGCCGGCTGGGGTCGCTCATCAGGCGGAACATGTCCGCGAGTTCCGTCGTCTGGTCCTCGGACAGGCGGAGGTGGGCCGGCTTCTGCGAAAACGCGCGGTGCATGCGGTGTTCGAATCCCTGATGGCTGGCGAGGGCATGAATATGGACGCTCGCCACGCCGTCGCCCATGGCCGTGTTCGTGCTTTTCGTTGCGGGGGCCGGATCTCCCCGTCCGGACGGGGAGGATCTCGCCGTGCGGGGGATATTTATTGCGAGGTTGACGCGGGCTTGGCGATTGGGAACAATTCGCGCAAATCAAGAACCGTCGCCGGACGGCATGACGCTCGACCTTGAGGGGAGGAACGCCATGAGGACGCGCCGACAGGTGCTGTTGCCGCTGGCGTTGGCGCCGGTTGCCGGATGGACCGTGTGGTCGTCCGGATCGGCGGAGCCGACGCACCCGCTTTCTCGATTTCATCTGCCCATGGGCGACTCCACCGCGCTGTGGCGCGATCTCGCCCTGGTGCGCCTGAATGGCCCCGTCTCCGGGCCCGAGTTCCCGGCCAGGGTGAAGGGACTGGACGGGAAGGCTGTGGCGCTGTGCGGCTTCATGATCCCGCTGTCCGGGGGGATCGAGCACAGCCGCTTCATCCTGGCGGCCAACCCGGTGGGCTGCGCCGCGTGCGAAAACCCTGTCCCGGCCACCATGCTGCACGTGCATGTCCGCAGCCCGGTGCGCGCGACCCGCGAACCCGTGGTGGTGGCCGGCACGCTGCGGATCAAGCCCGACGAGGGCCTGTTCTACCGCCTGGAACGCGCCGAACTGCGCGACGCCTGACGCCCGCCCTAGTCGAACAGCAGGCCGTGGCCGCGCTCCGGCAGGGGCGTGACACCGGCGATCGACGCGACGAGGTCGCCCAATCCGACGAAGCGCTGGTTTGAGCGGGCCATCAGCAGCCCGTCCGTGGCCGCCGTGACCGGGGTGCGCGCGGCGGCGGGGGTGGTGGCGGTGGGGTCCACGATGTCGGCGACGACCCTGCCCGTCCGCACGTGGTCGCCCACCTGGCAGTGGAAGACGAGCACGCCGGAGACCGGTGCCGTGAGCCGGTCGAGCCCGGCCAGCGGCGTGGCCTCGCATTGCAGGGCTGGCAGCGGCCCGGCATCGCCGGCCACGACGCCACGCCGGATCAGGACGCGCAGCAGCGCCTCGGCGTCGGCGGCGGCCTGGGCATCGTCGACATCGGCCTTGCCGCGCAGTTCGACGGTGGCGGCAAGACAGGCTGGCGGGATCGGCGTGGCGTCGCCCAGGCGTTCGGCCAGCAGCCACCAGGGGGCGGAGCACGCCTCGTCGAACGGGTGCCCTCCCGATTCGCGGGCCAGCAGCGCGGCGCGGCACCCCAGTTCGGCGGCAAGGCCGGCGGCTTCCGGCCACAGCGCGTCGCCGGTGTAAAGATGCATTACCGATTCGTTGTCGCAGTGCAGGTCAAGGACGAGGTCGGCATCGAGCGCCAAGCCGAGCAGGGCGTGGCGCAACGCGCCCACTTCGCCCGTCGGGCGATGCTCCGCATGGGCGGCGCGCAGGGCCTTGCGGACGAGCGGCACGTTGGCGGCGGCGTCGGCGCCGAGCCGGTCGCGCAGAAGCGTCTCCGCGTACGGCACGAGGTTGGGGAATCCGCGGTTGAAGTTGCCGTTGCCGTCGAGGCCGTAGCGACCGACGTGCGTTCCGGCCACGACCTGCGCCAAGCCAATGGGGTTGGCGACCGGCACGACGATCACCTCACCCACCACCGGCGCGTGGTCGAGCCGGCGCAGGAGATGGTGGGCAACCAGCATGCCCGGCGTTTCGTCGGCGTGCAGCGCCGCCTGGATGTAGGCCTTCGGCCGGGCACCGGGCGTGCCAAAGCGGTGCACCCCCAGCGCCCGCCGGGTGCCCAGGCGGGCGACGGGCAGGGCTATCTGTTCGACGGTTCGCGGCATGCGGGCCTCCTTCGCGCGCGAGATTAACCCCGGACGGGTTCCAACGGCCACCGGCACTTGCTAGGGTTTCCGGGGGAATTTCTCGCGGGGGTGGCGGTGCTGCGTGTGCATGCGCTGGCGGCGGCGGTGGTCTTGTACGGCTTCCTGAGCTGGCCGGCGCCGCCGGAGGTGCGCGTCGTGGAGGTGACGATCGCCGCCCTGCTGGCCGCGACGGCCGGCGTCGCCCGTCCGTGGGCGGTGGTGTCGGGGCAGGTCCTGCACCGGCCGGACACACGGCCCTGGGAAACGGTGGCGGCGCTGGCGCTGGCGGCGCTGCTATGGCCACCGCTGGCGCGCGGGCTGGCGCTGGGGGCCGCGCCCGCGGACGTGCTGCGCGACGTGGTGCCGCTGTTCTACCTGTTCCTGCCGGTCTTGCTGGTGCCAGTGCTGCGGCGGGCCGGGCCGCGCGCGGTGACGGCGCTGGCCGCCGCGCTGGCGCTGGCGGGTGTGCTGTTCGCGCTGCGCTGGTGGCGGCAGGTCGATTGGGGATTTGGGGCCGTGGGGACGCGGGCCATGACGGACGGGGCACGATATTTCCTGAACGCGCCGTCCGTGCTGTTCGCCGGCATCGCCCTGCCGGCGGCGGCGCTGGGGCTGGCGGCGCGGGGCGGGGTGTGGCGGTGGGGCTTGGCCATGCTGCTCCTAGTGCCGGCGGCGTTGTGCCTGGGGGCCCTGGCCGGTGCGGTGCACCGCATGGCGCTGGGGTTGGCGGTGCTGGCCTTCGCCGCGATGGGCGCATGGTGGCTGCGCCGGCGGCCGTGGCTGGTGCTGGGGTGCGCGGGCATGGCGGCGGTGCTGCTGCTGCCACTGCCGGATGGCTCGCTGTCGGGCGCCGTGCATCTGGTGGCGGAGAAGAGCCGGCTGACCGGTGCCAACGCACGGGTCGAGGAGGCGATGGCGGTGCTGGAGCAGGTCGGCGGCTCGCCCCTGTCGCTGCTGATCGGGGACGGTTGGGGCGCGCTGATCGCCAACCCGGCGGTGGGCGGCTGGCGCGTGTCATACACGCACACCCTGCTCAGCTACGCGCTGATGAAGGCGGGATTGCTGGGCTTCGCGGCGTTGCTGGCCTACCTGATGGGGTTGGTGCCGGCGGCGCTGGCCCTTCTGCGCGGGAACCCGCTGCTGGCCTGGGCGGTGCTGCCACCGCTGGCAATGGCTCTGGGCCTGCACACCAGTTTCAAATACCTGGACTGCGGCCTTCTGCTGACGCTGCTGGTGTTGGCGGCGGACATGGGGGAGGGGAAACCCTCGGATACAGGGTAGAGGGCGGCTGTTGCTCTCGTGATGGGGGTGCTGCATACTATTGAGTGCAACTCATCACGCGGAGGGGCCGTGCCGGAGCAGCCATCCATCCTGTTCATCAACCGCGTGTTCCCGCCGAGCCACGGCGCCACCGGCCGCGTGCTGGCCGACCTTGCCGAGCATGCGGCGGCGGCCGGCTGGCGGGTGACGGTGCTGGCCGACGGCGCCGGGGAGGCGATCGACTGGCGCGGCGTGCGCGTGGTGCGCACCGGAACCGGCGGGGACCGCCCGTGGGCGCGCGGCTATCTGGCGGCGCTGGCGCGGCTGGTGGTGCGCGGGCTGACGCTGCCGCGCCACGATGTGGTGGTGACCATGACCGACCCGCCTTTTCTGGCGCTTGTGGGACCGCTGCTGGCGGCACGGCACGGGGCGGCGCTGCACTGGTGCCATGATCTGTATCCGGCGCTGCTGCCGGTGCTGGGCCTGCGGCTGCCCGCACCGTTGGCCGGTTGGCTGGAGGCGGCGGTGGGCTGGGCGCTGCGGCGGCACGGCCGCGTGGTGGCGATCGGCCGCTGCATGGCCGAGCGGCTGGCGGGAATGGGCGTGGCGCGGGAACGGCTGTCGGTCGTGCCGAACTGGGCCGACCCTGGCATCCGCCCCGCGCCCCGCGACGGCAACCCGCTGCGCCGGGAACTTGGCTTGGGGGAGCGATTCACCGTCGCCTACGCCGGCAACATGGGGCTGGCGCACCCGATGGATGGCGTTCTGGAGGCCGCCGCGAGCCTGCCTGAGGTGGACTTCCTTCTGGTCGGCGAGGGGCGCGGCCGGCAGGCGGTGGCGCGCACGGTGCGGGAGCGCGGGCTCGCCAACGTGCGGCTGCTGCCGTTCCAGCCGGCCGGGCGGCTGAACGAGACGCTGGCCGCGGCCGACCTGCACCTTGCCAGCATGGCCGTGGAGGCCGAAGGGATGCTGGTTCCCTGCAAGGTCGCGGGAACCCTGGCGGCCGGGCGACCCTGCCTGTTCCTCGGCCCCGGCGGGAGCGAGGCGGCGCGGTGCCTGACGGAGCACGGCTGCGGCGCGGTGCTTGACCCGCGCGACGGGGCCGGGCTGGCCGCGGCCATTCGCGGTTACGCCGCCGATCCGCAGCGCTGCGCGGCCGAGGGCGCGCGTGCGCTTGCCGCCTCGGCGCTGTGGAGCGCCGACGTGGCGGGGGAACGCTTCCTGGCCGCGGCGGCGGCGTTGCGGCGACCGGCGCCACACACCGTGTACGCCGCCCCGGTGCCGGGGCGGTCGCATGGCTGACGGCGGGCAGACACCGTTGCCGCTCGACCGTTTGGCCGTACGGGGGCCGGCCGAGGTGCTGCTGGCCGGATGGCGGGTGATCGCCGCGTGCGCGCTGACGGGGCTGGTCGTCGCCGTCCTCGGCCTGCGGGTGGTGCCGGCGGAGTTCACGGCAAGCATGGTGGTGGGCCCGACCGCCCGCACCGGCTTTGCCGGCATGGGCCCGCGGGTGCCCACCGCCGGACCGGAAGTGGCTGCGGGCATGGCCGAGCACGGTGCCGGCGACGAGACGTTGTCGGACTTCGCGCGCTTCCTGGAGTTGCTGGGCTCGGCACCGGTCGCGGCGCGGCTGATCGGTGACCCGGACCTGCTGCGCCGCCTGTTCCCGGAACGCTGGGACGCGGCGGCCGGGGAGTGGCGGCCGCCGCCGGGGCTGGCGGCGGGGGCGAAGCGCCAGCTGCTGGCGCTGGCCGGGCGCGAGGATTGGGTGGAGCCAGACGCCGTCGAGGCCGCGCGGCGGTTGCGCGACCATGTGTCGGTGGCGACCGTCGGCACCGGGCCGATGCGGCGCATCGCGGTCCGCCATGCCGAGCGCGCCTTCGCACTGGACCTGCTGGGGCGGCTGGCGGCGGCCACGGACGCGCACCTGCGCGCCGAAGCGGCGCGGCGGAGTGCGGCGCAGATCGCCTACGTCCGCGCCCAGCTCGCCCGGGTCAGCATGGCCGAGCACCGGCGCACGCTGACCGAGCTTCTGGCGGAGCAGGAGCGCGTGGCCATGCTGATCGAAGTCGATCTGCCCTTCGCCGCCGATCCCATCGAGCCGCCGGCAGCCGCGCGCCTGCCGGATTGGCCGGAACCGAAGGTCATCCTGCCGCTGGGGCTGATCGCTGGCACCGCATTGGGCATGCTGCTGGTCAACCTGCGTGTCTGGCTGCGCGACCGGGGGCGGTGGTGATCCCGGTTTCGGTGATCGTCATGACCCGCGACGAGGCGGTGAACCTGCCGGCCTGCCTGGCGCCGCTGGGGGCCTTCGCGCAGGTGTTCGTCGTGGACTCCGGCAGCACCGACGGCACGGCGGAGATCGCCGCCGCGCACGGCGCCACGGTGGTGCCGTTCCGCTGGGACGGCGGCTATCCGAAGAAGAAGCAGTGGTGCCTCGACCACCTGCCGTTCACCGGGGACTGGGTGCTGTTCGTCGACGCCGACGAGCGGCTGAGCGACGCTCTGGTGGCGGAGATCGCCGCGCTGATGGCCGAGGGGCGGCGGCACGCCGGCTACTATGTGGACGGCCGGCCGGTATTCCTGGGCCGGGAGCTGCGTTTCGGCGCGTGCAACCGCAAGCTGGTGCTGTTCGACCGCCGCCGGGCGCGCTTTCCGATCGTGCCGGACCTGGACGTCGCGCGCATGTGGGAGGTGGAGGGCCACTATCAGCCGGAGATCGACGGCACGGTGGGCCGGCTGCGTGCTCCGCTGCGGCACGCCGACGACAAGCCGCTGGCGGCATGGTTCGACCGGCACAACCGCTATTCCGATTGGGAAGCGGCGCTGCGCGTCGACGGGCGCATGGACGCGCTGATCGCACGCGAGCGCGGCGGCCGGCGATGGCTGAAGCGCCTGCTTGCCGTTCTGCCGCTGCGTCCCACGGCGGTGTTCCTGCATGGCTACGTGCTGCGCCTGGGCTTTCTCGATGGTGCCGCCGGGTTCCACCACGCGCTGGCGCGCGCGTTCTATCACTGGCAGATCGACGTGAAGATCCGGGCGCAGCGGGTCAGTCGGCCGCGGCGGCCATGTGGTCCCGCTCGCCGCCCAGCGCCTTGACGAGGTCGAAGGTGCGCTTGCGCACCGACGGGTCGGCGATGCGGTAGTAGGCGCGCACCAGTTCCAGCGTCTCGCGCCGGGCCATGGACTCGAACTCGTCGGTTTCGGTCATGGGGGTGGGCGCGGCGCTCGGCACGGCGTCGGCGGCCGGCATGTCGTCGAAGAAGAAGCTGACCGGCACGCCCAGGACCTGGGACAGGTTGAAGAGGCGGCTGGCGCTGATGCGGTTCGAGCCGCGTTCGTACTTCTGCAGCTGCTGGAAGGTGATGCCGACGGCCTCGCCAAGCTTCTCCTGGCTGAGGCCCAGCAGCGTGCGCCGCAACCGCAGCCGCGCTCCGACATGGATATCGATCGGGTTGGGTCCCTCGCCCCGCTTGGAGAGCGTGTGGGCGGTGGCGAGCGTGGTCTTGGTTGCGGTCATGGCGGCCCTCGGCTCTGTGCGGTTGGCCTTGCCAGGGGCAGGGCTGAAACTCGGCTTCGTCATAAAATTTATACAACCTAATGTGAGTATCAACCCCTTATCGATCGGACCTCGGGTGTGGGCGGATAAAAGAAACAGTCTTTCCGCGCGCGGAAACGCCCTTTCTCATAGAGCGACGGTAGATATCGCCGAAGCATTGCAAACACTGCCTGGACGGCGGCGATGACGGCGCAGGGCAGCGGCCCGAGTCCTATCAGTTCGCGCCGGATAAGGGATTGTTCGCGCCGGCCCAACGCAGCCCGGCGTTGTGAAAGGCCGCCCGCGGCGAAGACACACAGGGGATGTGGCAGCCGAACCACCCGGCGGGCGCTGGCCAGCGCCTGCATCGTGAAGGCGTAGTCGGCGGCGATGGCGAATCGCGTCGGGTAGCGCAGGCCGCCCACCAGAGCGCGGCTGTAGACCATCGCCTGATGATGCGTGAACATCCCGTAGAAGGCGAACCGGTGGGAGCGCGCCGGCTTCAGCGCCGTGCGTCCGTCGCCGAACCGCTCCAGCGCGTCACCGTACAGGAAGTCGGTATCGGGGGCGGCCTTCAGCGCGGCGGCGACGTCGGCCAGCGTGCCCGGACCGGGCAGCGTGTCGCCGGCGTTGAGGAACAGCAGGTGGTGGCCGGACGCGTGTTCCAGGGCCACGTTCATGGCGTCGTAGACGCCACCGTCGGGCGCCGAGCGCCACCACGCCGGCTCGTCGGGGTGGGCGGCCAGCCATTCGGCGGTGCCGTCGGTGGAGGCGCCGTCGACGACGATCCACTCGAAGCCTTGCCAGGATTGGGAGCGCAGGCTGCCGCGGGTGGCGAGCAGGCCGGGCAGGTCGTTCCGCACGACGGTGACGATGGACAGCCGCGGCGTCGTCATCGCCCGATCACCGAGATGGAGGCGGCGGTGATGGCGAGGCTGCCGAGAATGCCGCCGAGATTTCTGGTGAACTCCAGCGTGTCGAACGGCTTGGGGTCGCGCGGCACGACGATGGTGGAGCCCGGCGGCACGGCGGCCACCGTGTGGTTCCAGGACGACAGTGACAGCGGCTGCGCCCGGCCATCGGGCAGCACCAGGAAGGCCCGGCCGTCGTCGGCGCCGCGCGTCGGGCCGCCGGCTTCGCGCAGGTAGTCGGCCGCCGTCTTGCCGGGCTGGAACTGCAGGGCGGCGGGCGCCATCACCTCGCCGGCCACGGCGACGGTCAGCGGGCGCTTGGGGATGAGGATGCGGTCGTCGGATTCCAGCAGCACGTCCAGCTCCGGCCGCTGGCGCAGCACGGCGGGGTCGGCCTCCACGACCATGCGGCCGGGCGGGTCGATGCCGCGCAGTTGGGCGGAGAGCTGGCGGGCCAGCGCCACCTCCTCCTGTCGGATCGGGTCGCCCTTCTGGAGCAGCAGGACAATGCCGTTGTCCAGCTCCCGCGCCGCCTGCTGGTAACGCTCCTTCTCGCGCCGCCGCTCGCTCTCGCGGGTGAAGTGGGCGCCGGCCGGGTAGGCCTCCTCCGTCAGCCCGCCAGCCCGTGCAATGAGCGACGACAACGTCTCGCCGCGCAACACATCGTAGGCGCCGGGGCGGCGCACCTCGCCCAGGATGGTGACGGCGCGCGTCTCCAGCGTGGCGAAGGCCGGGTTCACGCGCAACGCGTCGCCAGCCGCGACGGCGCGCTTTCCGGCACCCGGGCGGCGCAGGTCGAGCGTGTGCCGGCCGGCCGGGGTGGTCAACTCGACGCTGCCGGCGTCGGCGGCGTTGGCGAGGCCGCCGGCGGCGGCGAGCAGCGCGTCCACGCTGGCCGAGTCGGCCACCGGGTAGGCGCCGGGCTGGCGCACCGCGCCGCGCACCTGCACCGTCCGCTCGATGAGCAGCGCGGCGATGGCGGGGTCGAAGGGTTCGGAGTCGGCGGCCGGACTGGCCGGTGGCACGGGGTGGGCGGGGGCCACGGCGTCCCGCGGGTCGCCGGTCGCCGGGGCGACGGCGGCGCGGACGCGGGCGGCCTCGAACAGGTGGATGCGGTCGCCGTCGGCGAGCAGCCGGTCGGCGCGGCCCGCCGCGACCTCCTGCGGCGAGAAGGGGATGAGTGTGCGGGAGAGCGTGCGCTTGTCGTGCCGCTCGACGACGCCCAGCAGGGGGTAGACGCCGGGGCGCAAGGCCTCACCGTCGGCCAGGGCGTGGCGCAGCGTGCCGCCGCCCTCCAGCGGGCGCACGCCGGGGTGGCGCACATGGCCGGTCAGCTCGACGCGCGGCTCGACCGACTCCACGATGTCGCCGCGCCCGGCGATGCTGGAGCGGCCGCCGGACCTGGCACCGTCGACCACGGCCGGGGTGCCGAAGGCGCCGCCTGCGGCACGGGCCAGCCCGCTCACGCCAGCCTTGCCGGCGGTGGGGTAGAAGCCGGGGCGCGGCACGCCGGAGCGCAGCAGGGCGGAATGGGCGATGGCGAAGGTCAGCAGATCCGGGACCGCCTCGAACAGCGGCGGGCAGGGCGTGGTGCCGCCGGTCATCCTGGCGGCGGCCTGCGCCTGCGGCCCGCGGGCGAGCGCGCCTTCCGGTTCGGCTGACAGCGCGCGGGCCAGCACCACGAGGCCCTGGCACGAGCCGGGCGGCGGCGTGCGGGCGCCGCGCAGCAGGGCCAGCACCGCTTCCGACGTCAGGAACTCGACGTCGCGGGCACCCAGTATATAGAGCGCGTCACCGTCGGCGAGCGCGCGGTCGTCACGCCCGACGAGGACCGCGCCGAGGTCCACCGGGCGCAGGACGCGGGCGCGGGTCTGCGCGTCGGTGCCGGCCAGCGCGGCGAAAGGAAGGTAGGGTTCCGGCCCCAGGTCGGTACGGCTGACGAGCGAACGCAGGGTCGGCGCCTCCGCCAGGGCGCGCGGGCCGGGACGCAGCACATGGCCGTCAAGACGCGCCACGCCGCGCCGGTCCTCGTTGCGCGGTGACAACAGCAACAGGTCGCCGTCGCCGAACAGCGGGGCGCTCGCGTCCTTCACCTCATCCGCCAGCTCGGCGCCGTCACGGCCGATGGCGAGGCGCAGCGCGCGGTGCGCGCCGGGGCGCAGCAGCCCACCGGCCAGCTCGATCAGTTCGTCCAGCGACAGGCGGGGGTGGTCGGGCGCCAACTCGAAGACGGCGGGGCGCTTGAGAGGGCCGGCCGCCGCCACCGTGGCGCCCAGCGGCGGCACCACGAGGCGGTCGCCGTCGCGCAAGGGCTCCTCCGCCCCGGTGCCGCCGAGCAGCAGGCCGTAGAGGTCGATGGTGCGCGCCACCCCGCCGGGTTGGACGAGGCGGATGCGGCGCAGCGAGCCGGCCCTCGTCACCCCACCGGCGGCGTAGAGTCCGTCGAGCACGCTGGCGAAGGCGGTCAGCTCATGGGGGCCGGGGCGGGCGACGGCACCGACGACGGTGACGGAGATCCGCCGCACCTCGGCCAGGGAGACGAACACCTCGACGTTCATGTGGGTGTCGGCCATGGCGGCGGACAGCTCGGCGCGCAGCTCCTCCAGCGTGCGGCCGGCGGCGACCAGCGGGCGCAGCGCGTCGAGCAGAAGCCGCCCCTCGCCGTCGATGCGGTGGCGCTTGCCGGACGTCTGCTGGCCGCGCAGCGTGATCAGCAGCTCGTCGCCGATGCCCAGCCGGTAGTCGCCCCGCACGGCGCCGAGCGGCGGCGGGGCGGCGGCGGGGCCGGCACCGGGGAACAGGTCGTGGCCGAACTGCTCCAGCGGCGTGTCGGCGCGGGCGGAGAAGGCGGCCTCGATCGGCGAGGGCACGCGTGCGGGTTCGCCCGCCCGCAGGGCGAGCGGCATGGCGAGGACCCACAGGACGAGCGCCACCGCAGGCGCCGGCCCGGCCATCCATCTGCGCACAGCAGCGAACATATGGTGTCAAAAGATCCGATGGATGCCACCGCCGGCGTGTCTGCGGTGGACAAAGAATACATTCGCGTGCAATTCCGCCGAAATCAACCACCAAAGGGGCGATGCGCGCCTTTGGCAACGCAACCGAAGGCGACGGGCCGAGGCGGGGTGTCGCATTCCGCCCCTTCGCACCGTGCGAGCGCTGGGGATGAGCCAGGAAATGTTACCCAATGATACGGGATGATACGCCTGGGGGCGGGCTGTCACATTTGGGCATTCGCTTCGATTCCGGCCGAGAAGCCGTCCTGACCAGCCAGACGGAGGGTGGGGCGGTGTCGCACCGACAATGCCTCGCCATAGGAATGTTGTCAACGGGTTGGTCGCGTTGCCGATTCGCCGGCGGGGTGGTAAGCTGACCCTTGGTGGAGCGCGCCTTGGGGGGCGTGATGGGCGTCTCGGGCATCTCGGCTGGGATGATCTTCCGCCTGCCGCAACTCGCGGCCGGGCGCCGGACGGGCGCGTCCGCGAACGGCCAGGCGGCGGCCGGCCAAGCGGGAGCCGAGGGCACCGAAGCCCAGGCGCCGGAGGCCCAGCAGCAGGTCAGCGAACTGCGCCAGGCTGACTCGTCGGTGCGGCAGCACGAGGCGGCGCACCAGTCGGCCGGCGGTGCCTATGCCGGCAGCGCGGCGTTTCAGACGGTGCAGGGGCCGGACGGCCGCAGCTACGCGGTTGGCGGCGAAGTGCCGATCGACATCAGCCCGGAGCGCGAGCCCCAGGCCACCATTCGCAAGATGGAAACGGTCAAGCGTGCCGCGCTGGCCCCTTCCGATCCGTCCCCGCAGGACCTGCGCGTCGCCGCCCAGGCCGACGCCCAGAAGGCACAGGCGCAGCAGGAACTGCGCCGGGAGCAGGAGCCGGGTGGCACGGAGGGCCAGGGAACGGACGCGGCGGCCAGCCCAGCCCTGGCCGCGCGCGGGGCCGCCGCCTATGGCGCCGCGTCGTCGATCGGCGCCAACCGGTCGACGGGCGCGGGCATCGTGCTGTGAGCGAGAGGCGTTACCGCCGCACCGGCGTTTCGCCGTCAAGGGTCAGCAGGGGGCCGTAGAGGTCTGGACGGCGGTCGCGGAAGACGCCCCAGGACGCGCGCTGCAGCGCCAGCCGGTCGAGGTCGAAGGTGGCGGTCAGCACCGCCCGGCTCTCGCGGTCGGCCTGGGCCACGATCTCGCCCCGCGGGCCCGCGATGAAGGACGAACCGTAAAAGGTGATGCCGCAGGTCTCCGCGTCCTCCCGGCCGACGCGGTTGGAGGCGACCAGCGGCATCAGGTTGGCCCCGGCGTGCCCCTGCATCACCCGCGTCCAGTGGTCACGGCTGTCGAGCGAGGCGTCCTGCGGCTCCGACCCGATGGCGGTGGGGTAGAGCAAGATCTCCGCGCCCTTCAGCGCCATGGCGCGCGCGGTCTCCGGGAACCACTGGTCCCAGCAGATGGCGGCGCCGATGGCGGCGAAACGGGTGCGGTAGACCTGGAAACCCGTGTCGCCGGGGCTGAAATAGAACTTCTCCTGATAGCCGGGGCCGTCGGGAATGTGCGACTTGCGGTACACGCCCAGCAGCCGCCCGTCGGCGTCGATGACGGCCAGCGAGTTGTAGAAGGCGGTGTTGGCGCGCTCGAAGAAGCTGACCGGCAGGACCACGCCGAGTTCGGCGGCAAGCGCGCTCATGCGCGCCAGCACCGGGTGCTCGGCCACGGGCGCGGCGAGGGCGAACAGCTCCTGCTTCTGGTCCTTGCAGAAGTAGGGCGTCTCGAACAGCTCCTGCGGCAGGATGATCTGCGCGCCGCGGCCGGCGGCCTCGCGGACGAGGTCCACCATGCTCTCGATGTTGGCGGCGCGGTCCCAGGTGCAGGCCATCTGGGTGGCGGCAACGGTGACGGTCCTCATTGCTCGGTCGGGTCCTTCATACTGGCGTAGCGGCCACACTGGCGTGGCGGCGTGAACGTGGCGGCGGTGGTTTGCATTAAGACACTTTTAGGGAAATGCATGACGGTTTTTCGATTAACCCCAATAAAAGAAAGAAATTCATCTGGTACTACCGGTCAAATCTTGAAGCCGCATACCAGCATATGAGGATTCCCAAGCCGACGCGCACGTGGTGGCGGTGATGGAGCCATAAAAGGAGTGCAAGGCGGCTATGCGTTTGTTTGGACTGTCAACGGAGTGCGCTGCGGTGGCGGGGCATATCCTTGCATGCAACGCGCCTTGGTATAAGCATTTCCTTTGCGCTTTTTGCGCGAATATATATGATCGGTGTTCACCTGCGCCCCCGGCGCCTCCCTCCTCCGATGGGGGCGCGTGCGATCGGCGGAACGGGGCGCGGCGGCTGCTGAGAGATTGTCGTGATGCACGGTCTCATCAAGACCAACGGGAAAGAACGCGTGTTGACGCCCATCGACGAAGCATCCGCGACGCGGGTGCCCGATGGTGGGCTGTCCCTTCTGGTGCGCGACGTGCACCGCTCGTTCTCGCGGGCGCTGCAGACGCGCATCGCCTCGCATGGGGTCAGCATGGGCCAGTGGTTCTTCCTGCGCGCCCTGTGGATGGAGGATGGGCTGACCCAGCGCGAGCTGAGCCAGCGTGTGGGCATGATGGAGCCGACGACGGTCACCGCACTCAACGGCATGGAGCGGCACGGGCTGGTGCGCCGCGTGCGCAACCCGCACGATCGGCGCAAGGTGAACATCTTCCTCACCGCCAAGGGCCACGCGTTGCGTGAACCCCTGCTGGATTGCGCGGCGGAGATTAATGACCAAGCCGTGCAGCGCATCGGGGCGCGGGAGTTGGCCAACGCGCTGGACGTGCTGCGCCGCGTCGCCGCCAACCTGGGCGGCCCGGCGCCGTTGGGCTTGGCGGACGGCGAGGAGTAGGGGGCTCCTCAGTCCTCCAGCCGGAAGCGGACGGGAACCTCCACCGTTGCCGCCACCGCCACGCCTTTGTCCAGCGCCGGGCGGAAGCGCCAGCCGCGCACGGCGTCGCGCGCCGCCTCGTCCAACGCCTCCACCCCGCTGCTCGCCACCAGGACCACCGCCTCCGGCGTGCCGGCCGGCGACACGCGCACGCTCAGCACGACGCGGCCCTGCTGGCCGCGCCGCCGGGCCGTGGCGGGATAGTGCGGCTGCGGGCTGTTCAATGGCGCGGCGGCGACCGTGGGGCCGGAGGGGACGGCGGCGGGAGCCGTGGCGGGCGCCACGCCGGGCGTTGCGGACGATGCGGCCGGCGCGGCGGCGGGAGGGCGCGACGGGGAAGCGGCCGCCGATGGCGTCCGGGCGGGATTCGGCTTGCGGGCCGGCGGGGTGACAGGCGCGGGTTCGGTCGGTGCGGCTTCCGGAGTGGGAGTCGGAGCGGGTTCGGGGAGGGGCGGCGGCTCGGCCGCAGCCTCGACGATCCGCTCCGCTGGAGCGGGCGCTTCCGGGGCGGGCGTCTCGGCGGTGTCCGGCGCAGTGTCTGTTGCGGTGTCCGGTGCCGGGGCGGGAGGAGCCGGTGGAGCAACGATGTCGACGGCGATCGCCGCGACATGAGCCGGCGCCTGCGGCGCGCGGTCGCCGCCGCCGGCGATCACGGCGGCCAGCGCCGCCGCGTGCAGCGCCAGCGAGACCGCGATGCCCGGAACGGCGCGGCCCCGGCCAGGCTCGCCTTCTCGGACGGGCGGTGTCACGCCGCACTCCCGCGCGTGCGCAGGACCAGCGCCAGGAAGAACGGTGCGCCGATCAGCGCGGTGACGACGCCCAGCTTGAGTTCGGCGCCGCCGGGCAGCCGCACGGCAATGTCGGCGGCCAGCGTCAGCGCGGCACCACCCAGGGCGCTGGGCAGCAGCAGCCGGCCGGGCTGCCAGCCGACCAGCGGGCGCATGAGGTGTGGCACGATCAGCCCGACGAAGCCGATGGTGCCGCTGACCGCCACCGCCGCGCCCACGGCCAGCGCCGTGCCCAGGACGATGCGCAGCCGCAGCCGGCCGAGATCGACGCCCAGCGAGCGCGCCGTCAGTTCGCCGAGCGTCAGCGCGTCGAGATGGCGGCCGGCGGTGAGCAGCAGCGCCCAGCCCACGGCCATGAAGGGCAGTGCAAGCCAGACGTGGGTGAGGCTGCGGTCGGCCAGCGAGCCGAGCAGCCAGAACACGATCTCCGCCAGCGCGAACGGGTTCGGCGACAGGCTGAGCGCCAGCGAGGTGAGTGCCCCGGCGAGGCTGGACAGCGCCATGCCCGCAAGCACCAGCGTGAGCATGCCGCCGCCGCGCCCGGCCAGCGCATAGAGCAGCCCGACCGCCAGCAGCGCGCCAAGGATGCCGCCCAGCGGCAGCGCCAGCGCGAAGGTGCCGGACAGGCCGGTGTAGAAGGCGATGACCGCGCCCAGCGCGGCGAAGGGAGACACGCCGACGACGCCGGGCTCGGCCAGCGGGTTGCGCAGCATCCCCTGCAACGCCGCGCCGGCCAGCCCCAGCGTGGCGCCGACGCCGATGCCGAGAAGGGCGCGCGGCAGGCGGATCTCGGCGACGATCACGGCCGCCGTGGTGTCGGCGCCGGCCAGCAGGTCCTGGAGCGCCGTGCCGAGCCCGACGGCGCTGGGGCCGACGGCGAGCGAGCCGACGAACAGGGCGAGAACCAGCAGCGTCAACGCGCCGGGCAACAGGCGAGCGTTCACCGGTCTGTCCCTTGTGCCAGCGCGGTGCGCAGCAGGCGCACGGCCTCGGCGGTGGCCGGCGTGCCGCAGGCGAGCAAGGGGGCGGGAACCGTGACCCGCCGGCCCAGCGCGCCGGGCCGGGCCAGCGCCGGGTGCTGCAGCAGCGCCTGGCGCAGCGATGGCTGGGCGGGCAGGGCGGCGTCGGAGATCAGCAGGTCGGGATGGCCGGCCACGACGGCTTCGAGCGTCAGGTAGCCGTGCCCCTTCAGGCCGCGCCGGGCGGCGAGGTTGTCGAGTCCGGCGGCGTCCAGCACGGCGTCGGTCAGGGTGCCGGCACCGGCGGTGAAGCCGCCGGCCTGCCACGCCACGGCGACTGGGCGGGCGACCGGGCGGGCGACCGGGCGGGGGGCGCCGCGGTGGAGCGCCGGCTCGGCCAGCGTGGCGTCCATGGCGGCGATCAGCTCCTCGCCGCGCGGCTCGGCGCCCAGCGCCCTGGCGACGCGGCGCACCTGATCGCGGATGCCGGCGAAATCCTGCGGGATGGCGAGTTCCAGGATCGGGACGCCCTTGGCGCGCAGGAAGGCGACCGTCGGCTTGGCGGTGTAGCGGCCGGCCAGCACGAGGTCGGGGGCCAGCGGCAGGATCTCCTCCGCCGAACCCTGGACGATCGGCACGTCGCCGACCTGCGGCGCCACGTGGGACAGCTCGGCCGAACGGGCGAGGTGGGAGAGCGCCGCGATGCGCTCCCGCCCGACCAGCATCCAGGCGAGCTGGTCGCCGCACAGGTTGAGCGAGACGATCCGCTGTGGCGGCGCGGCGGCGCGCGCACCGCCGCAGCCCACCGCGAACGCCAGCACCACCCCGCAGAAAGCCACCCTGCCGCGCACCATGCCCGCACCCCGTTTCGGATGCTGGACCCTATGGAAGGGGCGTTCGCGTGGCAAGGGGATCGCGACGGGAACCCGGGCATGTCTGGCGTGTTGTCGCGGCCAGATGAACGCCCGCGAACCCGAACCGCCACCGGCACCGCCCGCCGAACCGTCCGCCGAACCGCCCGCCGAACCGGAAGAGCCCGATCCGGCCGAACTGGGCCGGCTCACGCCGGAGGAACTGGCCTTCCTGCTCGGCAACCCCGGAACGTCGGAAGCCGACGCGGCGGAGCGCGGCCGGCAGCGGCGCGCGGAGCGCAACCAGCGCGCCGGCGAGGCCCGCACCCAGCGCCGCCGCACCGATCCCGGCTACGCCGACGCGCTGCGCGCCGGCGACCGCGAGCGGCAGCGGCGCCGGCGTGGCGCGCCGGTTGCTGCACGTTCCGAACCGCCCGTGCCGCTGCCGCCGATCGGCGCGCGGGAAGCGGCGCGGCGGCTGGCGGACTTCATCCAGGCCGGGTCGCCGCAGGCCGCGCAACTGCGCCGCAAGCCCGATCTGGTGCAGCGCTACGTGGACGGTTTCGTGCTGTACCGCATGCTGTCGCGCCAGGGCGCGCGGCCGACGCGCGGCGACCTTGCCACCGCGTTCCGCACAGCCTTCGGGGTGGCCCTGACGCCGTCGCAGGTGCAGAAGCTGCGCGATCACATCGAGGGATTCGCCCGCCCCGGCGGGCCCTGGCACGCCGGCTAGTCCTTTTTGCAAGGCCGATACACCCCGTCACGCAGCGGCGCGGACGAGGGGGCGACACTCTGGAAGGGCAGGGTTAATGAAGCCTTAAGGAGCGCCGCTTGGCTCTGAAGCGGCACCGCCGGCGGAGGCGCTGCGTGACGGGTGTATCGGCCTTGCCGTTCGGCCTAATCGCCGGGATCAGTCGTCCGGATCGGGGGCGGGCGGCAGGCTGGCGCCGGTCAGGTTGGCGCCGGTGAAGCGGGCGTCGCGGATGTTGGCGTCGGTCAGGATGGCGCCGGTCAGGTCGGCGCTGGAAAAGTCGCCGCCGGCCAGGTTGGCGCCGCGCAGGTTGACGCGCACCATGGAGGTCCCGACGAACTTGCACCCGGTCAGGTTGGCGGCCCACAGCCGGCCGGTCGGCTTGCCGTCGGGGCCCTTGATGTCGACCCAGCCGATGCCGGTGCCGTCCAGCCGCGCGCCGGAGAAGTCCGCGCCGCGCAGGTTGGCGCCGTCGAGGATGGCACCGGAGAAATCGGCGTCGCGCATGTCGGCTTCCGACATCTCGCACATGATCAGCAGGCTGTCGCGCATCTTGGCGCCGACCAGCTTGACGCTCTTCAGGTTGGCGCCGCTGAGGTTCACGCCGTGCAGGTCGATGTGCGACAGGTCGGCGCCGTTCAGGTCGGCGCGGGCACCCATGGCGCCGTTGGTGTTGATCCAGGTGTAGTGGCTGTGCAGCGCCTCCTGGATGTGCTGGGAGAAGTTGTCGGCGGAGCGGGCGAGGTTGGCGCCGGTGGTGTCGGCGCCGGCGAGGTCCACGCCCTCCATCCTGGCGCCCTGGAGGTCGGCGTTGCGCAGGTTGGCGCCGGCCAGAACGGCGCCGGTCAGGTTGGCGTCGCGCAGCACCGAGCCGCTGAGGTTGACGCCGGACATGTTGCAGCCGCGCAGGTCGGCCCGGGCCATGTTGCAGTTCTTCATGGCCGAGCGCAGCAGCGTGGCGCCGGTCAGCAGCGCCCCTTCGCAGTCCGCCCCGTTCATCGACACATCGGTCAGGTCGGCGCCGGACAGGTTGGCGTTCGACATCATGGCGTCGTCGAAATCGCTGCCCGACAAGTCGGAGCGCACGAAGTCCACGCCGCCCTTGCCACCGCCGTACAGCAGCGCGCCGCCGCGCAGATCGGCCTCCTTCAGGATGGCGCGCTTCAGCTTGGCGCCGCGCATGTGGGCGCCGCGCAGGTCGGCGCGGTAGAGATTGCAGCCGGTCAGGTCCGCCTTGGTCAGGTGCGCGGCGAACAGGTCGGCGTGGCTGAGGTTGGCGTTGGACAGGTCGGAATGCGTCAGGTTGGCGCCGGACAGCTTGCCCGACGTCAGGTTCACGCCGGAGAGGTTGGCGCCCTCCAGGTTGGCCATGGTGAGGTTGGCGCGAGCGCCCCCCTGCCTGTTCTTCAGCCAACGCTCGTGCTTTTCCAGCACGGCCACCAACTCGTGCGGCGTCATGTCCCCGGTCCGGTTGAATCTGCTGCCGTCCCCACGCGGCCGTCTCCTGTCGGGAGTCCCTTTCAGGATGGGGTAGTTTCTTAAAATAATCTGTTCTAATCGTTAAGCGGAATCCCCGCGCGGGGAAAACACGCAACGAAGTCAGGGCTGGGGGAGAGGATCTCGATGGTGCACAAGCACACCGTCGCGTCGTTCGACGAGGAGCTGGGCCGGCTGCACGACATGATCGAGCGCATGGGCCGGCTGGCCGAAGGGCAGCTCGCCGCCGCGCTGAGGGTCATGGCCGAGCGCAACGCCGAGGAGGCGGCGGAAATCATCAAGGCCGACGCCGAGATCGACCGGCTGGAAGCGCAGGTGGAAAGCCTAGCCGTGCGCATGCTGGCGCTGCGCCAGCCGATGGCCAGCGATCTGCGCGAGATTGTCGCCGCCTTCAAGATCTCGTCGAACCTGGAACGGGTCGGCGACTTCGCCAGTTCCATCGCCAAGCGGGCGGTGACGCTCAGCGCGCTGCCGGCGATACCGCCCGTGCAGTCCTTCGGCTGGATGGGCGAGAGCGTGCTGGGCATGCTGCGCGACGTGGTGACCGCCTACCGCGCCAAGGACGCGGCGATGGCGCTCGCCGTGCGCAATCGCGACAGCGAGGTGGACCACGCCTACACCGGCCTGTTCCGCGAACTGCTGACCTACATGATGGAGTCGCCGCAGCAGATCACCGGCTGCACGCACCTGCTGTTCGCCGCCAAGTCGGTGGAGCGCGCCGGCGACCACATCACCAACATCGCCGAGAATATCTGCTTCCTGGTGCAGGGCCACCTGCCGGCCGAGGAGCGCCTCAAGGACGATCAGAGCAGCTACACCGTCGTCGGCAAGCCCGAATCGGACGGCTGAGCGTTCGGGAACCGCCGCCGTGGCGCCGGGTTTCCCGTTCGGATCTTACCGAACGGGAACACGCGCACCATGATCGCCGGGATCATCGAGGACGACCATATGGCCGGACGGGAGTTGCTGGCCGCCATCGGCAACGCGCCGCAGCCGGCGTGGGAAGAGCGGGCCGGGGAGATGCAGGCGCTGGCCGAGCGCTGGCGCACGCACGGCGCCATGCTGGAGCAGGCGGTGTTCCCGGCGTTGGGCGCGGGGGAGGGAACCCTGGCCGAGATCGGCGCCCTTCAGCGCACGGTAGCCGGCCTGGCCGACGACCTTGCGCGCCGGGCGCCGTCGGGCGAGACGGATGGCCATTGGCTTGCCGACTTCGAACGGCTCCGGGCGGCCTTCGACGAGCAGTGCGGGCGCGAGAGCGCGGCGCTCGTGGCGCTGATCCGCGAGCGCCTGCCCCCCGACGCCATCGGCGAGATGACGCGTCGCGCCCGCGCGCTGCGGCAGTCCAGGACGGCTTAATCCGACAGGCCTGAAGGGGTAGGACGGGAATAATCCGTGCCCCGGAGCGTCCTTCCCGATTGGAGGCCGCCTTCACAGCCTCCGCACAAGGGAGGAATGTTCATGCTCCGCACAACGCTACTCGCGGCCGTGCTCGCCGTTGCCTTCACCGGCTCGGCGTTCGCCAACAGCTGCCCGCGCCACATGAAGGCCATCGACGAGGCGCTGGCGAAGAACCCGCAACTCACCTCGCAGCAGATGGCGGAGGTGAAGAAGCTGCGCGCCGACGGTGAGAGCCTTCACAAGGCCGGCAAGCACGCCGAGTCGGAAGCCGCGCTCATGAAGGCCGAGGGCATGCTCGGCATCAAGTGAGCGCCGGCGGGCGTGGGTCGGGGTGACGCGACGCGGGAACCCGGTCTCTTCGGGCGTGTGGAGCGCCGGGTTTCCGCCGGCGCCCGCCCCGACCTACGATCCCCTCTTCGATGGCAGCCGTGTCAGTGTTTGCGGTGCCACTGCTCGCCGACCTTTTCAAAGCGGCGCATGACGGCGGCCCAGGCGACCTTCTGCGCGGTTTGCTCGCGCGTGCCGCTGGTGTGGCATTCGGGACGGCCGTACTGCGTCCAGGCGTTGTTGAAGGCGGAGCGGTAGATGTCCTGTGCCTGCGGCGGCAGGTGCGAGCGGACGGATTCCGGGAGTTCCCCGTTGCGGTGATAGGGCATTCGCGTTTCCTCGGGCGCTCTTTTTCGTTGCGGCGATAATAACGCATTCCGCGCGCGAGTGTCCCCCTCTTTTGGTCTGTCTTTTGGTGGGTGGAGATCCCGCCGGTTGCGCCTTTCGGCGGATGGCTGGCAAAGAAAAAACCCCTCCGCCGGGGCCGGCGGAGGGGTTTCGTACGAGGCACCGACTCTTCAAGAGCGCGTTACGACGGCGTCCGGCGGGACGTGCGATGCGCCGGGATCGGGATCGGCCGCATCACCTGCTCGTCACGGCGGCTGGCCGACATGTCGATCTCGATGCGCGCCAACGCCTTGCGCAGCTCGTGCACCGCGTCGGAGAGCGACTGGATGGTGCCCTCGCTCGGCTGCTGGCGCCAGCCGCGGTACGCGGCGAGGCAGGTCCGCGCGGTTTCACGCAGCCGGCCTTCGAGGGCGTCGATGGGCGGCGTCGGCTGGCCGGGCGTGCGGGCCGCGGCGTCCTGCGCCGGGGCGGCGGACGGAGCCGGAGCGGCCGGGGCGGGCTGCGGCGCCGGGGCGGCCGCGGCGGCCTCCGCGCGCAGGGCCTCGGCGCGTTGCGCCTCGCGGGCTTCGCGGACCTCGGCGCGCGGCAGTTCGAGGCGCTGCTTCGGCGGGGCCGCAGGGGCAGCGGCCGGGGCCGGCGGCGCCTCGGCGGCGGGGCGCGCTTCGGCAGGAGCCGGGGCCGGCGCGGCGCGGCGCGGGGCCGGCTGCGGCCGGGGCTGCGGCTGGGCCTGCGGTTGAGGCTGCGCGTCGGTGACGGCCTCCGCCGGCACGGCGGCCTGTTCGGAGCCGCTCTCGGCACCCTGCGTCGGGTCTTCCTCCGTCGCGGCCCCCTCGCCCGGCGGCAGCGCACCGGAGGCCTCGGCCTTGCGGACGATGTAGGAGATGGCGCTGGGAGTGCACTCGAATTCGCGGGCGATCGCGGAAAGCGTCGCGCCGGCGCGGTAGCGCTCAAGAATCTGCGGCCATGCCGACTGGGGGATGCGTCCGCGCCGCTTCGGAGACTCCGGCTCGTTCCCGGTTTCTGCGTTCATAATATCGCTCGGCTGCCAAAGAGAACTTTGCGTCATTCGTCGGTTGCTCGTACGGGATCGCACGCTTCCGACGCCGCCCTGCGTCAGAGCAACGTGCGTTGTCGGAGGTTGTGTTGCGGCGATGTTTGTCTGTGCGGAACAATATCGGCGACTGTCCGCGAAAATACCAGCTTTACTTTGCGCGGCAAAGCGGATTCGAGGCTGTACGCCCGGATCGGGGATGGCCGATCGGCCTAGCGCGTATGAAGATTGGAGCTCACGAAAGCGGTATCACCGCGCCGGCGCGGCCGAGGCCGCGGTGCGTTGAACGGGTGATGGCGCGGATTTTAAAAGTACCGCCGTGGTGGTTCGCCTTTCAAACCGATCGGCTGCTTTGGAATTCAGGCAGGCTTGCGCTGTTTTGAACGTGAGCGGTGCTCTTGCGCGATGCTGCGCCGCGCCCGATTGCCGGAGTCTGCCCCATGCTGCTTTCCCGCGATCCGCTTTTCCGTCTGCGGCGACTGGTGCTGGCGTGCGCGCTGGCAGGCGCCGCCGCGTCGCCCCTGGGGGTGTTGCCTCCGGGCACGGCCGCCGCGCAGACGGGCGACCAGCCGCCCGCCACCCCGAACATGGCCGCCCCGAACATGGCCGCCCCGGTCATGCCGAAGCCGCCGCCGCCCACCTTCGCGCCGCTGGCGCGGACGCAGCTCGACACCGTGGTCAACATCTCGACCACGCAGCCGGCGCCCGGCGGCGGGCCGCGCATGCCGGACGCGCCGCAGTTCCCGCCTGGCTCACCCTTCGAGGAATTCTTCCGCGAGTTCCGCGAGCGCCAGCAGCAACAACAGCCACAGCAGCCGCAACGGCCGCCGACCGCGCTCGGCTCCGGCTTCGTCATCGACCCGTCGGGCTATGTGGTGACCAACAACCACGTCGTGGGCGAGGCGGCGGAGATCCACGTGATCCTGCACGACGGCACCCGCCTGGACGCCAAGCTGGTGGGGTCCGACCCGCTGACCGATCTGGCCCTGCTGAAGGTCGAGCCGAAGCAGCCGCTGGCCGCCACCCGCTGGGGCGACAGCGAGAAGGTGGAGGTCGGCGACTGGGTGGTGGCGATCGGCAATCCGTTCGGCCTGGGCGGGTCGGTGACCGCCGGCATCCTGTCGGCGCGCGCCCGCGACATCCAGCAGGGGCCGTACGACGAATTCCTGCAGACCGACGCCTCGATCAACCGCGGCAACTCGGGCGGGCCGCTCTACAACCTCGACGGGGAGGTGGTCGGCATCAACACGGCGATCTACTCGCCCACCGGCGGCTCCGTCGGCATCGGCTTCGCCATCCCGTCGGCGCTGGCGCGCCCGGTCATCGAGCAGTTGAAGGACCATGGCGAGGTGAAGCGCGGCTGGCTGGGCGTGCAGGTGCAGCGCGTCACCCAGGACATCGCCGACAACCTGGGCGTCCAGGAGCCCAAGGGGGCGCTGGTCACGAGCGTGACCCCCGGCGGCCCGGCGGAAAAGGCCGGCATCAAGCAGGGCGACGTGATCGTCCACTTCGCCGGCAAGGACATCAAGTCCATGCGCGAGCTGCCGCGCGTCGTCGCCAGCACGCCCATCGGGCAGGAGGCCGAGGTCGCCCTGCTGCGCGAGGGGCAGCAGAAGTCCTTGAAGGTGACGGTGGGCGAGCTGCGGGCCGAACGGCTGATGGCCGCCGCCGGATCGAGCGAACCCCGCCCGCCCGCCGCCTCCGGCCGGACCGAGAAGATTCTCGGCCTGACCCTGGCGCCGCTCACCCCGGCGCTGCGCGAGACGTTCGAACTGGACGCCGACGCGCAGGGCGTGGTGGTTACCGACGTGGCCGAGGGCAGCGTGGCGTCGAATCGCGGCCTCGATCCGGGCGACATCATCCTGGAGGTGGGGCAGGAGCCGGTGGTGCGGCCGGAGGACGTGATTTCCCGCATCCGCCAGGCGCGCGAGCAGGGCCGCAAGACCGTGCTGATGCTGGTCAGCCACCAGGGCGACCTGCGCTACGTCCCGGTGCCGGTGGACCAGGGGTAGGTTCATCCTCTCCCCTCCCGCGCCGGCGTCGTCGGCGCGGGAGGGGAGAGGGGGCATAACGGCCCCCATTCTTTTCCGCTACCGCTGGCGGGGCGGCGGCGGTATTTTGCCGGCCGTTTTGCGAATGGGACTGTCCGCCGTGACCACATCCACGGACGGCCGGGAGCCGGTGCGGCTTTCGGTCGTCATCCCCGTGTTCAACGAATCCGAGAACGTGCTGCCGCTGCTCGACGAGGTCGAGCGGGCGCTGGCCGCGCACGGCCGGTTCGAGGTGATCTTCGTCGATGACGGGTCGACCGACGACACCGTGGGCAAGCTGGTGGCCCGGCAGGGTGTGGGCCAGGGCGGAGACGGGCGGCTGCGCGTCGTGCGCCACCTGACGCGATCCGGCCAGAGTGCGGCGGTGCGCAGCGGCGTGAAGGCGGCGCGCGGCACCTGGGTCGCCACGCTGGACGGCGACGGGCAGAACGACCCCGCCGACATCCCGGCGCTGCTGGCGCTGGCCGACCGGGACGACGGGCCGGTCCTGGTGGGCGGCCTGCGGCAGAAGCGGCGCGACACGCTGTCGAAGCGGTGGGCGTCCAAGTTCGCCAACGCCGTGCGGCAGTCGATGCTGCAGGACGGCTGCGCGGACTCGGGCTGCGGGCTGAAGCTGTTCCGCCGCGACGCCTTCCTCGACCTGCCGTTCTTCGGCGCCATGCACCGCTTTCTGCCGGCGCTGTTCCGCGCGCACGGGCACCGGGTGGCGTACGTCGCCGTCAACCACCGCCCGCGCGAGCGCGGCGCGTCGAAGTACACCAACTGGCGCCGCGGCCTGATCGGCGTCGTCGACCTGCTCGGCGTCTTCTGGCTGAAGCAGCGCACCAAACTTTCCCCCGCGGTCGAGGAGCGCTGAACGCGCCCCTCCCGTCCCCTTCCGGACACCATATCCCCATGCTCGACGCCCTGGTTGCCTGGTTCCACGACCGTTCGACGACCGAAATCGTCTGGATCGGCATCGGTTTTTTCGCTCAGGCGCTCTTCATGATGCGCTTCGTCGTCCAGTGGATCGCCAGCGAGCGCGTGCGCCGCAGCATCGTGCCGGAGACGTTCTGGTACTTCAGCATCGGCGGCGGCGTCCTGCTGTTGGCCTATTCCATCTACCGCATGGACCCCGTCTACATGTTCGGGCAGGGGTTGGGCCTGATCATCTATTTCCGCAATCTGTACTTCGTCTGGACGCACAAGCGCGAAGGCACCGCGCCATGAGCGAGGCGGCGGTCGGGGTATCGGCGGCCGGCGGCGGCATCGCGGCGCGGCTGCGCGGCGTCGTGGTGTACGCGCTGCTGACGCTGCTGTGCGTGGGGCTGTACGCGCCGGGATTCCTGGAGTTGCCGCCGTTCGACCGCGACGAGGCGCGCTTCGCGCAGGCCTCCTCGCAGATGCTGGAAAGCGGCGACCTGATCGACATCCGCTTCCAGGAGGAGCCGCGCTGGAAGAAGCCGGTCGGCATCTACTGGCTGCAAAGCGCCGCCACGGCGGCGATCGGCCCGGACGCCAAGGTGATCTGGACGTATCGCGTGCCGTCGCTGGTGGGGGCGGTGCTGTCGGTGCTGCTGACCGCCTGGGCCGGAACGCGGCTGTTCGGGCCGGCGGCGGGGGCGCTGGCCGGCGTCATGCTGGCGGGCTGCGTCGTGCTGGGCGTCGAGGCGCGCATGGCGAAGACCGACGCCGTGCTGCTCGCCACCCTGGTGGCCGCGCAGGCGGTGCTGGCCGCCGTCTACGTCGGGCGCGACGGGCCGGCGCCGGGGCGCGGCGTCGCCGCGCTGTTCTGGGTGGCGGCGGGGATCAGCGTGCTGATCAAGGGGCCGATCGTCGCGCTGGTGTCCGGCGGCACCATCGCGGCGCTGACCCTGTGGGACCGGCGCATCGGCTGGGTGAAGCGGCTGCGGCCGCTGATGGGGCTGGGCATCGTCGCCGCCATCGCGGCACCCTGGCTGATCGCCATCGCCATCCAGACCAAGGGTGCCTTCTTCGCCGAATCCGTCGGCCACGACATGCTGGGCAAGGTCGCCGGCGGGCAGGAGGGCAAGGGCCTTCCGCCCGGCTATTACCTGGGCACCTTCTGGATCACCTTCGCGCCCTGGTCGTTCCTGACGCTGCTGGCGCTGCCCTGGGTGTGGGCGCGGCGGAACGAGGCGGCGGTGCGATTCTGCGTCGCCTGGATCGTGCCGACCTGGATCCTGTTCGAGGCGGTGCCGACCAAGCTGCTGCACTACACCTCCACCACCTTCCCGGCCATCGCCATGCTGACCGCCGCGGCGGCGCTCGACGCCTTCGGGCGCACGGAGGAGCGGCCGCGGCGCACGCTGTTCATCGTCGCGGCGGCGCTGGGTGCGCTGACCTACGGCGCGCTGACGCTGGGCGTGGCGGTGATTCCCTGGCTGGTCGACCAGAGCATCGACTGGGCGGCGGTGGCCATGGTGCCGGTGGTGCTCGGCCTGTTCGCGCTGGCGGTGCGCTGGCTGGCGCGGCGGCGGACGGGGCCGGCCGTGGCGGCGGCGCTGGCCTCGGCGGCGGTGCTGTACGGGGTGACCTACCAGCTCGTGCTGCCGCGCATCGACGGGCTGTGGATCAGCCGCTCGGCCGCGGCGGCGGTGGACGTGGCGCGGCCGTGCCCGACGACGGTGGTGGCCTCGGCCGGCTACACGGAGCCGAGCCTCGTCTTCCTGGTCGGCACGCGCACGAAGCTCGGTGGCGGCGCGCTGGCGGCGGAGCACATCAAGGCCGATCCGGCCTGCGCGCTGGCGCTGGTGGAGGAGCGGCAGGAGGCGGAGTTCCGCAGTTTCCTTGGGGGTACCGAACCCAGGGCGCTGGCCCAGGTGCGCGGCTTCAACTACAACAACGGGCGACGCATCACGCTGACGCTCTACGGCCCCGCGCGCTGAGACGACGGGGCATCCCGCACGGGCCCCCCGCATGCCGGCACGCAACCCCACGCTGAAGGCGCTTCTCTGGTTGGTGGCGGGGGCGTTGCTGATCGCCATGCTGATGCGCTACGTCGACCTGGGCGTCGCCCAGACCGTGCGGGCGTGGCCGAAGACCGTGGTGGCGGTGTTCGAGGTCGTGACGCTGTTCGGCTGGCATTACTGGTACTGGCCCAGCGGGGCGGTGGCGGCGGTAATGTTCGCGGCGTTGAGCCGGCGGGCGACGGCTGGCAACGCGCGGCTGTACGCCTGGGCGGCGGAGGCGTCCGCCTTTCTGTTCGCGGTGACGGCCGTGTCCAATTTCGTCGTCGGCGTGGTCAAGCACGTGGTCGGGCGCGCGCGCCCCTACGTGAACCTGCCGCCGGACGGGCCAGCCTTCACGCTGTTCGCCTCCACGCCCGACCATTGGTCGTTCCCCTCCGGGCACGCCTGCACCTTCCTGGCCGTGGCGATGGTGGCGGCCTTCCTGTGGCCCCGCCGGCGCTGGCCGATCCTGGCGGCGGGGGTGACGGGGGCGTTCAGCCGGGTGGTGCTGGACGTGCACTACCTCAGCGACATCCTGGCCGGCGGTTCGATCGGTGTCATCACGGCGCTGCTGATGCGGGAATGGTTCGCCAACCGCGGCTGGGCGTTCCGCCGGCGGCCGGACGGATCGATCACCGTCAAGCCCGGCGGGCGCTGGGTCAAGCGGCGGCTTCGTCGGAATCCCGGCCGGCGGCGCGGTTGATGAAGTGCTCCATGGCGTCCAGCACCACCTCGCGCTGGTCGCGGTGCGGGGTGTGGCCGCAGTTGGGCAGCAACAGCCCCTCGGACGGGCCGGCGACGCGCGTCACCACTGTGTCGACCTGGGCGGGGGTGCCGTACTCGTCGTCCTCGCCCTGGATGGCCAGCACCGGGGCGGTGATGCCGGTAAGCAGCGATTCGATGTTCCAGGAGCGGAAGGCGGGATCCAGCCAGACCTCCGACCAGGAGCGGAACAGCCGCTCGGCGTCGTTGTGGTGCTTGGCCATGCGCTGGGGCAGGTCGGTGGTGTGCCACGTCTCCACCGCCGCGTGCACGCCGGCCAGGGTCACGTCCTCGACGAAGCTGTGCGGCGCCTCGACGATCACGCCCTTGGTCGGGCGGCCGGAGGCGGCGTAGATCAGCGCGATCGAGGCGCCGTCGCTGTGGCCGATGAGGATCGGTTCCTTGATGCCGAAGTTGTCGAGCACCGCCGGCAGCACCTCCACCGCCTCGCGGTGCAGGTAGTCGGGGCCGCGCGTCCGGTCGGCCGGGTCGGAGCGGCCGTGCCCGAGACGCGAATACAAGAGCCCTGGGCAGCCGGTGATGGCCGTCAGGCGCTCGGGAAAGTCGCGCCAGAGCGAGACGGAACCCAATCCCTCGTGCAGGAAAACGAGGGTCGGAGCCGTGGCGTCGCGGCCGAGCAGCCAGCGATGCTCCATGCGGCGGTTGAGAACCTCGAACGTCATGCCGACGCTCGTAGCAGCGCGCGCGCCGCAGGGCAAGCCGCTCCTTGCAGGGGCAGCCATTTCGCCGGGGCGCCGCCCCCTCCTGACTAACGCTCCCGCGCGCTGGACGGGCGGGCCGGGGTGGGGCCGAATCGGTGGTGAGTCCCCCATTTCAGGCAGAAGGCCCATCCATGGTCCGCATTCTGGCTTCCGTCCTCCTGGTCGGCGCGATCCTCGTGCCGGGCGCCGCGCCCGCCCAGGATTTCACCCGTCAGTTCGAGGCGATGCCGCATCAGCACCAGCACCAGCAGCGCCACAACCGCCAGGACGACTGGCTGTACCAGTCCATGGTGCCGGTCGGCCCCGGCCAGCCGGCGCCGCCGGCCGCAGCACCCCGCGCCCAGTGGAACCGGCTGGGCAACCTCAACGCCCAGAACGGCCCGGCGCAGCCGATGACGCAGGCGCAGCCCGGCCGCAACGACTTCCGCGCCTCCTCCCGCACCTACGGCACCGACCAGCGGCAGGCGACGCCGCACTATGGCGCCCTGCGCTCGCTGAACCCGCCGCAGGGCGCGGTCAGCACGACGCAACGCCGCGCCGCTCCTCCCCGGAGCGCCGAGCCCGGCACGGTGCGCGAGGTGCAGACGGGGCGCGACTAGCCAAGCTCCTCCGGCCGCCAGAGCCACGCCGCCCCGCGCACGCCGCTGGAGTCGCCGTGGACGGCGCGGCGGACGGGGGTGTCGATGCGGTCGGAGAAGGCCCACCGCTCGATGAGCGGCGGCAGCGCCGCGTAGAGGGCGTCGACGTTCGACAGGCCGCCGCCCAGAACGATGACGTCGGGGTCGAGCAGGTTCACCACGGCGGCCAGACCGCGCCCCAGACGGTCGGTGAGGCGGTCCAGCGACGCCTGGGCCGCCAGGTCGCCGGCGGTCGCGCGGGCGACGATCTCCTCGGCGCTCACGGCCTCGCCGGTGGCGGCGCGGTGGTCGGCGGCGAAGCCGGGGCCGGAGACGAAGGTTTCCAGGCAGCCGTGCTTGCCGCAATAGCAGGCGGGGCCGGGACGCTCGTCGCCATGCGGCCACGCGCGCGGCCAGGGCAGGGGATTGTGCCCCCACTCGCCGGCCACGGCGTTGCGGCCGCTGAGTGGCCGGCCGTGCACGACGATGCCGCTGCCGCAGCCGGTGCCGAGAATGGCGGCGAAGACCACGCCGCAGCCCGCCGCGGCGCCGTCCGCCGCCTCCGACACGGCGAGGCAGTTGGCGTCGTTCTCCACGCGCACCGGCCGGCCCAGCGCGGCGGCCAGGTCGCGGTCGAACGGCTGGCCGATGAGCCAGATGGAGTTGGCGTTCTTCACCAGCCCGGTGGCGGGCGAGATGATGCCGGGGATGCCGACGCCCACGGCCGTCCCGGACGTGCCGCATTCGGCTTCCAGCGCGGCCACCAACTGCACGATCGTATGTACCGTGGCGGGGTAGTCGTCGCGCGGCGTGGGAACCCGGCGGCGCGCCAGCGGTTTACCGCCATGGTCGAGGGCGATTCCCTCCGTCTTGGTTCCGCCGAGGTCGATGCCGATGCGGATCATGGTCCCATCCGTCCCAGTTTCGCGCCCGTCCCCGGCGTCCGGCGCGGCGCGGGGGCTTGGCATTTTCATCAGTACTCGGAAAAAACGGGATCGTCCAACCGAAGCAACCGTTGCCCGGAATCTCCAACCCGGGGACAAAGCGCCCGCACGGGGCGGAATTCGGTTGACCGCTTCTTGGGATCTTGTAGAACGTCGGAAAAGAGATGGCGCGATTCGCAAGAGTTCACGCGCCGTCCTGCGCCACCGCAGCCGGAGCATCAGATGAATCGCGAGCGCGCCGCCCACACGTGTTCTTTCCCGCTGTTCCGCCGGTCGGTCGCGGCCATGGTCGCCGCGGTGGCCGTTGCCGGAGTGTCGCTGCCCGCCGCCGCGGCCGGCAAGCCGGCCTGCTACAGCCGGGCGGAACACGCGGCGGAGCAGACCCTGCGCATGCACACGGAACTGATGGTCACCGGCCTGACCTGCCAGTCCGTCGTGCCGGAAAAGGCACCCTACGCCAAGTACCAGGAATTCACGGTCAAGAACCGCTCGCTGATTTCGAAGGCGGAAGCGGCGATGATCGACCATTACAGGCGCACCTCCGGCGGCAACGCGACGCGCAGCTTCGACATGTTCCGCACCGAACTGGCGAACGAGGTCAGCCGCCGCGCGGCGACGATCGGCACCACCACGTACTGCGCCACCTTCGTCGAGCGCGCCAAGAACGCCCTGGACCTGACGCCGGACGACATCCGCGTCCTGACCACGGACGAGCAGAGCGCCGGCCTGAAGCATCTGGCCAGCAAGCCGCTGTGCGACGTGAAGGTGGTGAGCCTGCCCGACAGCATGACGGTCGCCTCGGTCGAGCCGTCGCGCAGCAAGGCGAAGCCCGGTACGGCCAAGGCGACCACCGCCAAGGCTTCCAACGGCAAGCCGGCACCGGCCAAGGCGACCACCGTCAAGGCGCCGGCCCCCGCCAAGGCCAAGCCCGCCAAGCCGAACGTCGCCGAGGTCAGCAAGCCGAACAAGGGCTGACCCCCACGCTTCCGCCACACGGCGCCGCGATCCCGAGCCCCTTCCGCCAGCCAGCGGGAGGGGCTTCCGATTCGCGGTGCATGAAACCGGGTGCATGGCGACCGTGCGGAGAACGCACGCCCGCGGACGCCGAACGTTCCGTATACGAAGGGAACGGGACAGCTACAAGGAGCGGGGATGACCGCGGAGACCTTGCCGGCGCGCCGCCGGTCGGTGGTGGCCGGTGCCGTGCGCGAGGCGCTGGGCTTGCCGAGCGCGGTGCTGGTCGCCAGCTACGTCGGCTTCGGCTCGCTGGTGCGCGAGAGCGGCCTGGACCTCTCCGTCGGGCTGGCCTCGACCGCCACGGGCTGGGCGCTGCCGGGGCAGATGGCGCTGGTGGAACTGTACACGGTGGGCTCGACGCTGCTCGCCATCAGTCTGGCGGTGGCGTTGACCAACACACGGCTGATGCCGATGGTCATCACCCTCATGCCGCTGCTGGGACGGGGCGGGCCGCCGCGCTGGTGGCACTACGCGCTGGCGCACGTGGTGGCCGTGACCTCCTGGGCCAACGGCATGCGCCGCCTGCCGGAACTGCCGCCGGGCGAGCGGCTGGCGTGGTTCGCCGGCTACGCCGCCACGCTGTGGGCGGTGACCCTGGGCGGCACGGCCGCGGGCTTCTTCCTGGCCGGCATGGTGCCGCAGCCGGTGACGCTCGGCCTCGTCTTCCTCAACCCGCTGTACTTCCTGCTGCTGTTCGCCGGCGACCTGCGCGACCGGGCTCGGGTGTGCGCGCTGGCGCTGGGGGCCGTGCTGGGGCCGGTGCTGCATCTGGTGGTGCCGGCGTACGGGCTGCTGATCACCGGCGTGCTCGCCGGCACGCTGGCGTTCATGGTCGATCGCTGGGCGGATCGCCGGTGGCCGGCGCGGGAGGCTGGGCGTGGCTGACGCGGGGATGGCGGGGGCGGGCATCTGGCTGGCGCTGGCGGCCGCGGCGGTCGTCACTTACGCGCCGCGGGCGCTGGGCGTGGCGCTGTCCGGGCGCATCGACCCCAACGGCGCGGTGTTCCGCTGGGTCGGCTGCGTCGCCTACGCGCTGCTGGCCGGACTGATCGCGCGCATGATCCTGCTGCCGGTCGGACCGTTGCAGGCGACCGGATTCGCCGAGCGGACGCTGGCCGTGGCGGCGGCGCTGGCCGCCTTTTTTCTTGTGCGCCGCAGCGTGCCGGTCGGAGTCACGGTGGGCACCGTGGTCTTGATCCTGCTGAGCAGCGGGGAGTGGTTGCCTTGAGCATGCCTGCTGTCGGTTTTCGGCTCGAAAGTTGCTGCCGATCAATGCCTTGAGCATCATCTTTGCAAATTTGCGCGAACTCCTCGGCAATTCGGACGGGTGGTGGTTTTACCCTCTTGCCCCGTTCAATCAGTGGGGCTAACGTCCTGAATGATAAAGAATGGGGCCGCCGATCAATCGGACCGGCCAAAAGTTCAGGGAACGGGAGTTCACGTGATCGGGGAACGCTGGGTACCGGCCTTGGCGATCCGTCCGCTTGTGTTCCTGGCGGCGGGGCAAGGCTGATGGAATACACATATTTCCTGCAACAGTTGATCAACGGCCTGTCGCTGGGGGCCATCTACGGCCTCATCGCCATTGGCTATACGATGGTGTACGGCATCATCGGCATGATCAACTTCGCCCATGGCGAGATCTACATGATCGGCGCCTTCGTGGCGCTGATCACCTTCCTGGTGATGGGAGCGCTGGGCGTGACCTGGGTGCCGCTGGCGCTGCTGCTGATGCTGGTGTCGGCGATGCTGTTCACCAGCATTTACGGCTGGACGGTGGAGCGCATCGCCTACCGCCCGCTGCGCAGTTCGCCTCGGCTGGCGCCGCTGATCTCGGCGATCGGCGTGTCGATCTTCCTGCAGAACTACGTGCAGATCATCCAGGGCGCGCGCAACAAGCCGCTGCAGCCCATCGTGACCGGCAACTTCGTGCTGTTGGACGGCGAGGTGAGCGTCAGCTACATCCGGCTGGCGACCATCGTGCTGACTGTCGCGCTGATGTACGGCTTCACGCAGATCATCAACCGCACCGAACTCGGCCGCGCCCAGCGCGCGTGCGAGCAGGACAAGACGATGGCCGGCCTGCTGGGCGTCAACGTCGACCGCATCATCTCGCTGACCTTCGTGATGGGCGCGGCCCTGGCCGCCGTGGCGGGCATGATGGTGCTGCTGACCTACGGCGTGATCGACTTCTACATCGGCTTCCTCGCCGGCGTGAAGGCGTTCACCGCCGCTGTGCTGGGCGGCATCGGCTCGCTGCCGGGCGCCATGCTCGGCGGCTTCATCATCGGCCTGATCGAATCGTTCTGGTCGGGCTACGTGGGCAGCGAATGGAAGGACGTTGCGACCTTCTCCATCCTCGTCCTGGTGCTGATCTTCCGGCCCTCCGGCCTGCTCGGGCGGCCGGAGATCGAGAAGGTGTGACGCCATGACCGCAATCTCCATCACCTCGCCGCGCGCCGTCGCGTGGCCCGCCATCCTGCGGGAGGCCGGCATGGCCGCCGTGGTGGCCGTCCTCCTCACCCTGCCGCTCGTCGGCTTCCGCACCGTCGACCGTCCGATCGGCCTGGGCATCGAGACCCGCTTCGACGAAGTCATCGCCGCCGTGGCGCTGGTGTTCTTCGGGCGCCTCGGCCTGTGCCTGATCCGCGAGGGGCAGGCGCTGGCGGTGCTGGCCCTGTCGATCGCCGCGGCCGTGGCCGGGCTGCTGGTCGACCTGCCGACGCCGATGCTGAACGTCATCCTGGTGCTGGGCGGCGCCATCATCGCCATCCGCGCCGGCATCTCGGTGGGCACGCACCGCTCCAAGCTGACCCAGGCCGAGCGCGACAGGCGCATGGACCGCGTCGGCGCCAAGGTGCAGGACGCCTCGCGCTTCCTGGGCCCCATCGGCATCGCGCTGGCGGTGGTGTTTCCGCTGCTGCCGATCGCCGACCGGCAGTTTCTGGACATCGGCATTCTGTTGCTGACCTACGTGATGCTGGGCTGGGGCCTGAACATCGTGGTCGGCCTCGCCGGCCTGCTCGACCTCGGCTACGTCGCCTTCTACGCCATCGGCGCCTATTCCTACGCGCTGCTGGCGACCTATTTCGGGCTGAGCTTCTGGGCCTGCCTGCCGCTGGCGGGCGTCCTGGCGGTGATGGGCGGCGTGATGCTGGGCTTCCCGGTTCTGCGCCTGCGTGGCGACTACTTCGCCATCGTGACGCTGGGCTTCGGCGAGATCATCCGCATCATCCTGGTCAACTGGTACCAGTTCACCGGCGGTCCCAACGGCATCACCGGCATCCCGCGGCCGAGCTTCTTCGGGATCGCCGACTTCACCCGCACCGGCACGGAGACGATGCCGTCGTTCGCCGAGATGTTCGGACTGGAGTTCTCGACGACGCACCGCATCGTCTTCCTTTACTACCTGATCCTGGTGTTGGCGCTGATGGTCAACGTCTTCACGCTGCGCATCCGCAAGCTGCCGCTGGGCCGCGCGTGGGAGGCGCTGCGCGAGGACGACATCGCCTGCACCTCGCTGGGCATCAACCGCACCAACGTGAAGCTGGCGGCCTTCGCCATCGCCGGCATGTTCGGCGGCTTCGCCGGCTCGTTCTTCGCCACGCGCCAGGGCTTCGTCAGCCCGGAGAGCTTCACCTTCATCGAGTCCGCCATCATCCTGGCCATCGTCGTGCTGGGCGGCATGGGCAGCCAGATGGGCGTGGTGCTGGCCACCTTCCTGGTCATCGGCCTGCCGGAGATGTTCCGCGAACTGGCCGACTACCGCATGCTGGCCTTTGGCCTGGGCATGGTGGTGATCATGCTCTGGCGCCCACGCGGCCTGCTGGCGCACCGCGACCCCACCATCCTGCTGCACGGACGGAAAGGGGGCGGCGGCGGACCGGCCGCGGGCACCGCCGCCGCGGGCGGCGAGGGCATCGCGGGAGGGCGCGGCAAGTGACGAACGGATCCTCCTCCATGGCTTCGCATGGCGAAAACCCCTTGCTGACGGTCGAACACCTGACCATGCGCTTCGGCGGTCTGGTGGCGGTCAACGACGTGTCGTTCAAGGCGATGAACCGGCACATCACCGCCATCATCGGCCCGAACGGGGCGGGCAAGACGACGCTGTTCAACTGCATCACCGGCTTTTACACGCCGACCGTCGGGCGCCTCACGCTGCGGCACCAGACGGACGGGCGCGAGTTCCTGCTGGAGCGCATGCCCGGCTACGTCATCTCGCAAAAGGCCAGCGTGGCGCGCACCTTCCAGAACATCCGCCTGTTCGGCGGCATGAGCGTGCTGGAAAACCTGATCGTCGCGCAGCACAACAAGCTGATGCGGGCGTCCGGCTTCTCCATCGCCGGCCTGCTGGGCCTGCCGACCTACCGGAAAGCGGAGGCCGCGTCGATCGACCTCGCCAAGTACTGGCTGGACCGGGTCAAGCTGCTGGACTACGCCGACTGGTCGGCGGCGAACCTTCCCTACGGCGCCCAGCGCCGGCTGGAGATCGCCCGGGCCATGTGCACGGAACCCGTGCTGCTGTGCCTGGACGAGCCGGCGGCCGGCCTGAACCCGCGCGAGTCGGCCGAGCTTTCGGACCTCCTGACCTTCATCCGCGACGAGCACCGCATCGGCGTGCTGCTCATCGAGCACGACATGAGCGTCGTCATGACCATCTCCGACCACGTGGTGGTGCTGGATTACGGCAGGAAGATCGCCGACGGCTCGCCCAACGACGTAAAGAACGATCCCGCCGTCATCCGCGCCTACCTGGGCGAGGACGAGAGCGAGGAACTGCCGCCCGTGGTAGCGCAGGACATCCCCGAAGCGGCCCGCCGGGCCGGGGAGGGGGTATGAGCACCATGCTGTCGGTGTCCGGCGTCCACACCTACTATGGCTCGATCGAGGCGCTGAAGGGCGTCGACATCGAGATCCGCGAGGGCGAGATCGTCACCCTGATCGGCGCCAACGGCGCCGGCAAGTCGACGCTGCTGATGACCATCTGCGGCACGCCGCAGGCACGCCAGGGCCGGGTGCTGTTCCAGGGCGAGGAGATCACCCGCCTGCCCACCTACGAGATCGTGCGGCGCGGCATCGCCCAGTCTCCCGAAGGGAGACGGATCTTCCCGCGCATGACGGTGCTGGAAAACCTGCAGATGGGTTCCATCACCGCCAAGCCCGGCAGCTTCGAGCGGGAGCTGGAGCGCGTCTTCCACCTGTTCCCGCGCCTGAAGGAACGCATCCACCAGCGCGCCGGCACCATGTCGGGCGGCGAGCAGCAGATGCTGGCCATCGGCCGCGCGCTGATGAGCCAGCCCAAACTCCTGCTGCTGGACGAGCCGTCGCTGGGGCTGGCGCCGCTGGTGGTGAAGCAGATCTTCCAGGTGGTGAAGGACATCAACCGCGAGCAGGGCATGACCGTGTTCATGGTGGAACAGAACGCCTATCATGCGCTGAAGCTGGCGCATCGGGCGTACGTGATGGTGACCGGCAAGGTGACCATGTCGGGCACCGGGGCGGAACTGCTGGCGAACGAGGAGGTGCGCGCCGCCTACCTCGAGGGGGGGCACTGATGGAAGCGATCCTCGGCTCCACGCTGGGCACCTTCATCGGCCTGACGCTCATCATCTTCGGATTCGGCGCCTTCATGACCGGACAGGTGCTGGCGGAGGGATGGAAGCCACCGTCCGCCGTGTTCGGCTACACGCTGCTGCTGGGCGTGGGCGACCGGTTCCTGACCTTCGCGCTGTTCGGCGGCCCGCTGTTGTCGCTCAGCGGCTTCATCGTGCACACGGCGGCCATCGGCGTGATCGCCTTCGGCGCCTACCAGATGGCGAAGGCGCGGCGGATGGTCACGCAGTACCCGTGGCTGTACGAGCGCTCCGGTCCGTTCTCGTGGCGCGAGCGGGCGGGCGCCCATATGTCGGTCGAATAGGCCGCGGAGTAGGCGCTATCGGCGGTGTCGCACCGCCGCGGCTCGGTCTATGATGCGCGCAGTTCCGCCGGCCGGTCTGGGAGGCCGCCGGCAGAGGAAGGCCCCGAGGGGGCACCTGAAACAGGGAGCACAACCAAGATGAAGTTCAAGTATTCCCTTCTTGCCGCGGTCGCGGCGACGGCGCTGGGCACCTCGGTCGCCAAGGCGGACATCGCGGTCGCCACCGCCGGCCCGATCACCGGCCAGTACGCCACCTTCGGCGAGCAGATGAAGAAGGGCATGGAGATGGCGGTGGCGGACATCAACGCCGCCGGCGGCCTGCTCGGCCAGAAACTGAAGCTCGAGGTGGGCGACGACGCCTGCGACCCGAAGCAGGCGGTGGCCGTGGCCAACCAGCTTGCCAAGGCCGGCGTCAAGTTCGTGGCGGGCCACTTCTGCTCGGGCTCGTCGATCCCGGCCAGCTCGGTCTACAACGAGGAAGGCGTCCTGCAGATTTCGCCCGCCTCGACCAATCCGAAGTTCACCGAGCAGGGCTTCAAGAACGTCTTCCGCGTCTGCGGCCGCGACGACCAGCAGGGCCAGATCGCCGGCAAGTACCTCCTTGAGAAGTACAAGGGCAAGAACATCGCCATCCTGCACGACAAGTCGGCCTACGGTAAGGGGCTGGCCGACGAGACGCAGAAGGCGCTGAACGCCGGTGGCGTCAAGGAGAAGATCTACGAAGCCTACACGGCCGGTGAGAAGGACTACTCGGCCCTGGTGTCGAAGCTGAAGCAGGCGAACATCGACGCTGTCTACGTCGGCGGCTACCACACCGAGGCCGGCCTGATCGCGCGCCAGATGAAGGACCAGGGCATGACCGCCCCGATCATCTCCGGCGACGCGCTGGTCACCAACGAGTACTGGGCGATCACCGGACCGGCCGGCCAGGACACCATGATGACCTTCGGCCCGGACCCGCGCGAGATGCCGGAAGCCAAGGCGGTGGTCGAGAAGTTCCGCAAGGCCGGCTACGAGCCGGAGGGCTACACCCTCTACACCTATGCCGCCATGCAGATCTACCGCGACGCCGTCACGAAGGCCGGCTCGACCGACCTCGCCAAGGTGGCGGACGTGCTGCGCAAGAACCAGTTCGACACCGTCATCGGCAAGATCGGCTTCGACGCCAAGGGCGACGTGACCACCCCGGCGTACGTCTGGTACCGCTGGGACAACGGCAAGTACGCCCAGGTCAAGTAAGGCCCGGACGCACGTGTTCGGGAAGGCCCGGCGCTTCGGCGCCGGGCCTTTTCCGTTCATGCGGGGGCGGGGCTAGGTCGCCACGCCTTCGGTCAGGGGCGGCTGGGCCGGTGCGCAGGGGGCCAACGCCACGGGCCGCTGTTCGGCCAGCAGGCGTTCGGCGGTGCGCAGCACGTCGCGCCAGAAGGCGGCGGCCCTCAGGTTGTTGGTGGCCGTCAGTTCGACAAGGCGAACGCGGCTGATGCGGATGGCGGACTCGCCCAGTTCATCGACCAGGCGAGTCGCGAACAGAAGCACATCATGATCGATCCTCATGGCCCAATGAACCGCACTTTGCGCGGTTTGTTCCAGGAATGTGTCGGATGACATAGGGGCGATCAGGGGGTGCCGCGAACGGGCGTGCGGTGCACAATGTTGCATTGCCGTTACAAAATGTTCGTTGCGCGAGCGTGTCCCACAACGGACACTGCCATCCGAGGCAGGATTCGTGTTTCATTGCTGCACCCTGATCCGGATGGCCATCCGCCGTCCCGATCCGCTGGGTCCCGGGGTTTGGAGAGGTCACATGCGCAGGAAGCGCGAAATCGTCGAAGGCCAGATGGTCCGGAAGCTCGGCCCCGGCGGCGGGGTCTGGCAGGTCGTGGCGATTCGGAAGGATGGGCTGGGCACACAGCACGCCCAGATGCAGCGCGCCGACGATCCCAAGACCTTCAAGACGCTCAGCCTCGCCGCGCTGATGGATCCCCACCAGTTCGAATGGCTGGGCATCGCCGAGGCGCCCTGACACGGACGGCACTTGGCGGCATCGTGCGCATCGCCGTTGCGCACTCCGTCGTATGCAAACGGCTGCCGGCTTGGACCGAAGGAGCTTGATGGAGACCATCAGGCTCCTTTGACGTGCCGGGTCGGCGGGGCTTCCGCTGACGGCGGGCGTGCCGGCTGTGCAGGCGCGTGCCGCTCCGGCCCCACGGTGCCGGGGCACCGCCGTGGGGCGGCCGCATGTTGCCGCGGCGCAACCCGTGCAGTCGCGAAGGTCGCTTCCGCAGCACCCGGGCGCCATCCACCATCCGTTCGTGGTTCTACGACTGTCCGGATAAAGGCATAGGCCAAGTTGTCCGTGTCACTGATCATGTCGAATCCTCGCCTCCTCTTCGTGGCGCAAAAATGCAACAGGGATGGATTTCCGACAACAGGGGGGCGGAGCCTCCCTTGTGAGGGTGGGGCAATGCTGGTATCTCACGAATCGGAAGTTTCAACCGCCGACGGATTGCGGCGGGCCAAGTTGAGGTGGCCGCGCGAAGACGGTCTCACGGATTCATCCGGTGGGACGGACGACGCGAGGTTTGCCCGTGTCGCAGCGGTACGAGTTCTGCGGGCCCGAAACAGGCCGTCAACGAAGGGGACACATAAGAAATGAACATCCGTGGAATTCTGCTGGGCACGGCGCTCGCGATCGCGCTGCCGACCGCCGCCATGGCCGCCGAGGGCTTCTACGTCGGCGCCGCCGGCGGTGTGAACTGGACCCGCGATGCCGACTTCAACGACCTCGTCCTGGGCGCGAGCACCAAGGCCGATTACAAGGTCGGCGGCGTCGTCGGCCTGACCGCCGGCTACGCCACGGCCATGGGCCTGCGTGGCGAAGTCGAGGTTGACTGGCGTTGGCGGAACAAGACCGACAGCTTCAGCAACCTGGCCGCCGGCGCCAGCATGTCGGGCAAGACCAGCTCGTGGGCCCTCATGGGCAACGTGCTGTACGACATCAACACCGGCACGCCGATCACGCCGTACATCGGCGCCGGCGCCGGTATCGCCCGCGTCAAGACGGACGTGAGCAGCAACTTCGGCTACGGCTTCAGCGACAGTGACGTCGTGTTCGCCTATCAGGGCATTGTCGGCGCCGCCTACAACGTGACGAACAACATCGCGATCACGGCCGACTACCGCTACTTCGCGACCACCAAGCCGAAGTACGACGGCCCGTTCGGCACGGTCGAGAGCGAGTACCGCAACCACACCGTGATGGTCGGCCTG
>DASPIO010000328.1:0-56583 GCA_035629155.1 Azospirillum sp. | reverse complement strand
AGGTTGACCGCCGTGGTCGTCTTGCCGACGCCGCCCTTCTGGTTGTAGACCGACAGGATCGTGGGCTGCCGCGTCAGCGGCTGGTCGAAGACGTCGTCCTGGTCCTGCATCGCGGTTCCGTGTCGTCGTTGGTTCAGCCTGCGGGCGTTCCTTCCGCCTCGTCGAGCAGGCGCCTCTTGGTGCCGTCGTCGATACGGTTCCAAGGGACGCCGGTCAAGGCACCGTGCAGGCCCCACAGCATGTTGCGCGTCACCCGCTTCGGGTCCCGGTGCTTGAGGCGGCGGTAGGCGGCGACGGCACCGAGGGTGCGCAGCTCCTCCTCCGTCTCGATCCCGGCTTCGGCCAGCCACTGGGCGGACTTCGGCCCGATGCCGGGCATCAGGTGGATGGGGCGCGGCGCCATGGTGCCCCTACTTCCGCTCCCACACCTTGGACTCGATGTACCGGCTGGCGAGGAAACGGTAGGTCATCTTCTGCAGCTGCTCGATCTGCTGCGAGCGTTCGACCGGCACGCCGTCCCAGGCCTGGAGCAGGTCTTCCCACTCGATCAGGCGGCCGCGCAGGTCGTCGCGGATCTTGCGGATGAAGGTAACCGTGGTCTGGAAGTCCTTCAAGGCGCCCACGATCTCGCCGGTCTGCGCGTCGGCCTGGTCGAAGATGGCGTCGAACTCCCGCAGCGGCTTCCTGATCAGGCCCTGCATGCGCTGCAGCTCCGAGCAGAAGGTGCGGTCGGTGCGGTAGATCTGCGTCAACTTCACCAGCGCGTCGCCGATGGCGCGAATGTGCTTGAAGCGGTCGCGCAGCGCCTCGATGTACGACAGTTCCTGCGTCAGGTCGTCGATGCGATCGTTGATGTACTGTTCGGCGTTGGCGTCCTGGATGCCCAGCTTCTCGGCGATCTGCTGGAAGGCCATCTTCAGCCGCTGCTTGGTCCCCGGATCCTCGACGATCTGCTCCAGTTCCTCCAGGTCGACGATGATCATCTCCGACCCGGTGATCCAGGAGACGAGCTGCACCGTCAACCGCCCGCGGGCGATCATGCGGTGCTTGTCCTCCACCGACCAGGACGCGGTGCCGTCCAGCAGCTCCCCCGGGATCTTCTCGCCGGGGCGTATCTGCTTCACGTAGTGCAGGCCCTTGGCGACCGTTTCCAGCAGCCGCGAGTCGTGCGTGTCCTCGGCGATCTGGAAGGATTCCTTCAGCGTGTTGAAGGGCAGCGCCGCCTTCAGATCGCCCAGGAGGATGTTGAGCACCGGTTCCTTGCTGTTCGGCTCCACCGCGAAATAGGCGGCGGGGAGGCTGAAGACCTTGTGTTGGAAATCGAAATGCGTCTCCCGCATCGGCGGGGCTTCGGCGTCCGGCTGGCTGGCCTGATCGGTGGCGGCTGCGGCTGCGATGTTGGACAGGTCGGTCATGAATCCGGCGGCCGTGAAGACGTCGATATCCGTACAGATAAACCACACGGCGTGCAACGCCGTTGCGGTCGTGTGTCGCTGCCCGCGGTGCGCGGGGCAGACTACAGCAGGTCGCGCAGCCGAAACCAGAGCATCGCGAGGACCAGGGCCGGCGTGCGCAGGCGCTGGCCGCCTGGGAAGGGCATGTGCGGGATGCGGGCGAACACGTCGAAGCGTTCGGCGGTGCCCGCCACCGTCTCGGCGATCAGGCGCCCGGCGAGTCCGGCCAGCGCCACCCCATGCCCGGAATAGCCGTGCGCGTAGTAGACACTGGGCGTCAGGCGGCCGACCTGGGGCATGCGGTTCATGGTGATGGCGACCTTCCCCGACCAGTGGAAGTCCACCGCCATGTCCTTCAACTGCGGGAACACGCGCAGCATCTTGAAGCGCAGCACCTCGCGGCTGCCCGGCGTGTCGCGGCCGGAGTAGTTGGCCCCGCCGCCGAACAGCAGCCGGTGGTCGCTGGTACGGCGGAAGTAGTCGAGCACGAAGTTCATGTCGGCCACCGCCGTGTTCCGGGGCAGCAGCGCGCTCGCACGTTCCGCCCCCAGCGGCTCGGTGGCGATGATCTGCGTGGCGACCGGCATGATCATGCCGGCCATCTGCGGCACCAGCCCGCCCAGATAGGCGTTGCCGGCCAGCACCAGGAAGCGCGCCTGCGCGCGGCCCCGCGCCGTCACCGCCGCCGGCAGCAGGCCGGTTTCCAGCGACACGACGCGCGAGCCCTCGAAGATGCGGACGCCCGCGGCGAGGCAGGCGTCGGCGAGGCCGAGCGCGTAGTTCAGCGGGTGCAGGTGCCCGCTGCCGCCGTCGTACAGGCCGCCGACGTAGAGCGGGCTGTCCACCATGCCGGCGACGCCGTCGCGGTCGAGCCGTTCCAGGTGCGGGTAGCCGTAGGCGTCGCGCATCTCGCGCACGACCTCGTCCAGCTCGGCCATGTGGCGCGGCTTGACCGCCGCCAGGACGAAACCGCGCGTCAGGTCGCAGCGGATGCCGTGCTTCTCCACCCGCTCATGCAACTGGGACGTCGCCTCCTCGGCCAGTTGCCAGAGCAGGCGCGCGTCGTCGCGGCCCATCCAGCGTTCGATGTCGGCCATCGGCTTGTTGTAGCCGGTGATGATCTGCCCGCCGTTGCGGCCCGACGCGCCCCAGCCGACCCGCTCGGCCTCCACCAGCACGACGTCCATGCCGCGCTCGGCCAGTTCGAGCGCGGTCATCAGGCCGGTGTAGCCGCCGCCGACCACGCACACGTCGCAGCGGACCGTGCCCTCCAGGGCTGGGTGCGGAGGATGCGGGTTGGCGGTCGCGGCGTACCAGGAGGAGGCGTGGCGCCGGGACGTCATGCCTTGGGGATACGGGCGGGACAGGCGGTCGTCAACGCCGGCTTGGGCATGGCCGGGTTGCCGCCCGAAGAAAGGAAGGGACACGGATGCCGGGCGCGCCGGCGCGCGGATGGACACGGATGAAGAGCAAAACTCCTCAATCCGCGTTCATCCACGCAAAATCCGTGTGCAACCATGTCTCAAAAGCGTCTCTCATTCCCACTGGCGTCCGCCCCCCGTTGCAACCCATATTGACGGGAGAGCCCACATTCGGAGGCGTCCGCGTCCGGCGCGGATCGATTGTTTCATGGCGTTCATGGACGATTTCATCAAGAAGAACCGCATTACCGAGGTCGAGTGCCTGGTGCCCGACATGTCCGGCATCGCGCGGGGCAAGATCGTTCCGGCCGAGAAGTTCCTGCGCATCCTGCGCGACCGCGGCCTGCGCCTGCCCGAGGCGATCTTCGTGCAGACGGTGACCGGCGACTATCCCGACGACGAGGACGTCACCTCGGACGAGAACTCCGACATCTACATGATCCCGGACGAGCGGACGATCCGTTTCGTCCCCTGGTACGAGGAGCCGACCGCCCAGGTCATCACCGACTGCGTCTACGCCGACGGCTCGCCGGTGGACTTTTCGCCGCGCCACGTGCTGAAGCGCGTGCTGGGGCTGTACGAGGAGCGCGGCTGGAAGCCGGTGGTGGCGCCGGAGCTGGAATTCTTCCTGGTCCAGGTGAACAAGGACCCCGACTATCCGCTGCTGCCGCCGGTGGGGCGCAACGGCCGGGTGGAGAGCGGCCGGCAAGCCTTCGGCATCGACGCGGTCAACGAATTCGATCCGGTGTTCGAGGACGTCTACGACTACTGCGAGGCGCAGGATATCGACATCGATACCCTGACGCACGAGGCAGGCGCCGCGCAGATCGAGATCAACTTCAACCACGGCGACGCGCTGGAGTTGGCCGATCAGGCCTTCCTGTTCAAGCGCACGGCGCGCGAAGCGGCGATGCGCCACCACATCTACGCCACCTTCATGGCCAAGCCCATGCAGAACGAGCCGGGCAGCGCCATGCACATCCACCAGTCGGTGGTGGACGCGGAGAGCGGGCGCAACCTGTTCGCCAACCCCGACGGCACCGACAGCGCGCTGTTCATGGCGCACGTCGCGGGATTGCAGAAGTACCTGCCGTACGTCATGCCGCTGCTGGCGCCCAACGTGAACTCCTACCGCCGGCTGGTGCCGAACTCGGACGCGCCGATCAACGTGCACTGGGGCCGCGACAACCGCACGACGGGCCTGCGCGTGCCGGTGTCGGCCCCCGATTCCCGCCGGGTGGAGAACCGTGTGGCCGGCGCCGACGCCAACCCCTATCTCGCCATCGCGGCGTCGCTGGCCTGCGGCTACCTTGGCATGGTGCAGGGGCTGGAGCCCAACGACCCGGTGAAGGGTTCGGCATACCGCCTGGCCTTCACGCTGCCCCGCCACCAGAGCGACGCGCTGGCCAAGTTCAACGGCTGCAAGCCGGTGAAGGAGGTCTTCGGCGAGAAGTTCATCGCCGCCTTCACCTGCGTGAAGGAGGCGGAGTACGAGGCCTACCAGCGCGTCATCAGCTCCTGGGAGCGGGAGAACCTGCTGCTGAACGTGTGACGCTGACCCCTCACCGTTGACAAGCCGGTCTTACCCCGTCTTCATACCTGCGGCGTCGGGAACGCCCGCGGCGCAGGACGTGCGGCCGCGTCAATGCAGAACAGTCGGGGGCCTTCATGAAGAAACGACTCGCTCTCAGCGCCCTGGCCGCCATCGCCGCCGTCGCGGTGTCCGGCGCCGCGCACGCCCAGGCGAAGAAGCCGCTCAACATCTACATCTGGAACGACTATCTGGGTGAGACGACGCTGGACGACTTCACCAAGGCGACCGGCTACCCGACCAAGGTCGACCTGTACGACAGCCTGGAGTTGCTGGAGCAGAAGGTGCTGGTCGGCAAGTCGGGCTACGACATCATCGTGCCGACGGCCGAGCCGACGCTGTCGCGCCTGATCCAGGCCAAGGTGGTGGCGCCGCTCGACAAGGCGAAGATCCCCAACCTGAAGAACGCCGATCCGGACGTGCTCAAGCTGCTGGAGACCTCCGACCCCGGCAACAAGCACGCCGTGCCCTATCTGGGCGGCACCGTCGGCATCGGCATCGTGCCGGAGAAGATCAAGGCGGTGGCGCCCGACGTGCCGCTGGACAGCTGGGACCTGATCTTCAAGCCGGAAGTGGCCGAGAAGGTTTCGAAGTGCGGCATCACCGTGATGGACTCCGCCACCGACGTGATCCCGTCGGTTCTGAACTACCTCGGCCTCGATCCGAACTCCCAGAAGAAGGAGGATCTGGCGAAGGCCGAGAAGGTGCTGATGGCCGTACGCCCGTACATCAAGCAGTTCGTCACCGGCCAGAACATCAACCTGCTGGCCGCCGGCGACGCCTGCGTCGTCATGGCCTACAACGGCGACGTCAGCCAGGCCGCCGCGCGCGCCAAGGAGGCCAACAACGGCGTCACCGTGAAGTACGTGGCGCCGAAGGAAGGCGTGCAGGTCTGGTGGGACACGCTGGCGATCCCGGCCGATTCGAAGAACAAGGACGCGGCCTACGCCTTCATCAACTTCGTGCTCGACCCGGCCAACATGGCGGGCATCACCAACACGGTGCAGTACGCCAACGCCGTGCCGGCCTCGCTGGCCAGCGTGGACGAGGCGGTGAAGTCCAACCCGGCCGTCTACCTGCCGGAAGGCGGCAAGGCGAAGCTGTTCAGCCTGAAGGCCATCAAGCAGTCCGCCGACCGCGACCGCACGCGGGTCTGGACGAAGGTCAAGACGGGCAAGTAAACCTGGGCGCTTGACGTGCCGCAGCGCCCCGGTCCGTCCGTCACGGACCGGGGCGTTTCTTCGTTCGGGGGACCCTAAAGGATCATGGCGCAGCCCATCCGCAAGCCGACCCGCCTGGAGCCGTGGCAGGACCCGGCCGCCGTGCCCTATGTGCGCATCGAGCGGGTGACCAAGCGGTTCGGCGACTTTCTCGCCGTCGACGACGTCACGCTGAACATCCACCGGGGCGAGTTCTTCGCGCTGCTCGGTGGCTCCGGCTCGGGCAAGACGACGCTGCTGCGCATGCTGGCCGGCTTCGAGCAGCCCAGCGAAGGGCGCATCTTCATCGACGGCGTCGACATGGCGGGCATCCCGCCCTACGAGCGGCCCGTCAACATGATGTTCCAGTCCTACGCCCTGTTCCCGCACATGAGCGTGGAGCAGAACGTCGCCTTCGGCCTGAAGCAGGACGGTCTGCCCAGGGCGGAGGTCCGCACGCGCGTGGCGGAGATGCTGGAGATGGTCCAGCTCGGCGCCTTCGCCAAGCGGCGGCCGCACCAGCTCTCGGGCGGGCAGCGACAGCGTGTGGCGCTGGCCCGCAGCCTCGTCAAGCGGCCGAAGCTGCTGCTGCTGGACGAGCCGCTGGGCGCGCTGGACAAGCGGCTGCGCGAGCAGACGCAGTTCGAATTGATGAACATTCAGGACAAGCTGGGGGTCACCTTCGTCGTGGTCACGCATGACCAGGAGGAGGCGATGACCATGGCCTGCCGGATCGCCGTGATGAACCAGGGCACCATCGCCCAGGTCGGCACGCCGACGGAGATCTACGAGTACCCGAACTCCGCGTTCGTCGCGCAGTTCATCGGCTCGGTGAACATGTTCGAGGGGATCGTGGCGGAGGACGAGGCGGACCACGTGCTCATCCGTTCCGAACAGGCGGGCTGCGACCTGTACATCAATCACGGCGCCGCCGTGCCGCTGGGCAGCAGCGTGCGTGTCGCCGTGCGGCCGGAGAAGATGGCGCTGTCCAAGGAGCCGCCGCCCGACGCCACCGGGCGCAACCTGACGCGCGGTGTGGTGCGCGAGATCGCCTATCTGGGCGATGTCTCGATCTATCTGGTGGAACTGGCCACCGGCGCGGTGGTGCGCGCCACCATACCCAACGTCACCCGCCGCACCGACCTGCCGATCACCTGGGACGACGAGGTGTACGTCACCTGGCGCCCCTTCGCCGGCGTGGTGCTGACACAATGAACGCGATCCGCCGCTTCCTGTCGCTGGGTCGCGGGCTGGTGGTGGGGGTGCCCTACCTGTGGCTGGCGCTGTTCTTCCTGGTGCCCTTCCTGATCGTCTTCAAGATCAGCTTTTCCGAGGCGGTGCTGGCGCAGCCGCCCTACACGCCGCTGGTCGACTGGGTCATGGGCGAGGATGGGGGGGATCTGAAGCTCCAGCTCGTCCTCAACCTCACCAACTACCTGCGGCTGCTGGCCGACGATCTGTACATCGCGGCGTACCTGTCGTCCCTGAAGATGGCGGCGATCTCAACGCTGCTGTGCCTGCTGCTGGGCTATCCCATGGCGTACGCCATCGCGCGGGCGCCGGTGGAGCGGCGGGCGGCGCTGATGATGCTGGTCATCCTGCCGTTCTGGACGTCGTTCCTGATCCGCGTGTACGCGTGGATCGGCATCCTGAAGTCCAACGGGCTGATCAGCAACCTCTTGGAAACGCTGGGCATCACCGATGGGCCGGTGGAGCTGCTGTACGGCGACGTCGCGGTGTACATCGGCATCACGTACTCGTACCTGCCGTTCATGATCCTGCCGCTGTACGCCAGCCTGGAGAAGATGGACCTGACGCTGCTGGAGGCAGCGGCCGATCTGGGCTGCCGGCCGTGGCGGGCGTTCCTGACGGTGACGCTGCCGCTGTCGCTGCCGGGCATCGTGGCGGGGGCGCTGCTGGTGTTCATCCCGGCGGTGGGCGAGTTCGTCATCCCCGAGTTGCTGGGCGGGCCGGACACGCTGATGATCGGGCGCGTGCTGTGGAACGAGTTCTTCGCCAACCGCGACTGGCCGGTCGCGGCGTCGGTGGCGACCGCGCTGCTGCTGTTCCTGGTGGTGCCGATCATGGTGTTCCAGCACGTCCAGGGCCGCACGCAGGACGGGGAGGCGCGGCGATGAGGCGGATGGGCATGCTCGCCTGGGCGCTGTGGTTCGGCTACGCCTTCCTGTACGCGCCGATCGTCCTGCTGATCGTCTATTCCTTCAACGAGAACCGTCTGGTCACGGTGTGGAGCGGCTTCTCCGTCAAGTGGTACGGCGAGTTGCTGCGCAACGACGCGCTGATCGACGCCGCGATCGTGTCGCTGCAGGTGGCGGCGGCCTCGGCCACGCTGGCGACCGTGCTGGGCACCATCGCCGGGCTGGCGCTGTCGCGCTTCGGCCGGTTCCGCGGGCGCATGCTGTTCGGCGGCATGATCAGCGCGCCGCTGGTGATGCCGGAGGTGATCACCGGCCTGTCGCTGCTGCTGCTGTTCGTGGCGATGGAGCAGGTGTTCGGCTGGCCGGACGGGCGCGGCATGACCACCATCACCATTGCCCACACCACCTTCACCATGGCCTACGTCGCGGTGATCGTGCAGTCGCGCCTGTCGGGCATGGACGGCAGCCTGGAGGAGGCGGCCATGGACCTCGGCGCCCGGCCGGGCAAGGTGTTCTTCGTCATCACCCTGCCGCTGATAGCACCGGCCATCGTGGCGGGCTGGCTCCTGGCCTTCACCCTGTCGCTGGACGACGTGGTGATCGCCAGCTTCGTGTCCGGCCCGGGATCGACCACGCTGCCGATGGCGGTGTTCTCCAGCGTGCGGCTGGGCGTCAGCCCGCAGATCAACGCGCTGGCGACGATCATCGTGCTGGTCGTGGCGACCGGCATCTTCATCGCCAGCCTCATCGTGGCGCGGCGCGAACGCCAGCGCCGGCGCGACGAGCAGATGGCCCTCCAGGCCGGGTGATTTTCTTTCGCGTCGGCAGCGCGGCGTTGCCGGCCGGCCGTTGCCAAACGCGCGTCGCCGTGTTTAGGCTGTCCGGGACGCGAGGCCGGACCCACAAATGTCACAGGGGGAGGGACGGACCATGACGACGCCAGCCGCCGATGGCCTGCACATGCCCGGCGAGTGGGAGCCGCACAGCCGCTGCTGGATGGCGTGGCCGTGCCGCGCCGAGACCTGGTCCGGCGAAAGCGGCGCCGCCGACGAGGAGGCGTTCGAGGCCGCGCGCACGGCCTACGCCGACGTGGCGCGGGCTATCGCCCGGTTCGAGCCGGTGACCATGGTCTGCGATCCCGACGACGTGGCAGAGGCGTCGCTGACGCTGGGCGCCGGCATCCAGGTGGTGCCGCTGCCTATCTCCGACTCCTGGATCCGCGACACGGGGCCGAGCTTCGTGACGGACGGCAAGGGCCGGGTGGCCGGCGTGCACTGGCGCTTCAACGCCTGGGGCGGCAACTATCCGGGCTGCGCGAAGGACCAGGAGGTGGGGCGCCTCGTGCTGGAGCACCTGGGCCTGCCCTGCTACGAGGCGCCGCTGGTGATGGAGGGCGGCTCCTTCCACGTGGATGGGGAGGGGACGCTGATCACCACCGAGCAGTGCCTGCTGAACCCCAACCGCAACCCGAACCTGAGCCGTGCGGAGATCGAGACGTTCCTGAAGGACCACCTGTCGGTGTCGTCGGTGATCTGGCTGGGCGAGGGGTACCAGGACGACGAGACGGACGGGCACATCGACGAAATCGCCTGCTTCGTGCGGCCCGGCGTGGTGATGGCGCTGACCACCGACGACCCGACCGACGCCAACTTCAAGGCCTTCCAGGACAACCTGGACCGGCTGAAGCGGGCGCGCGACGCGCGCGGACGGGCGCTGGAAGTGATCGAGATCCGCCAACCGGCGCGGCGCGACCGCAACGGCGTGCGCCTGACGCTGTCCTACACCAACCTGTACATCGCCAACGGCGGCGTGGTGATGCCGGCCTTCGAGGACTTCGCTGACGACGAAGCCTACCGCACCGTGCGCCGCGCCTTCCCCGACCGCGAGGTGATCCAGATCCCGGCGCTGGACATCGTGCGCGGCGGCGGCGGCATCCACTGCATTACGCAACAGCAACCGGCGGGGTAGCGGCCCCCGACCGTGATCATTTTCCGCGAATCCGAAACGATATCCGCGCCTGAGACGTTTCGCGCCTTGTAAAGGTTCGCGTACGGGCGCATCTTGTTAACATGCAGTTAAATCCGCTCATACCGCCCCAGGCGATGAAGCTCGTCCAGCCGCAGGTGCCTCCTGCGACGCAGGTCGCGCTGTCGCCGGCGGTCATGGCGGCCCAGCAGACCACCACCGTCCAGCGCACCCAGACGATCCAGGCGCCCCAGGCCGCCGGCAAGGCCGACGGCACGCGCGACGCCAAATCCGGCACCGACACCGGGCAGGCGCTGGACACCAACGCGCGCGCGGTGCAGGCCCGCACGAACGGCCGGCCGCTGCCCGGCTCCAAGCCGCGCGGCTCGCTGCTCGACGTCAGCGTCTGATCCCCCTCCGGGCTTCCCGGCACGCCTCGTCCGTTGGGCATCGGCCTCTTGCCTTATACCGAAGAGCCGTATGGCAAGGACGGAGCAGCCGGTTAGGATTTCCGCCAGTGGTGCCCCCTTTTCCAGGCAGTGCCTTGGCGTGATGACGACCGGCAGCCCGGCGGCCGAGCCGCGATACGTTGTGTTCTCCGTGGCCGACCGGCGCCTGGCGTTGCCGAGCGGGGCGGTGCGCCGCGTGCTGCCCATGCCGCGCCTGGAACGGCTGCCGGGCCAGCCGCCGGTGCTGGCGGGCGTGGCGGTGCTGGGCGGCGACGCCGTGCCGGTGCTGAGCCTTGCCACGCTGTTCGGCTTGGCCGCGCGTGAGCCCGGCGTCTATACGCCGCTGCTGCTGACCGGCCGTGGCGGGGAGGCGCTGGCGCTGCTGGTCGACGCGGTGCAAGCGGTGGGGCCGGCGGACGGGCCGATGCTGGACGACGCGGACGCCGGCGGCTCCTTCAACGCGTGCGTCGCCGGGGCGTGGCGCCGGGGAGCGGAGACCGTGTTCCTGCTCGACCCCGCGCGGTTGCTGACGCGGGTGGAGGAGGAGCGGCTGGCCGGCTTCCGCGCGGTGGCGGAGGAGCGGCTGGGTGTCTGGCACGGCGAGCCGGCCCAGGGTGAACCGGCCCAGGGTGAACCGGCATGACGGGCGCCACGGCGGTCCTGGGCGATCCCGCCTTCGCCCCATTGAAGGATCTGGTGATCCGGCGCACCGGGCTGGCCTACTACGCCGACAAGGATGCCGCGCTGGCCGAGCGTGTGCGGCGGCGCATCGCGGCGTTGGGCCTGCCGGACTGCCGCGCCTACCTGGGCGTGCTGGAACGCGAGCGGGCCGGCGGGGCCGAGTTCCAGGCGCTGGTCAACGAGATCGCCATCGGCGAGACGTTCTTCTTCCGCTACCTGGAGCAGTTCGAGGCGTTGCGCGCCCTGGTCATCCCCGAATGCCTGCGCCGCAACGCCGGTGTGCGGGCGCTGCGCGTGTGGAGTGCGGGCTGTTCCATCGGCGCCGAGGCCCATTCGGTGGAAATCCTGCTGAAGCGCGCCTTCGGGGCCGAGCTGGAGGGCTGGAGCGTGTCGATCATGGGCACGGACATCAACCACGCCTTCCTTGCCCAGGCCAGGGCGGCCGTCTATGGCGACTGGGCGATGCGCGGCGTGCCCGACGACGTGCGCGCCGCCTGTTTCGAACCGGGGGACGGCGGCTGGCGGCTGAAGGCGGCGTACCGGGAATGGACGCGCTTTTCATATTTCAACCTCGCGGAAACGGCGCTGCCGGCCTACGCCGAGGGGCTGGCGGGATTCGACGTGGTGCTGTGCCGCAACGTCATGATCTATTTCGACGAACCCAGCCGCGCGCGGCTGGTGCGAGGGCTGCGCGACACGCTGGTCGACGGCGGCTGGCTGCTGGTCGGCCACGCCGAGGCGGGCGTGGAGCTGAGCGCGCTGTTCACCCCCGTCGCCGTCCCCGGCGCCACGCTGTACCGCAAGCCGCACCCGCTGTGCACGCCGGCCCCGCCGCCGCCGCGGGTGGCGCCGGAGCCGCTGCCGACCCCGCGGACCCCGCCGCGCCGGGCGGCGCCGGCCCCGCCCATGGCGGAGCCCGTGCCGGTGCTGATCGGCCCGACACTCGACGACCTCGTCGCGCTGGCCGACCGCGGAGCGTGGCCGGACGCGCTGGAGGCGTGCGAGGCACTGGTGGAGCGGGAGCCGATGAACGCCGCCGTCCATTACTACCGCGGCCTGATCGAGGAACAGCTTGGCGTCGGCGATCCCGTGGCGGCGTTCCGGCGCGCCCTCTACCTCGACCACGATCTGGCGCTGGCGCAGTACCATCTGGCGCTGGTGCATTGGCGGCGCGGGCAGGCGGAGGCGGCGCGGCGGCATTTCCGCGGCGCCCGGCTGTCGCTGGCCGGCCGCTCTCCAGACGCGCCGGTGGCACACGGGCGGGGCCTCAGCGTGCGCGAACTGGCAGCCATGATCGACCTGTGGCTGCCGGTCGGAGGCGAGCGGTGAAGCCGCCTCGGGACATCGACTGGGCGGCGCTGAAGCGCCGGCTCGCCGCCAGCCGCGCCGCGGTGGAGCAGGCGAGTGCGGGCCGTGGCCCTTGGGCGGAGGAACTGCTGCGCCACCGCACCGAGGAACTGGCCCTCCCGCCGGAGGTGGAGGACGGCGCCGGGCAGGTCCGTCTGCTTCTGGCGCGCGGGGTGGTGGAGCGTTACGCGCTGCCCATCGCCGAGGTGGGCCGCACGCAGCCGGTGGGGCGGTGGACCCCCGTGCCGGGAGCGCCCGCCCACCTGCTGGGTTTGATCAACATCGGCGGGCGGGTGCTGCGGCTGTTCGACGTCGACCGGCTGTGCGGTGCCTCCGCAGGGATCGGGGCCGGCATCGACGACGGTGCCGGTGGCCACGCCGTGGTGCTGCGCCGCGCGCTGCGGGCGCCGCTGGCGCTGCGCTTCCGCGTCGTGGAGGCGGTGGAGGACCGGCCGGCGGGCACGTTGACCGACGCCGCGCCGGCCCGTTATGTGAACGCCCTGACGGGGGACCGCATCGCCGTCCTCGACGTCCCGGCCATTGTCAACGACCTGGACGGAAGCCCCCACCGATGAATCTGACCGTCGCGCAGAAGCTGGCCTCCGCCTTCGGCCTGATCGTGCTGCTGGCGCTGGTGCCCGTCGCCTACCAGTTCCAGCAGTTCGACATCGCCTTCAACACGGCGCGGGCGGTGGCGACCTACGACGTGGCCGTGGCCGATGCGCTGAAGAACGTTGGCCTTGTGCAGGCCACGATCCGCAACCGGCGGGAAACGGCGCTGGCCGAAGCCGCCATCGGCACCGCCCAGCAGCGGCCCTACGACGTCGCCGAGCTGCACCGCCAGTACGACGAGCTGAACGCGCGCATCTACGCCGAGCTGGCCGAGCTTCAGCGCCTCACCGCCGGCCGTGTCGAGGGCGCCAGCTCGGCCGAGCGCAGCCGGTACTGGAACGAACTGAACGCTTTCGCCCGCAGCGTCGAAGGGGACTATCGCCGAGCCCAAACGGAGGGGGAAGCGCTGTTCCGCCTGCTGGAGCAGGGCAACGTGACCGGCGCCATCGAGCGGCGCTCGCGCATCGAGGCGATGCGGGCCGGCCTGGACAAGCGCATCGACGAGGCCAACGAGACGCTGCGCCGCCTGACGCAGGCCGGCGAACGGCGCATCCAGGAGGCGTACGACGAGATGGTGCGTTCGGCCCTGGTCGCCGCCGTTCTGCTGCTGGCGGCGTCACTCGTCATCGCCTACCTGTTCGGCCGCTCCTTCACCGGGCGGCTGGTGCGGGCGATCGACGCGGTGCGGGTGATCGGTCGCGGCGACCTGACCCGGCGCGTGGAGATCCCCGGCACCGACGAGCTGGGCGCGCTGGGCACGGACCTGAACGACATGGCCGAGCGGCTGCGCAACGTCGCCCAGGGCACGCGGGCGGCGGCCGAGAACGTGCACGCCGCCACCGCGCAGATCCGCGCGTCCACCCAGCAGCAGGCGGCGAGTGTCGCGGAACAGCTTGCGGCGGTGGAGGAGACCATGGCGACGCTGTCGGAGATCACCGCGTCGGGCGCGCAGATCTCGCGCCGCGCGCAGGAGGTGGCGTCGGGCGCGCAGAACACCGCGGCGTCCAGCGCCACAGGCCTGAAGGCGGTGGACGACACCATGCAGGCCATGGACGGCATCCGCGAGCAGGCCGAGACGGTGGCCGAGACCATCGTGATGCTGAGCGAGCGCACGCAGGCGATCAGCGACATCATCGCCACCGTCAACGACATCGCCGAGCGCAGCCATCTCCTGGCGCTGAACGCCGCCATCGAAGCCGCCGCGGCCGGCGAGCACGGCCGCACCTTCTCGGTCGTCGCCACGGAGATCAAGAACCTCGCCGACCAGGCGAAGGACGCCACCGCCCAGGTGCGCTCCAACCTGTCGGACATCCAGCAGGGGATCAACGCCTCGGTCATGCTGACGGAGGAGGCGGTGAAGCGCGTGACCGCCGGCCGGCGGCAGGCGGACTCGACCCAGGCGACCATCCGCACCATGGCCGACAACATCCACGAGAGCGTGCTGGCCTTCCAGCAGATCGTCGCCGGCACCAACCAGCAGCAGATCGGCCTGGAGCAGGTGATCCAGGCGCTGCAGAACATCCGCCAGGCGAGCACCCAGACCGCCACCGGCACCCGCCAGCTGGAAGGGGCCGCCGCCAACCTCAACGACCTCGGCCAGGGCTTGGTCGATGTGGTGCGGAACTACCGGGTGTGAGGGGGACGTGCTTCATGCGCCACTCCCTTGCTCCGCGAAGCATCGTCGGTTGGGTTGAGGCAAAGCCGAAAACCCAACCGACGATGTCGTCCCGCCGGAAAGCGCCCTCATGATCGACATCCGGCAGCGGCTGCTCGCGGCGTTCGAACTGGAGCACAAGGAACATCTGGCGGAGATCCGTACCGCCCTGCACGCCGCCGAGGACGGCGCGGCGCTCGACCTCGACGAGTTGCACCGGCGCGCGCACAGCCTGAAGGGGGCCGCCCGCGCCGTCGACCTGCCGGAGGTGGAGGCGGTGGCCCATCGCGTCGAATCCGCTTTCCAGGCGCTGCAAAAGGGCGGGCTGTCGCTGGACGGGGCGGCGGTGGGCGTGCTGTTCCGTGCGCTGGACGCCATCGAGGACCTCGCCGACGCGGCGGGCGGCGGGCGGGCGGCCGATCTGCCGGGCGAGGTGCTCGCCGATCTCGACACGCTGACGGCGGGCGAACCCGTCATGGGGCCGGCGCCCCGCGCGGTGCCGGACACGCCGCGGGCCGCCGGCCCGGCGCAACCGGCGGTGCAGCTCGTGCGCATCAACAGCGCAAGCCTCGGTCACTTCCTGGAGACGGCGGCGGCGCTGCTGCAAGAGGTGGAGGGGCAGGGGCTGATCGCCGCCGACCTGCGGCGGCTGCGGCTGGAGTGGCTGGGCCTGGAACAGGCGTGGGCGCGCCTGCGCCGTGGCGTGAGCCGGGGCCGCAGGCGCGACGGCGGCGTATCGGCCGCGCAGCTCGACGCGTTCGAGCGCCGCCTGCGCGTTGCCACCGCGCGCATCGAGGGCGCCAGCCGGGCGCACCAGCGCAGTTACGCCAACCTGCGGCAGTGGAGCGGCAGCCTGCAGGAGGACGTCCGCCGCCTGCGCATGCTGCCCGCCGAGACGCAGTTCGGCGACCTCGGCCGCATGGTGCGCGAACTGGCGCGCGGCCAGGGCAAGGAGGTGGAGGTCGATGTCCAGGGCCTGTCCACCGAGGTCGACCGCGAGGTGCTGCAGCGGCTGAAGGACCCGGTGATCCATCTGGTGCGCAACGCCGTCGGCCACGGCATCGAAACGCCCACGGCGCGGCTGGAGGCCGGCAAGCGGGCGGCCGGGCGCATCATCGTCGCCGTCGCCGTGCGCGACGGGCGGCTGACCGTGCGCATCGAGGACGATGGACGCGGCGTCGACGACGCCGCCATCGCCCGCCGGGCGGTGCAGTGCGGCCTGATGGACGCCCGCGAGGCGGTCGACACCCCGCGCGAGCGGCTGCGGCAGTTCCTGCTGGAGCCCGGCTTCAGCACCGCCGAGGCGGTGACGGAGCTGTCCGGGCGTGGCATGGGCATGTCCATCGTGCGCGAGGCGCTGGCGCGCCTGCAGGGCACGCTGACGCTGGACGACCGGCGTGGCGGCGGCACGGTGGTGACGCTGTCCGTCCCGGTGCTGCTGTCCAACCGCCGGCTGCTGTTCGTGGCGGTGCGCGAGCATGTGCTGGCGCTCCAGGCCAGCGATGTGGTGCGGCTGCACCACGCGGCGGCGGGCGACGTCTTCACGCTGGGTGGTACGTCCATGCTGCGGCTTGGCGAGGCCGATATGCCGGTGACGACGCTGGCGGCCTGCCTGGGCGTGTCCGACGCGCCGCCATCGTCCGAGAGGCTGGCCGTCGTGGTGGTCCGGCGCGGCGAGGGGGAGGGGCCGGTGGCGCTGGTGGTGGACGGCTTCCTCAGGGCGCGTGACGGGCTGGTCTCCTCCATCGAGGAGGTCGGGCTGGATCCGGCGCGCTTTCTCGGCACCGTGCTGCTGGAGGACGGGGCGCCGGCGCTGGTGGTCAATCTCGCCGGGGTGGGGGCGGCGCTGGCCGAGGCGCCGGCCTTCGACGCGGGTCCGGCCGCGGCGGCGGGGCCGCCGCCGGTGATCCTGGTGGTGGACGATTCCATCACCACGCGCACGCTGGAACGCTCCATCCTGGAGGCGCACGGCTACACGGTGGAGCTGTGCGTGGACGGCCGCGACGCGCTGGAACGGCTGGGATCCACCCGCGTCGACCTGATCGTCAGCGACGTGGAGATGCCGCACATGGACGGGTTCACGCTGTTGCAGTCGGTGAAGGGCGATCCGCGCACGGCCGGCATCCCGTTCATCCTGGTCACCTCGCGCGACGCGGAGGAGGACCGCGCGCGCGGCCTGCGCCTGGGGGCCGACGCCTACATCGTGAAGACGCGCTTCGACCAGGGCGAGCTGTTGGAAGGGATAAAGCGCCTGCTATGAGCGTCCAACGCAAGGTCCGGGTCCTCGTGGTGGAGGACTCGCCGGTGGTCCAGGAACTGCTGGTCCACACCATCAGCCAGGACCCCCGGCTGGAGGTCGCCGCCGTGGCGCCGACGGCGGAGGCGGCGCTGCGCCTGATGGCGAAGGTCAAGCCGGACGTGGTGTCGCTGGACATCCGGCTGCCGGGCATGAACGGGCTGGAGGCGACCAAGCGCCTGATGCGCGAGCATCCCGTGCCCATCGTCGTCGTCGCCGCCGACGTGCATGGCGGCGACATGAACATCTCCATGAACGCGCTGCGCGCCGGCGCCCTGTCCGTGGTCGAGAAGCCCGGCAGCCTGAGCCGTGCCGACTATGCGGCGGTGGCCCGGCACCTGTGCAACCAACTCTTCGCCATGAGCCAGGTGAAGGTCATCCGCCAGCGCTTCGCCGCCGATCCACCGGCACTCCAGCGGGCGGACGCGCCCCCGCCCTTGGCGGCGGACACCGCGCGGCGGTTCGAGGTGCTGGCGCTGGTCGCCTCCACCGGCGGACCCAACGCGCTGGTGAAGGTGCTGAACGGGCTGCCGGCCGGGTTCCCGCTGCCGGTGCTGGTGGTGCAGCACATCGGCGCCGCCTTCGTCGGCGGCTTCGCCGCGTGGCTCGGCACCGTCTGCCCGCTGCCGGTCGAGCTGGCGGAGCATGGCGTCCAGCCGCAGCCCGGCCGCGTTTATGTGGCGCCCGGCGACACCCACCTGGAAGCCGGGCGTGCCGCGCTGCGCCTCACCAGGGACGCCCCGGTGTGCGGCCAGCGGCCATCCGGCGACGTGCTGTTCCATTCCCTGGCCGCCGCCTTCGGGCCGGCGGCCATCGGCGTGCTGCTGACCGGCATGGGGGAGGACGGGGCGCGCGGCCTGCTGGCGATGCGCGAGGCGGGGGCATACACCATCGCCGAGCACGCCTCCACGGCGGTGATCCACGGCATGCCCGGCGAAGCGGTGAAGCTGGGCGCCGCCACCGAGGAGCTGCCGCTGCCCCGGGTGGCGCCGCGCCTGCTCGATCTTCTCGCGTCGAAAGGGGGGGGGCGATGAGCACTCCGCAAACACCGAACGTCACGGTGATCGACGGGTCGCCGACGCAGAGCCTGCTGCTGCGCCACAAGCTGGAGGAGCGAGGCTTCGCGGTCACCGCCGCCGGCACGCTGTCCGACGGCTTGGCCGCGCTGACGGCGGAGGCGCCCGCGGCGGTGCTGCTGAACCTCGCCAGCACCGGGACCGACGCCCACGACGCGATCGTCCGCATCCGCGAGCGCTGCCCGGACGTGCCGGTGGTGCTGGTCGGCGGTGCGCCGGAGCTGACGTACGACGGACGGCGCGTGCACATCGTGGCGGGCGGCGAGCCGGATGGCGCCGTGCGGGAGGTCTGCCGCCTCGTGGCGCTGCCGGACGCGCGGCCCTCGGCCATGGAGGTGCTGCACCGCGCCCGCGTCCTGGTGGTGGACGACAGCGTCACCTATCGGGAGTTCCTGCGCCTGGAGCTGGAGGAGGCGGGCTGCACGGTCGCCGTCGCCAGCGGCGCGCAGGAGGGGTTGGACGCCGTGGCGCGCGACGGGTTCGACTGCGTGGTGGTCGACCTCGTCATGCCGGGGATCACCGGAACCGAGCTGTGCGAGGCGTTCGACCGCAGCCGGCGGCGCGAGGGGCGGCTGTTCGACATCCTTGTCCACACCAGCCAGGACCGGGAGGATCTGCTGATCGCCTGCCTGAATGCGGGTGCCGACGAGTTCGTCGGCAAGTCGCACAGCGTGGACGTGCTGATCGCCCGCCTGTCGACGCTGCTGCGCCGCAAGTTCTACGTCGAAGATGTGATCCTCGCCCGGCACAAAACTTAGGTACTACGCGGTACCCGTTATACTTTTGATGGGTTTAACGGGCCGGAGGGGAGGGTTAGTGTACCCTCTCGTTTTGCCTTCGGCGCCGCCGGTGGCACCCCGGCAGAGAGCGCGCCACCCGGGAGCGGCGCGGAGCACGAGAGGCTGTCTTTGGACCTGTCCGCCGAGCACGAAAAGCTCAGCCCCTGCGGGGCCGAGCGCATCTGGCCGGAATCGCTCCGCAACGCGTTGCGCGTCTGCCGGCTGAGCGCCGGCCCTGCCGTGCTGTTCACCGGGACTGCCTGCGCCGTCCATTTCAACGAGGCGTTCCGTCGCCTGCTCGGCGATGGTGGCGCCCCGCAGGGCTTGCCGGCATCCCGGCTGCTGGGCCGGGAGGGCGAGGCGCTGGTGCGGCGCCTGGACCGCCTGCGCGCCGGTGACGGCGAAGCGGACGAGGAGGGCCTAGTGCTGCGGCTGGCCCCGGCGGGGGCGTTGCACTGCCCGGTGGACCTGCGCTGCGCGCCGGTGGTGGACGGCGGCGCGGTGGTCGGTGTCTTCGCCTTCGCGACCCCCGCCGACGCCGATTGCGAGCGGGTGGAGGATTGCGCGCACGTGCGCGCCGCCACCGTGGACGAGGCGGGGCGCGGCAACGCCGCCAAGGCGCGCTTCCTGGCCGCCGCCAGCCACGACCTGCGCCAGCCGTTCCAGGCCATGCGGCTGTTCCTCGGCGTGCTCGACCAGCAGGTGAGCGACCCGGCGGCGTCGACCACCGTGGCGCGTCTGGGCGAGGCGCTGGAGGCGGGGGAGCGGCTGCTGCACGCGCTCTTGGACATCTCTATCATCGATTCCGGGCAGATCGAGCCCAAGGTGACGGACTTCGCGCTGGACGTGCTGCTGCGCCAGCTGGTCGAGGAGAATCAGCCGCAGGCGGCGGCCAAGGGGCTGCGGCTCAAGGCGCGGCTGTTCCCGGCCCGCGGCCGCACCGACCCGGTGCTGCTGGAACGCATCGTCCGCAACCTGTTGAGCAACGCTATCCGCTACACCCGCACCGGCACGGTCCTGGTCGCCATGCGGCGGCGGGGAAACGCGGTGCGGGTGGAGGTGTGGGATACCGGCTTCGGCATACCCGACGGTCAGGTCGCCGCCATCTTCGAGGAGTTCCACCAGCTTGAGAACCCCGAGCGGGACCGCGCCCGCGGCTTCGGACTGGGGCTGTCCATCGTCCGTCGCCTCGCCACCCTGCTGGGGATGCCGGTCGGCCTGCGCTCGCAACTCGGCCGCGGGTCGGTGTTCGCCGTCACTGTGCCGCTCGGCGCCGCCCCGACGCCGGCGGAACGCGGCCATGCCGGCGCGGACGAAGCCGGCGACGGGCTGCACGGCATCACCGTCCTGGTCGTCGACGACGACGAGATGGTGCTGTTCGGTCTGCGCATGATGCTGGAAGCCTGGGAGTGCTCGGTGGTTCCGGCGGCCGACCTGCGCGAGGTAATGGCCGGCCTGGACGCCCTTCCGGCGCCGCCGGACGTGATCCTCACCGACCTGCGCCTGCCCGGCGGGGCCAACGGCTACGACGTGATCCAGCGGGTGCGCCGGCTGTACCGGCGGGAGATCCCGGCGGTGGTGCTGACCGGCGAGGCCAGCCAGTCGCCGCTGGCCGACGGCGGCCTGCCGGGATGCGGGCTGATGCGTAAGCCCGTGCAGCCGGACGAGCTGCGCCGCGTGCTGTTGAAGGCTCTGGAGAAGGAATAGCAGCCCGTCACGCATCGGGATTACCCCGTCCCGCCACTTGTTCGCGAGGGGGGCGGGGGGATACCTGCAGTCTCAACAACAAGGTGTCGGATCGCATGCGTTTTGCCCTGGTGCTGTGGGCGCTGGTCGCCGGACTGCTCTTCGTGGCCCATGCCCCTCCCGCAACCGCAGCGGCGGAGGGGGAGAAACGCATTGCGCTGGTCATCGGCATCGGCGCCTACCAGAACGCGCCGGAGCTGCCCAACCCGCCCAACGACGCCAAGGCGATCAGCCAGTCCCTGCGCAAGCTGGGCTTCACGGTCGATGAGAAGCTCGACCTCTCCAACCGCGGGCTGGCGGAGGCGCTGCGCACCTTCGGTGTGCAGGCGTCCAAGGCCGATGTGGCGGTGCTGTACTTCGCCGGGCACGGCATGCAGGTGGGAGGAACCAACTACCTCATCCCCTCCGACGCGCGGCTGGAGCGCGAACGCGATCTGATGTATGAGGCGCTGCCGCTGACCCTGCCCTTGGGAGAGGTGGCGCAGGCGCGCAAGCTGGGCATCGTCATCCTCGATGCCTGCCGCAACAACCCCTTCGTCGACCGCCTGACCCGCACGGGCACCAGCCGGCACAGCATCCAGCCCGGCATCGGGCGGGTGGACGACACGCCCAGCGACACGCTGGTGGCGATGGCGACGCGCGCCGATGCGGTGGCCGAGGACGGGACGGGCAACCACAGCCCCTATGCCGAGGCCCTGCTTAAGAACCTGGACCAGCCGGGGTTGGAGTTGAGCCTGTTCTTCCGCCGCGTGCGCGACGACGTGATGCAGTCCACGCAAGGCCGGCAGGAGCCGTTCGTCTACGGCTCGCTCGGCGCCGCCCCCTTCTACTTCAACCCGCAGCCGGAGAACCGCCGTCCGGTGCTGGCCGACCTGCGCCCGGTCGAGGTGTTGGAGCGCGGCGGAACGGAGCCGCTGCGCATCGGCCGCCCCAGCGATCCCGACAACGACGCGCTGTTCGCCCAGGTCGCCGGCCTGCCGCGCGGCGGCAGCGTGCGCATTGGCGAGCGCGTCGTGCTGATCGGCGACTACCTGACCATCGACCAGCTCGTGGCCTCCACCTTCAGGCCGGACGGCAGCCACGTGGGCGAGGCCGGCGCTTTCGAGTTCGCGGTGATGGACGGGCGCGGCGGTGTCGCCAAGGGCGGTGTGCCGATCTTCGTGAAGCCCAGCAATCGCCCACCGGTGGCGATGGTGGAACGCACGATCAAGGTCTCGCCCAACCTCTTGCGCGTGGACGCGCCGAGCGACCCCGACGGCGATCCGCTGACGGTGGTCGTTACCGCCGTGCCCGAACAGGGCAAGGTGCGCGATGGCACCCGGCCGCTCAAGGCCGGCGACCGGTTGAGCGTGGAGGCGCTTGCCGCCCTGACCTTTGATCCCGAGCAGGCGAAACCGGGCCGCGCCGGCACCTTCACCGTGCTGATCGAGGACGGGCGCGGCGGCCGGGCAAGCAGCAGCGTCGTCGTCGAGGTGGAGGATCCCGGTGCGGCGCCCGACGCCCCCGCGGCGGTGGCGGGCGTGCCGGTGCAGGTCGCGGCGGCGCCGGCCGCTGCTCCAGCGGCTGCCGCCGAGGTGGTCGCCGAGCCGCCGGCCCTGGCGCTGGCGACTCCCCCGGCCGTGGCGGAGCCCGCCGCCGGAGCGCAGCGCACGCAGGGCAAGGGGAACGGCTTCCAGGACTGCCCGGAGTGCCCGGTGATGGTGCGCATTCCCGCCGGCAGCTTCACCATGGGGCACGACCGGGGCGACACGGCACAGCGCCCGGCGCATACGGTGACCGTGTCGAAACCCTTCGCGCTCGGCGCCTACGAGGTGACGGTGGGTGAATGGCGCGCCTGCGTGGAAGGCGGCGGCTGCACGATGATGCCGCGCATGACCAACGCCACCGACGACACACCCGTTCACAACATCGATTGGAACGACGCCCAGGCCTACGTCGCGTGGCTCGCCCGCAAGACCGGCCAGCGCTACCGCCTGCCCAGCGAGGCGGAGTGGGAGTACGCCGCACGGTCGGGCGGGGCCGCCCGCTTCTCCTGGGGCGAGGGCGCCGGGACGATGCGCGCCAACTGCCGGGACTGCGGCGGTTCCTTCGACAGGCTGCGGCCGGCCTCGGTGGGCAGCTTCCCGCCGAACGCCTTCGGCATCCACGACATGAACGGCGGCGTGGCCGAGTGGGTGGCGGACTGCTGGAACCCCGGCTACCGCGGCGCTCCCGCCGACGGCAGCGCCTGGACCAGCGGCGACTGCAAGAAGCGCGTACTGCGCGGCGGCTCCTGGCGGGACGACCTGGAGCAGGTGTCGGCCACCGCGCGCATCGGCTACGACGCCGACGTCCGTTACCTCGCCGATGGCCTGCGTGTGGCCCGCGACCTGAACTGACGCTGGCGCGCTTCGCAGTATTCTGTCGCAGTCCTGTTCTTATCTTGCCTTTCCCGCAAGGGAAGAGGGATGCGGCGTCTCTGCGTCCTTTCGGCCGGGTGGACGGCACACTTCGCGGGTTTCGCCTGTTGAAAGACGACGGAGCAATCCACTGGCGTCTTTGGAAAGGCAAGACTGATGAAACGAGCACTGCACTTTGCCGCGATCCTCGCGGTTCCCCTGGCACTCGCCGCCTGCAACCAGACGAGCGGCGGCGGGCTGTTCGGCGGTTCGGGCGGGGGGCTGTTCGGCGATTCCGACACGGTCCGCGGCGGCCGGTCCGACCCGCGCAGCGGCCCCTACGCCTACAACGGCCGCTGCGATGATCCGCGCTACAACACGTCGGGCGGCGGTCGCGCCGAGGCCGGCACCGACGAGTTCGACTGCTCGCGCTACGGTGACGGGCTGAAGCGATAGCGCCGTGAGAAGCGGTGGGCCGCGCCGCAATCCGGCCCATCGCTCCCCTCTCAGGCCGATGTTGTCGGTGGACCACGTTTTCCCGCTTGCGTGAACCGAAAAAAGAACGTCGGAATAACTCCGATGCTGTTCTTGTTCGGCGGGCGCATCGCGTTCGCTATTTCCGTGGGATTCTTTGGATTTGCATCTTGCGAACGGATGTATCCAAAAGAATTAGACCAAGATACCTGGCGGGGCGAACGAGGGGGTGGGAGGGTGAGCGGCAAACACCGGTGGGTGGTTTGGGCGCTGATGGCGGCGCTTCTGTGGCTCGGCGGGCTTCCGGCCTGGGCGGCGGAGCGGCGGGTCGCGCTGGTCATCGGCAACGCGCGGTACCAGCACGGCGGCGCCATGCCCGCCGCCGGCGCCAACGCCGGCGTGGTGGCGGACGCCTTGCAACGCGCCGGGTTCGAGGTGACGACGGCAAACAACCTGGAACACCGCGGCCTGGTGGCGGCCTTGAGCCGGTTCCAGCAGGCGCTGGCCGGGGCCGACCTGGGCTTCGTCTACTATTCCGGCCTGACGCTGGGGGCGGGCGGCAAGAGCTTCCTGGTGCCGGTCAACGCCAAGCTGGCCAGCGAACACGACGTCGTCTTCGACACCATCGAACTCGACTACCTTCTCCAGCAGGTGCAGGGGGCGACGCGGGGCGCCGTCGTCGTGATCGACCCGGTGGTGCCGAATCCGCTGGCCGACAGGCTGGCGGCGTCCATGGGGCCGGCCGGGCGGACGGTGTCGGCCGTGCCGGGCATGCCGCCCGTGCTCGACCGCCTGCTCGTCGTCTACGGCCAGCGGCCGGGAGCGCTGCCGGTGCCGTCCAAGGGTGGGACTGCCGGCCCCTTCGCCACGCTGCTGGCGCAGGAAATGGTGCGGCCCGGCGCCGAACTGCGCGACGCGCTCGCCGCTGTCGAGCGCGAGGTGGCGGAGCGCACGCGCGGTGTGCAACGGCCCTGGGTGCAAGACCGGCTGGAGGGCGACGTCCTGCTGGTGCCTGCGTTCGCCGCCGCGCCGCCGCCGGCCCAGCCACCGCCCCAGACGCCGCCCCAGACGCCGCCCGAACCGCCCAAGGTCGCCGAACCGGCGGTGGAGCCGCTGGCCGAGACCTATGTCGTCACCCGAGACACCAACCTGCGCGACGCGCCCAACATCCGCTCCCAGGTGCTGCGCACGCTGCGGCGCGACAGCACGGTGGCGGTCACCGGCCGCGTCAAGGGCGGCAGTTGGCTGCGCGTGGAGATCGAAGGGCACACGGGCTTCGCCTACGCCGGCAACCTCGGTCGCCCCGGCCAGCCGGAGGCCATGCCGGAACCCACCGCCGACGTCGCCGCCCGCCCGCCCGCCGTGGCGGACGCGGCGCCGGACGCCGTGTCGCCGGGGGCGCACACGGTGACGCGGCCGGTCACCCTGTTCAGGCAGCCGACACTGGGTGCGCGCGGCGTGCGTGAGTTGGAGCCTGGTGCGCCGGTGACCGTGCTCGACACCATTCCGGGGAGCAACTGGGTGCACGTGCGCGACCGCCTCGATCAGGAAGGCTACGTGAGCGCCGGCGCCCTGGCGCCCGAGAAGGGAGGGGCGCAGGCGCGGGGGGCGGAGCCGCGGGCGGCCCAGCGCGCGCCCGATCCGCTGCCCGAGGTGCCGCTGGCCGGTTCGAGCAGCAGCGTCGCCGCCTTGCCGCCCGCCCGGCCGCAGGACGAGGGAAGCGGTGGGCGCGCTTTCCGCCCCGACGTCGAGGAGGCGCTGCGGCTTGGCCGCGACGCGGCGGCGCGCGCGGTCGAGGCGGCCGGCGCGGCGCGTCGCGCGGAAGAGCGCGGGCGGCAGGCCCAGCAGCGTGCCCAGGCCGCCGCCGAGGCGGCGCGGCGCGGCACCATCGACCCGCGCCTGCGCGTGCAGCGCTTTCCCAACGGCGACGTCTACGAAGGTGAATGGGTGATGGGCTCGCCGCTGTCGGGCGGGTTGACGCTGCAGCGCAGCGGCTTTGGCGTCTATCGTTTCGCCAACGGCCTGCGCTACGAGGGCGAGTGGCGCAACGACACGATGAGCGGGGACGGCGTGCTGCTGTTCGGCACCGGCGACCGCTACGACGGCACCTTCCGCAACAACCAGCCGGACGGGCACGGCGTGTTCCGCTATCTGAACGGCGACGTCTTCGCCGGCGAGATCCGGCGCAACCGGCCGGACGGGCTGGGCGTGCTGAACTACGGCAACGGCGACCGCTATGAGGGGCGCGTCGAGGACCGGCTGCCGAACGGCTACGGCACGCTGCTGCTGTCGCGCGGCGACCGGCACGTCGGCCGCTTCCGCGGCGGCATCCAGGACGGCCCCGGCGTCGCCACCCTCGGCGGCACCGCCCAGCCGGGCGTGTGGCGGGGGGCGACCAAGGTGGGGGAGTGACTTAGGCCCCTCACTCGCCTCCGGCGGAGGCGGGGGAGGGTTTATTCGCCTTTCTCCGCGCGCTATACCGATGGGGCCATTCCCGCACGGAGGTCCTCATGCCCGCCGCTCCGACGATCCTGTCGCTCGCCGCCGATCTGGCGGCCGGCCGCACCACCAGTGTGGCACTGACCGAGGCCGCGTTCGACCGCATCGCCGATCCGGCGGGGGAGGGGGCGCGCGCCTTCACCCTGGCCGACCGCGACGGCGCGCTGGCGGCGGCGCAGGCCAGCGACGCGATGCGGCGCCTGGGCGTCGTGCCGTCCCCGCTGGCCGGGCTGCCGGTGTCGGTGAAGGACCTGTTCGACGTCGCCGGGCAGGTGACCACGGCCGGCTCGGTCGCGCTGAAGGACGCGCCCGCGGCGGAGCGCGACGCCCCGGTGGTGGCGCGGCTGCGGGCGGCCGGCGCCGTCATCGTCGGGCGCACCAACATGACGGAATTCGCCTTTTCCGGCCTCGGACTGAACCCGCACTACGGCACGCCGGGCAACCCGCACGACCGGGGACGCATCCCCGGCGGTTCCTCCTCGGGGGCGGCGGTGTCGGTGGCGGACGGCATGGCCGTGGCGGCGGTGGGGTCGGACACCGGCGGGTCGGTGCGCATCCCGGCGGCGCTGTGCGGCCTTGCCGGCTTCAAGCCGACGCAGGCGCGCGTGCCGCGCGACGGGGCGGTGCCGCTGTCGTGGACGCTGGACAGCGTCGGGCCGCTCGCCCGCTCGATCGCCTGCTGCGCCGTGCTGGACGCGGTGCTGGCCGGGCAGGCACCGTCCGTGCCGGACGAGGCGGACGTGCAGGGGCTGCGAATCGGCGTGCCCAAGTGCCATGCGCTGGACGGGCTGGACGCCACCGTCTCCACCGCCTTCGAACGGGCGCTGAGCGCGCTGTCGCGGCGCGGCGCGCGTGTGGTGGAGTTTGCCATGCCGGCGCTGGACCGCGTCCCGCAGGCCAACGCCAAGGGAGGATTCTCACCCCCGGAGGCGTATTCCTGGCACCGCGACCTGCTGGAGCGGCGCGGCGAGTCGTACGACCCGCGCGTGCGCGTGCGCATCCTGCGGGCGCTTGAGCAGTCCGCGGCCGACTATGTGGACCTCGTGCGCGCCCGCCGCGCGCTGATGGCGGAGTCGGACGCGGCCTCGCGCGGGTTCGACGCGCTGGCGATGCCGACGGTCCCCGTGGTGGCGCCGCGGTTCGAGGAACTGGCGGAGGATGTGGACTACGCCCGCATCAACCTTCTGGTTTTGCGCAATCCCTCCTTGTGGAATTTTCTCGACCGGCCGGCGGTCACGCTGCCCGTCGGGGCGGCCGGGTTGCCCGTCGGGCTGATGCTGGTCGGCCGGCGCGGGCATGACCGGGCGTTGCTTTCGGTGGCGCGGGGCGTGGAATCGGTGGTTGTTCGGCCTGGGGGTTAAGGAAATCTTTGCCATCTCCGGCCAAGTCTGCGCCCGCCGGCTCGCGCCGGTGGGACGCAGCAAGGCGTGAAAGATGAGTGATACGGTCGTACTCGAACCGCCTGCAGGGGCTGCCGCCATTGCGGAGCCAAAGCCGCCGGCGCACAGCGCGCTGCAATGTCTCGTTGCGGTGGCGGGGCACCACGGGATCCAGACCAGTGTCGACCGGCTGGTGCACGACTACGTGCTGCCGGCGCAGGAACCGAAGACCGGCGTGCTGCTGGCGCTGGCCCGCGCGCTGGGCCTCAAGGCCAAGGCGGCCAAGCTCACCTGGGCCAAGCTGATCGGCCTGGGCGCGGTCTTTCCCGTCCTCGCGCGCCTGAAGAACGGCAACACCGTCGTCGTCGTCGGCCCGCGCAAGGAGGGCGACGCGGTTGCCGTCGGCGTCGTCGACCCGCTGGCCGACAAGCGCACCGTCTTCTTCGTCGACGAGGCGGCCTTCTGCGCGCAGTGGGCCGGCGAGACCATCCTGCTGAAGCGCACCTACAGGATCACCGACGAGGAGCAGCCGTTCGGCCTGGGCTGGTTCGTGCCGGAGATCCTGAAGCAGAAGGGCGCCTTCCGTGATATCGCGCTGGCCGCCATCGTGCTGCACTTCCTGGGCCTGAGCGTGCCGGTGTTCTTCCAGCTCGTCATCGACAAGGTGCTGGTGCACCACTCGATCTCCACGCTGTGGGTGCTGGCGGGGGGCGTGGCCGGCGCCATTGCCTTCGAGTCGGTGTTCGGCTTCCTGCGCCGCTACCTTCTGCTGGCCGCCACCACGCGCATCGACATGCGGCTGGCGCGCCGCACCTTCAGCCATCTGCTGGCGCTGCCCATCGACTATTTCGAGGCGACCTCGGCCGGCGTCACGGTGCGCCACATGCAGCAGGTCGAGAAGATCCGCCAGTTCCTCACCGGCCGGCTGTTCATGACCGTGCTGGACTGCACGGCGCTGGTTGTCTTCGTACCGGTGCTGTTTCTCTATTCCGGCACGCTGGCCTTCGTCACCATCCTGTTCGGGCTGGCCATCGCCGCGGTGGTGGTGGCCCTGATCGGTCCGTTCCGCACCCGTCTGAAGGCGCTGTACGACGCGGAAGCCGCGCGCCAAGCCATGCTGGTCGAATCGATCCAGGGCATGCGCACCGTCAAGTCCTCGGCCATCGAGCCGGTGCAGCGCCGCAAGTGGGACCAGCGCACGGCGCGCGCCGTGGACCTGCACCTGAGCGTCGGCCAGATCTCCAACGTTGCGCAGGCCTTCACCCAGATCCTGGAGCGGCTGATGCTGGTCGCCGTGGTGACGCTGGGCGCGCAGATGGTGTTCGACCAGTCGATCAGCGTGGGCGCGCTGATCGCCTTCCAGATGCTGGCCGGGCGCGTGGTCGGGCCGCTGGTCCAGGTCGTCGGGCTGGTGCAGGAGTACCAGGAGACGGCGCTGTCCGTGCGCATGCTGGCCGAGGTGATGGGCCGGGCGCCGGAACGTCGCGCCTCCGGCGGCCTCGTGCCGCAGCTGAAGGGCGCCATTGCCTTCGACCGCGTCACCTTCCGCTACGGCACCAACCCCACGCCGGCGCTGGACGCCGTGTCGCTGGACATCCCGGCAGGCTCGGTGGTGGGCGTCGTCGGCAAGTCGGGTTCCGGCAAGACGACGCTGACGCGTCTGATCCAGGGCTTCCACCCGGTGCAGCAGGGCGTCATCCGCTTCGACGGCGTCGACATCCGCGAGATCGACCTGCCGCACCTGCGCCGGTCGCTGGGCGTGGTCCTGCAGGAGAATTTCCTGTTCCGCGGCACGGTGCGCGAGAACATCGCGGTCACCCGCCCCGACGCCCCGTTCGAGGAAGTGGTGGCCGCCGCACGCCTCGCCGGTGCCGACGAGTTCATCGAGACGCTGCCGCAGGGCTACGACACGCTGCTGGAGGAGAACGCCTCCAACCTGTCGGGCGGGCAGCGCCAGCGCCTGGCCATTGCGCGCGCGCTGCTGCCGCGCCCGCGCATCCTGATCCTCGACGAGGCGACCAGCGCGCTGGACCCCGACAGCGAGGCGATCTTCATGACCAACCTCGCCGCCATCTCGGCGGGGCGCACCGTCCTGATCGTCTCGCACCGGCTGTCGACCATCGCCTCGGCCGACCTTATCCTCGTGCTCGACGGCGGCCGGGTGGCCGACCGCGGCACGCACGCCGAACTCCTGCAACGCTGCGCGATCTACAGGCACCTATGGCAAACCCAGAACCGTCACGGATGAAGACGCCGGGCAAGAAGCCGTCGGAGCTGGAACTGGAGTTCCTGTCCGACGCCGACGCCATCGAGGCGCGCCCGCTGCCACGTGCCGCGCGCATGACGCTGCACGCGCTGGTGCTGATGGTCGTGCTGGCGGTGAGCGGCGCGGCGGTGGCGGAGATCGACCGCATCGTCACGGCGCGCGGCAAGCTGATCACCACGCCGTCGACCATCGTCATGCAGCCGCTGGAGACCGCGGTGATCCGCGCCATCGACGTGCGGCCGGGGCAGGTGGTGCGCAAGGGGGCGATGCTGGCGACGCTGGACAGCACCTTCACCACCGCCGACGTGACCCAGCTGAAGACCCGGCAGGACAGCCTGAACGCGCAGATCCGCCGCCTGGAGGCCGAGCTGGCGGGCGCCGCGACGCTGTCGCTGGCGAGCGACAACCCGGACGGGCGGCTGCAGATGCAGCTGTTCAACGAGCGGCGCGAGTTCCGTCTGGCCAAGCTGGCGCTGTTCTCCGAGAACCAGGGGCGCATCAGGGCGCTTCAGGAATCGAACAAGCGTGACGAGGCGCTGCTGCGCGAGCGGTTGCAGGCGGTGGTCGAGATGGAGCGCATGCGCCTGGACCTGCTGCAAAAGCAGACCGGCTCGCGCCTTGCCATGCTGGAGAGCCGCGACCAGCGGCTGAGCGCGGAGCAGGAGCTGCAGCGCGCCCTCAACCGCATCTTCGAGCTGCGCCAGGAGTTGGCGGTGGTGGAGGCGGAGAAGCGCTCCTTCGAGCAGGAATGGCAGCAGAAGGCGGCCGAGGAGCTGGTGACCGCCAAGCGCGAGCGCGACAGCGTGAGCGAACAGCTGAGCAAGGCCGAGCGGCGCTCGGAACTGGTGGTGATGACGGCGCCGGAGGACGCGGTGGTGCTGGAGGTGGCCAAGCGTTCCATCGGCTCCATCGCCAAGGAGGCGGAGCCGCTGGTGACGCTGGTGCCGCTGAACGCGCCGCTGGAGGCGGAGGTGCAGATCGAGGCGCGGGACATCGGCTTCGTGCGGGCCGGCGACCCGGCGCGCATCAAGATCGACGCCTTCCCCTTCCAGAAGCACGGCATCGTCGAGGCCAGTCTGCGCACCATCAGCGAGGACGCCTTCTCGCGCGAGCGCCAGCTTCCCACCGCCGATCAGGGCAGCGAGGCGTACTACCAGGGCCGGCTGGACATCGGTGCGCTCAACCTGACCGCGGTGCCGGACGGCACGCGCCTGCTGCCGGGCATGACGCTGACCGCCGAGATCGTGGTGGGCCGGCGCACGGTCCTGAGCTACTTCATCTACCCGATCCTGCGCGGCTTCGACGAAAGCATCCGCGAGCCGTAAGATGCCTCCCTCGCCCCCGATGGGAGGGGGAGGCAATCAGCGGGAGGGATCGCATGACCATCACCGTAACCATCGTCGGCTGCACCGGCTGGGTCGGCCGGGCGCTCGTTCAGGCCGTCGTCGCGGCACCCGATCTGACGCTGGCGTCCGCCGTCGCGCGCTCCGCGACCGGGCAGGACGCCGGCCGGGCGGCGGGCGGCGACGCGCTGGGCGTCACCATCGTCCCGACGCTGGAAGACGCGCTTCGCACGCCGTCCGACGTGGTGGTCGACTACACCAAGCCGAACGTCGTGAAGGGGCACGTGCTGCAGGCCGTCGCCGCCGGGCGTTCGGTGGTGGTCGGCACCTCGGGCATGACCGGCGAGGACTACGCCGAGATCGACCGTGCGGCCCGTGCGGCGGGCGTCGGCGTGGTGGCGGCCGGCAACTTCTCCATCACGGCGACGCTGATGCAGCGATTCGCGCTGATGGCGGCGCGCTACGTGGCCGACGTCGAGGTGATCGACTACGCCTCCGCCCAGAAGCCCGACGTGCCGAGCGGCACCGCGCGCGAACTGGCCGAGCGGCTGTCGGAGGTGCGGCTCGACCCCACGTCGCGTGCCGTTGACACGCTGGCGGGGCCGAAGGAGACGCGCGGCGCGGAGGTCGGGCGGGTGCGCGTGCACTCCCTGCGCATGCCGGGTTTCGTGCTGTCGTGCGAGGCGCTGTTCGGCGCCGCCGACGAGCGGCTGAGCATCCGGCACGACGCCGGTTCCAGCCCGATACCCTATGTTGCCGGCACGCTGCTGGCCATCCGCAAGGCGGGCGAGGTGCCGGGCCTGCGGCGCGGGCTGGATTCCCTGATGGAAGGGTAGAATTTCCCCGCGCCGGAAGTGCTATAACGGGCGACCCGGCGCACCGGGAATCCGGGCGCCATGACGGGAGGATCGCATGTCGGAAAGCACCAAGTACGTTCTCTCTGAAGACCGGATGCCGAAGGCTTGGTACAACCTCGCCGCGGACCTGCCGGTGCCGCTGCCGCCGCCGCTGCACCCCGGCACCGGCCAGCCGATCGGCCCGGCCGACCTGGCGCCGATCTTCCCCATGGCCGTCATCCAGCAGGAGGTCTCCACCGAGCGGTGGATCGACATCCCGGAACCGGTGCGCGACGTCTATCGCCTGTGGCGCCCGGCGCCGCTGGTGCGCGCGCGGCGCCTGGAGAAGGCGCTGGGCACCCCGGCCAAGATCTACTTCAAGTACGAGGGCGTCAGCCCGGCCGGCAGCCACAAGCCCAACACCTCCGTGCCGCAGGCCTTCTACAACAAGGAGGAGGGCGTCAAGCGCCTGACCACCGAGACGGGGGCGGGGCAGTGGGGCTCGTCGCTGGCCTTCGCCGGCTCGCTGTTCGGGCTGGAGGTGGAGGTCTTCATGGTGAAGATCAGCTACCACCAGAAGCCCTACCGCCGCGCGCTGATGGAAACCTACGGCGCCACCTGCATCGCCAGCCCGTCGGACATGACCGAGTCGGGCCGCGCCATCCTGGCTGCCAACCCGGAGTCGACCGGCTCGTTGGGCATTGCCATCTCGGAGGCGGTCGAGCGCGCCGTCCAGCGCGACGACACCAAATACGCGCTGGGCAGCGTGCTGAACCACGTGCTGCTGCACCAGACCATCATCGGCGAGGAGGCCATGCTGCAGATGGAGATGGCCGGCGACGAGCCGGACATCATCATCGGCTGCACCGGCGGCGGCTCCAACTTCGCGGGCCTCGCCTTCCCGTACCTGCGCGAGAAGATCAAGGGCAAGAACGTCCGGGTGATCGCGGTCGAGCCGGCGTCCTGCCCGACGCTGACCAAGGGCACCTACGCCTATGATTTCGGCGACACCGGGCACCTGACGCCGCTGGTGAAGATGCACACGCTGGGCTCCACCTTCATGCCGCCGGGCTTCCACGCCGGCGGCCTGCGCTACCACGGCATGGCGCCGATGGTCAGCCACGTGATGGAACTGGGCCTGATCGAGGCGCGCGCGTACCCTCAGACGACCTGCTTCGAGGCGGCGGTGACCTTCGCCCGCAACGAAGGCATCGTGCCGGCCCCCGAATCCTCGCACGCGGTCAAGGCGGCGATCGACGAGGCGCTGCGCTGCAAGGCGGAGGGGAAGGGGCAGACCATCCTCTTCAACCTGTCGGGCCATGGCCACTTCGACATGCAGGCCTACACCGACTACTTCGCCGGCAAGCTGCAGGACGTCCCTTACGACGAGGCGGCGCTGCAGGAGGCGCTCCAGGGACTGCCGCAGGTCGCGGCGGAGTAGCGGCCGCGCCATGGCCACGGTCGAGGAGGCGCTGGGCATCGCCCTGGACCTGCACCAGGGCGGGCGCCTGAACGAGGCGGAGACGCTGTACCGGCGCATCCTCGACGCCGTGCCCGACCAGGGCGACGCGCGGCACCTGCTGGGGGTGCTGCGGGCCCAGCGCGGCGACGCGGGGCAGGCGGTGGCGCTGCTGTGCCGCGCCGTCGCCCTGCGGCCGGGGGCAGATGCCTTCCACGGCAATCTCGGCAAGGCGCACCTGCTGGCGGGCGACGCCGCGCGGGCGCTGTCCGCCTTCGCCCGCGCCGCGCACTTGGCGCCGGACAACGCCGAGCACGCCGCCAGCCGCGATGGCGCCCTGGGACGCCTGGGGCCGGGGGCGCGGCTGGCGCTCGACCCGGCCGATGCCGTGCTGTGGAACGAGCGCGGCATCGCGGTGCACCGGGAAGGCCGGTACGCGGCGGCGGAAGCGGCGTTCCGCCGGACGCTGGCGCTGGACCCGGAGTTCGCGGCGGCCGCCAACAACCTCGCCGGCACGCTCTACCCGTCCGGGCGGCGGGAGGAGGCGGTGGCGATGTACCGCCACGCGCTGGCCCTGCAACCCGACGACTGCAACGCCGCCACCAACCTGGGCAACGTGCTGAAGCGCCTGAACCGGCTGGGCGAGGCGCTGGCATGGTGCGAGCGGGCGTGGCGGGTGAACCCCGACGCGGCCAACACCAACGGCAATCTCGGGCGCGTGCTGCAGGCGCTCGCGCGACCGGGCGAGGCGGTGGAGCGCCTTCGCCGCGCCGTGGCGCTGAATCCCGGGGATTCCTCCACCCACTCCGACCTGATCTTTACCCTGGACCTCGACCCCGAAGTCGGGGTCGTCGAGCAACAGGCCGAGCGGCGGCGCTGGGCCGCGCGGCACGCCGCCGGACTGGCGCCGGCGGACCCGGCGTTCGCCAACCCGCGGGATCCGGAGCGCCGGCTGCGCGTTGGCTACGTGTCGGCCGACTTCCGCTTCCATTCGGCGGCATTCGCTTTCGGCCCGGTGCTGACCAGCCACGACCCGGCGCGGGTGGAGTTGGTGTGCTATTCCAACAACCCTGTCGAGGACGCCATGACCGCCCGGCTGCGCGCGGCGGCGGCCCTGTGGCGCCCGGTGTACGGGCTGTCGGACGAGGAGCTGGCGGCGCAGATCCGTGCCGACGGCATCGACGTGCTGGTCGACCTGTCCGGCCATTCGCTGGGCAACCGGCTGCTGACCTTTGCACGCCGGCCGGCCCCGGTGCAGGCGACGGCGTGGGGGCACGTCACAGGGACCGGGCTGTCCACCATGGACGCGCTGCTGGCCGACCCCGTCTCGGTGCCGGAGTGCGACCGGCCGCTGTTCCCCGAGACTATCGTCGACCTGCCCTGCGTGTTGTTCTGCGACTCGCCGGCCGATGCGCCGGACGTGGTGCCACTGCCCCCGGCGGCGGCGGGGCGGGGCGTAACCTTCGGGTGCCTCAACCGGCTCAACAAGATGTCCGACCCGGCGTTGGCGTTGTGGTGCCGCATCCTGCGAGCGGTGCCAGGCGCGCGCCTGCTGATCAAGGCGCCAGGCGCGGAGGAGCCGACGGTGCGCGACCGCCTGACCGCCGCCGTCGCCGCGCACGGGGTGGAGTCCGAACGGCTGGTGTTGATCGGCCGCAGCAGCCGGGTGGAGCATCTGGCGACCTACGGGCTGGTCGACATCGCGCTCGACCCCTTCCCGCAGAGCGGCGGCGTCTCGACCGTGGAAGCGCTGTGGATGGGCGTGCCGGTGCTGACGCTGCTGGGGCGCACGCTGCCCGGGCGCATCGCCGCGGCAGTCCTCGACGCCGCCGGTCTGCCGGACTGGATTGTCAAGGACGAGGAGGCATACCTGCGCAGGGCGGTGGCGGCCGCGGCCGACGTGGAACGGCTGACGCGGCTGCGCGCCAGCCTGCGCGCCGACATCGTCGCCCGGCCGTTGGGTGACGCGCGGGTCTACACCCGTGCCGTGGAGGACGCCTACCGCCACCTGTGGCGGCGCTGGTGCGCTGCGGACGTCGCCCGATGACAGGAGCGATGCGGCCAGCCTGACGGACGGCATAGGGCCATTGCCGGCGCCCCGGCCGCTCCCGACATTCCATGGAATGGTCGGGAGGACGGACGGTGCGGAGGATCTGGGACATCAGCCCGGCGCTCGGGCCTGGAATTCCGGTGTGGCCGGGCGACACGGCGTACGAGGAGGTGCGGACCTGGGCGATCGGGCCGGGGTGCCCGGTCAACGTCGCGCGGGTCACCCTGTCCACCCACACCGGCGCGCACGCCGACGCGCCGCTGCATTATGACGCCGAAGGGGCGCCGGTCGGCGGGCTCGACCTCGGCACCTATCTCGGCCCGGCGCGGGTGGTGGACGTGGTGGGGCGCGGGGCGCTGGTGCGGCCGGAGCATGTGGCGGACCGCCTGACCGGCACGCCGCCGCGTGTCGTCCTGAAGACCTACGCGCGCAATCCCGTCGAGCGCTGGGACCCGGCGTTCACCGCCGTGCACCCGCGGACCATCGACCTCCTGGCCGCGCATGGCGTGCGGCTCGTGGGCATCGACACCCCCTCGCTCGACCCGCAGGAGTCCAAGACCATGGACGCGCACGGGCGGGTGCGGGCGCACCGGCTGGGCATCCTGGAGGGGCTGGTGCTGGACGGCGTGGAGCCCGGCGATTACGAGCTGATCGCGCTGCCGCTGAAGCTCGCCAACTTGGACGCCGCACCGGTGCGCGCCGTGCTGCGGGAGCTGGCGCCATGACGGGCTTCACCCGCGCCGACGCGCTGGCGCTGGACGCCGCCGACGAACTGGCCGCCGCGCGCGCGCGCTTCGTGCTGCCGGAAGGGGAGATCTACCTGGACGGCAACTCGCTCGGCGCGCTGCCGCGGGCGACGGCGGAGCGGCTGCGCCATGTGGTGGAGGCGGAGTGGGGGCGTGACCTGATCCGCAGTTGGAACACCGCCGGCTGGATCGACCTGCCGCAGCGCGTGGGCGACAAGATCGGCCGGCTGGTCGGCGCTGCGCCGGGACAGGTGGTGGTGGCCGATTCGACGTCGGTCAACCTGTTCAAGGCGCTGTCGGCGGCGCTGCGCCTGCGGCCGGAGCGCCGCGTGATCCTGACGGAGCGGTCGAACTTCCCGACCGACCTTTATGTGGCGCAGGGGGTGATCGAGCAACTGGGCGGGCGGCACGAGCTGCGACTGGTCGGGCGCGACGACGTGGCCGGGGCCATCGGGCCGGACACCGCCGTGGTGATGCTGACGCACGTGGACTACCGCACCGGCGCCATGCACGACATGGCCGGCGTGACCGCCGCCGCGCACGCCCATGGGGCGCTGATGCTGTGGGACCTCGCGCACAGCGCCGGGGCCATGCCGGTCGATCTGGACGGCTGCGGCGCCGATTTCGCGGTGGGCTGTGGGTACAAGTACCTGAACGGCGGGCCGGGGGCGCCGGCCTTCCTCTACGTGGCATGGCGGCACCAGGAGGCGTTCCGCCAGCCTTTGACCGGATGGATGGGGCATGCCGAGCCCTTCGCCTTCGGCACCGATTACCGTCCGGCCGAAGGCATCCGGCGGGCGCTGTGCGGCACGCCGCCGGTGCTGAGCCTCGCGGCGCTGGAGGTGGGGGTGGACGAGCTGCTGGCCGTCGACCTGCACGCGGTGCGGCGCAAGAGCCTCGCCATGACCGGGCTGTTCCGGCGGCTGGTGGCGGGGCTGGGGCTGGAAGCGGTCGGGCCGGAGGACCCGCGGGCCTGCGGCAGCCAAGTGAGCCTGCGGCACCCGCAGGGTTACGCCATCGTGCAGGCGCTGATCGCGCGCGGGATCGTCGGCGACTTCCGGGCACCCGACATTCTGCGTTTCGGCTTCGCGCCGCTGTACCTGCGCTTCGTGGACGTGTGGGGTGCGGCGGCGGCGCTGGCGGACGTGCTGGAGACCGGCGCCTGGGACCGGCCGGAGTTTCACAGGCGCCATGCGGTGACGTGAGGCGGCGAGGGAAGGCTCATGAGCGAAAAGAACGATCGCGGCATCAACGATCATGACATCAATGGTTGCGGGGCGCACACCGACTTCGCGGTCGACATGAGCTATGGCGACTATCTGGGGCTCGACCGGCTGCTGAACTCGCAGGTGCCGCTGTCGGACAACCACAACGAGCTGCTGTTCATCATCCAGCACCAGACGACCGAGCTGTGGATGAAGCTCATCCTGCACGAGCTGACGGCGGCGCGCGCGCGGATCGCCGTGGACGACCTGGGGCCGGCGTTCAAGATGCTGGCACGGGTGTCGCGGGTGATGAACCAGCTGATCCAGGCGTGGGACGTGCTGTCCACCCTGACGCCCAGCGAGTACACGGCGTTCCGCAACAGCCTGGGGCGGTCGTCGGGCTTCCAGTCCTACCAGTACCGGACCATCGAGTTCCTGCTGGGCAACAAGAACGCCGGCATGCTGAAGCCGCACCGCCACCGCGGCGACCTTGCCCGCGCGCTGGAGGCGGCGCTGACCAGCCCCAGCCTGTACGACGAATCGATCCGCGCGCTGGCCCGCGCCGGATTCGCGGTGGACGCTCACGCGCTGGAGCGCGACTGGTCGCAGCCTTACCAAGCCAACGACAGCGTGCGCGACGCGTGGCTGGCCGTGTACCGCGACACCGAGCGGCACTGGAGCCTGTACGAACTGGCCGAGAAGCTGGTCGACTTGGAGGATTCCTTCCGGCAATGGCGCTTCCGCCATGTCACCACCGTGGAGCGCGTCATCGGCGCCAAGCCGGGCACCGGCGGCACCGCCGGCGTGCCGTACCTGCGCAAGATGATCGAGGTCAGGCTGTTTCCCGAATTGTGGGATCTGCGAACATGGCTATAGAATATGTGAATATAACAAAATACATTCCCTATATCTGTGTTCATCTGTGTTTGTCTGTGTCAAAAAATCAGATTTCCGTCGCGTGTGCGCAGCGGAACGCGGATTTTGACGCAGATGAACACAGATGGGCGCAGATGAATATTGATAGTATTTATTAACGGGCTGTCCCGCTCGGTGCGCCGTCGCTCCCCGCACCCCGATCCCGGCGCCAAATTGTCGCGCGGGTGTGAATCCATGCTGTTTTTTTAAAGTTGCGCCGATCAGTATGGTGCACGAAGAAACGGCTATGCGATGGGGAGTTGAGCGATGGCGGGGGATGGGCGTACGCGGGTGGTGATCCTGGGCGGCGGGCTGGGGGGCGTGTCGGCCGCGCTGACGCTGACGGCGACCGAGGAGCTGCGCAAGCGCTTCGACGTGACGCTGGTCAGCCACGGCTGGCGGCTGGGCGGCAAGGGGGCCAGCGGGCGCAACGCGCTGGAGGGCCAGCGCATCGAGGAACACGGGCTGCACATCTTCCTGGGCTTCTATGACGCCGCCTTCCAGGCGGTGCGCGCGTGCTACGCGGAGTGGCAGGCGTCCGGCACGATGCCCGCCAACTATGCCTTCCAGACCTGGGACCAAGCGTTCACGCCGATGTACCAAGTGACGCTGATGCAGGAGATCAAGCGTCTGACCGGGGCCACGTGGCACGCCTGGAACTTCGACCTGCCGCCGCGGCCGGGCGAGCCGGGCGACCCGTCGCCGATCGAGCCGGCCGCCTTCATCCGCGTGCTGGTCGCGATCATGAAGCACTTCGTCGGCGGGGAGAACGAGAAGATCCGGGCGCTGCTCGACCGTCTCGACCTCGGCAAGCTCGACGAGATCCTGGAGCACCTGGACAAGACCGACGACAAGCCGGACCACAACTGGGTCGCCGGTATCCTGAAGGTGATCCAGAAGATGTTCCAGGCCATCGAGCCGGTGCTGGAACTGACGGACGAGGGGTGGAAGATCGCCTGCCTCGTCGATTTCTCGCTGGCGCTGGGCATCGGCTTCGTCACCGACGTGCTGCCCTACGAGGGGCGCACCGGGTTCGACCGGATCAACGGCCAGGATTTCCGCGAATGGCTGCTGAAGTACGGCCTGAACGAGAAGTTCGAGTGGTCGGGGCCGGTGCGGCTGCTCTACGACATGTGCTTCAGCTACGTGAAGGGCGATTCGTCGGGCGGGTACAAGAACGCGCGCTTCGCCGCCGGGGCGGGCGTGGAGATCCTGTTCCTGATGGCGCTGGCCTACAAGGGCGCGCCGTTGTGGAAGATGAACGCCGGCATGGGCGACACCGTCTTCACGCCGGCCTACGAGGTGCTGAAGCTGCGCGGCGTCGACGTGAAGCTGTTCCACCGCCTGACCGACCTGGACGTCTCGGAGAACGGCAACTGGGTGGAGCGCGTCACCATCCAGCGGCAGGTGGATTTCAAGAACGGCACGTACGACCCGCTGGTCACCGTGCCCTACGGCGACCCGAACGAGGGCAAGTTCCTGTACTGCTGGCCGTCGGAGCCGAACTGGGACCAGATCGTCGACGGCGAAGCCCTGAAGACGCAGGTCGGGAACCTCGAGTCCGTCTACTGCCCGTACCACGTGGCGGAAACGACGCTGGAGCTGGGCAAGGACTTCGACCTATGCGTGCTGGCGATGCCGCCGGCCTCCATCTCCGTGGTCGGGCAGAAGCTGCTCGCCGCCAACCCGCGCTTCAAGCTGATGGTGGAGAACACGCCGGCCGTGCCGACGCAGGCGGTGCAACTGTGGTTCAGGCCGACCATCGAGGAGATGGGCTGGGAGGCCGGGCAGACGGCCATGACCAGCTATGTCGAGGCGCTGGACAGTTGGGGCGAGATGAGCCACCTGGACGCCGCCGAGGACTGGAAGGTCGATCCGCCCAAGGCGGTGGAGTACCTGTGCGGCTCGGCCATGATGCCGGTGGGGCCGGTGTCGTGCGGCTATGAGAAGAAGCTGGCCGCGCAGGTGGAGACGGAGGCGCGGGCGTGGCTGGACGCCAACGCCGGGGTGATCTGGCCGAACACGGTGAAGAAGGGCAAGTTCGACTGGGCGCAGGTGCGCTCCGCCTACTACCGCTGGAACATCGATCCGTCGGAGCAGTACGTGCAGTGTTTCCCCGGCACGGTCGAGACGCGGTTGGAGCCGGGGCGCAGCGGCTTCGTCAACGCCTTCCTGGCGGGTGACTGGACGCGGACGTGGTTCAGCGCCGGCAGCGCCGACATCGCCGTGCTGTCCGGCCGCCAAGCGGCGGAGGCCATCGCCCGGCAGTCGATTGATTTGACACCGAAGGGTTGACCGGACGTTGGGTTTTCGCCAAGGCTCAACCCAACCTGCACCAACGTGGTAGGCAGGTTGGGTTGAGGCCAAGCCGAAAGCCCAACGCTGCCGCCCATCCCGACGGAGCCTTCATGAGCCGGCCGACCCTTTCACGGCGACTCGCCGCCCTTGCGCTTGCCACGCTGACGCCGCTGGGCGCGGCGCGCGCCACCGACATCTACAGCTTCGAGGGCATCGGCGCGGTGTCCATGGGCATGGGCGGCACCGGCGTGGCGCACGACATCGGCGGCTCGGCGATGATCGTCAACCCGGCGACGCTGACGGCCCGGCCGGATTCGTACGTCGATGCCGGGATCAAGGTGGCGGCGCCCACCGGGCTGGAGGCGGCGCAGACCGCCACCGGCGAAAAGGCGCGGGGCAAGGACACCTTCCCGTTCCACTCCTACTACGTGCCGCAGGGCGGGCTGGTCTGGCGCAAGGACACCGTCGCGGTGGGGGCGGGTGTCTACGCGCAGGGCGGGTTCGGCACCGACTACGGCCACCACAGCTTCCTGTCGCGGGTGCCCAGCGGCGTGAACACCGGCCTGCGCCAGGGCAGCGAGGCGATGTTCCTGCGCGCGCCCCTGGCGGTGGCCTGGGACGCGACGCCGGAGTTGACGGTGGCGGGGGCCGTGGACTACGTGCGCGCCGGGATGGGCGTGCGGCTGTTGCAGGGCGCCGACCAGCTCGGCGCGCTGATCGCGCAGGGGCGGCTGACCGGGGCGGGCGCGCTGCTGCCCACGGCCGCACCCATCATCGGCGCCGGCGGCGGCATCCAACTCGACATCTTCGACCCGTCCATCGTGCGCTCGGGCCTGGAGGGGAACGGCGTCAGCGGGCGGCTGGGCGCGACGTGGAAGGTGCGGCCGGACACCACCATCGGCGCCTTCTACCAGTTCCGCACGGCGCTGGAAGACCTGACCGGCGACGGGCGCGTGGTGGTGGTGTCGCCGACCGGCGCGCAGCTCGCCGCCGCGGCCAAGTACACGCTGAGGGATTTTCAGCTTCCGGCCGAGTTCGGCTTCGGCATCACGCACTCGCCCATCCCGGAGCTGACGCTGGCCTTCGACTACCGCCGGGCGCAGTGGAGCCAGGTGATGAAGAACTTCAACGTCCGCGTCGACGTGCCCGGCCTGGGCACCGTGTGGGAGACGCTGCCGCAGCACTACAACGACATCAACATCTTCGCCGTCGGCGCCGCCTACCGCGTGACCGAGGCGCTGACGCTGCGCGCCGGCTTCCGCTGGGCCGGCAAGGCGGCGCCGGACCAGGATTTCCTGGCCATCGTGCCGGTGACCATCCGCAACCACCTGGGCCTGGGCGCCGGCTACGCCATCAGTGAGGCGCTGCGGATGGACGCCGCGTACTCGCACGGCTTCCAGGCCTGCGTGAACAACGGCACGCCGCCCAACGGCTCCGCCGTCAATCCGGGGCGCTTCTGCAACGGCACGGACATCGTGGCGCTGAACCTGACGGCGCGGTTCTGACGAAACGGGGGACGTTGGGTTGAGGCGGAGCCGAAAACCCGACGTCGGCCGTCAGCCGGCCTGCCAGACGGTCTTGCCGGGGTTGGCCTGGAAGTCCATGTGGACGGTGACGGCAAGGTCGACGTGCACGTTGGCGGATGTGCCGTCGGTCTGGAAGCCGAAGTCCTCGACCACCCGGTGGCTGGCGTAACCGTCGGCGACCTTCAGCGTCCAGTCACCGAGCAGCGGCCAGGCGCCGCGGAAGTCGTTGATGTGCATGGGGCAGTTGACCAGCGCCTGATAGCACGCCTTGCCGCTGTCGGCGGCGTCGCGGAACTGCTTGAGGTTCACCACGGGCACCGTGCCGGTCAGCAGCATCGCCGCCGCGTCGGCCACCACCACCATGCTCTCGGCCAGCCCGCCGGGCTCGACCAGCGTCTTCAGCACGTCGCCGGCGTCGGCCACGAGGTCGGCCAGCGTCTTCCATAGGCCGCCCAAGGACGCCTGGGCGCTCTGCGCGGTCAGCAGCGGCGCCACTTCGCCCTGGCAGTCCGACGAGAGCCGGTGGAACAGCATGGTTTCGGCCTGGAAGGTGGTCGGGCCGCTGCAGCCGGCGGGCACCGTGATGCGGCCCATGGACTTGGCGAAGCCCCAGCTCTCGCGCCCGCAGGCGATGGGGATCATCGCGTCCGGGAACATGTAGGGCATCCACACCAGAAGGCGCGGCAGCCGGCCCCGGCGGTGCTCGATCACCGGCAGCCAGAGCGAGGCCTCCTTGTAGGGGATCCAGCCGAACTCCTCGGTCGGGCTGGTGCAGCGGCCGACCGACAGGAAGTTGGCGGCGGCGAAGGGGCCCAGCACCTCGTACCGCACGGCGCCATCGCTGGCGGCGTTGAGGATCTTGTCCACCAGGGCCTGGGTGCGCGCCGGGTCGGCGCGCACGAAGAACAGGGTGGAGGTGCTGTCGGTGAAGACGCCGGGTGCCGCGATCGACACCTCGCCGTGGCCGCGGAAGGAGACGTAGTCGGGCAGGGCCATCACTTCGCTCCGTTCAGCCAGTTTTCGCCGGAGATGAACAGCGGGTCGCCGGAAATCGCGCGGGCCGCCTGCATGCCGGACATCACCGTCGCCTCGACGCACGAGGTGTTGAGGCCCGTGCGGATCCAGCAGCCGGCGAGGTAAAGGTTGTAGAACCCGCTCTCGTCCGTGCGCAGGCGCCATTGGGTGGAGCCGGCGGCGCTGCCCGGCAGCGTCTCCGTCGGGTCGACGTTGGAGCGGATGATCTGGTTGCGGAAACGCTCCACCCCCTCGCCGTTGGCCGGGTCGTCCAGCATGGACCAGTCGAAGCCCGACGCGGTCATCGCCTTGGGCCAGAAATAGCGCGCATAGCCGTTCAGCCAGTCCACGCCGCTCTGCGTGACGGTGTCCAGCGCCCTGGCCGGCACCGACAGGTCGGTGGAGGGCTGGGCGACGAGGTCGGTCTTCCAGACGCCGCAGATGTAGTGCACCGATTTGGGCCGCGGCGCGGTGGTGTCGGTCCACGGCTCGTACTTCAGGGTCTGCTGCATCTCGGCCCAGATCGACCAGGGCTCCGGTCCGGCGACGGCGGCGGGGCGCTGCACCTCCCAGCCGAGTCCGGCAAGGTCGGGGCCGCACCACAGCTGCATGGACATGGTCGGAATGATGCCGATGTTCTCGGTCATCGCGGCGAAGCGCGGCTGCGCGGCCTGGAGGGCGGCGGCCAGCGTCGGCTCCCCGTTCATCTTCTTGAAGCCGCCCAGCGAAATGCCGAGCACGGCGATGTCGAAGTCCTTGCCGCGCTGGAGCACCTCCTCGCCCACCGGCGGGATCGGGCACCAGTGCGATTCGAGGCTGGACTTGTGCGCGTCCAGCACTGCCTTGATGGCGGCGCCGTTTTCGATCTGCTCCCAGTAAGGCTCGATCGGCCAGACGTGCAGGATCTTGCCGTCGCCCTCGCGTCGGACGATGCCGGTGGCGCGGTAGGCGTCGTCGCCGCCGATGACGTTCACCTGCTTGGCGAGTCGGATTCGCTCCACCAGGGCGCCATCCTCGGACAGGCCCAGCTCCTCGACGCGGCGGAAGTACTTCACCTTCACGCCGCACTTTTGCAGAAGCTGGTAGATCGGGGCGACGATCACCTCGCCCATGCCGGCTTCCATGTTGAAGAGCACGGCCTCCTTGCAGGTGGCGTACATGCGCACGCAGCTCAGCGAGGCGACGCCGGCCGCCCAGTTCGGCGCGTGGAAATCGCCGTCCTTGTACTGCATGAAGGTGTCGTAGCAGGTACGCAGCGAGCAGCACGTGGCGAGGTTCTTCGGCACGCCGCCGTGACCGATCAGCCACTGCGTGAACTCCTGCGCGTCCAGCTCGTCCGCCGTCTTGCCCTCGATCACGTAGTCGGCGATGACGCCGGTGGCGAAGGGCACCATGAAGGTCAGGAAGTCGCGCGCCACGAGGCTGCTGGGCAGGGTGTCGATCACCCGGTTGATCTGGCGCAGCAGCCACAGGATGCCGCGGTAGCTGTCGGCGGTCGCCGTCGCGTCATCCTCCTTGCCGACCGCCGCGCGCGCCCAGCGGTGGGCGATTACGGCAGCGTCCTGCACGGTGGTGATGGCGGCCCCCTTCAGCAGCGCCTCGGCCTGCTCCAGGTGGCGGGCCTGCTTCTCGCCCCAGGCGACGACGGCGTCGCGGAAGCCGCGGGCCAGCGGCTCGGGCAGGGCGCGGCGGTCGTCCGGGACCGTGGGAATCGCGGCGTCGACGTTGCCGGGCACCAGCTTGCCGTTGACGACGAGGCCGGTCAGCTCGTTCCAGTTGGTGAAAACGTCGCGGATCAGGCCCAACAGCGAGACCACGGCCTGCCGGGGCGTGGGCATGACGTTGGGGTCGCCCGGCGTGCCGCCCAGGTGCGGCCAGGTCAGCGGCCAGTAGGCGGGGCTGCCGTCCTCCAGCTGCATGCCGATGGGGGTGAAATCCTGCCGCTTCAGCGCGTCGCGCCAGGTGCGCAGCGCCTCCGTCTCCGGCGGGTCCAGCGCCTCGAAGACGTCCTGCATCATCTTGAAGGCATTGTTGTAGTAGCCGAACCAGACGTGCAGGCCATGTTCCTGTATGCGGCCGTAGCGGTCGCGTCCGGTGGCCCCCTTGCCGCCCAGGCGCCAGCCCATCTGGTAGACGGTGACGTCGAAGCGGTCGCGCAGTTCCTGCGTGTTGCACAGATGATAGGCCGTGGTCAGCGAACCGACGCCGCCGCCAAGAATCGCAACCTTGATCTTCCCCATGGGTCCCCCGCTGTGTATGCCGCCTGTGGCTTCGCGAATCACTGTGCGCACGCAACTGGCCGGCAACAATTCTGGATGCATCTTAGGACGAATTGTCGCAAACCGCATCGTTTGTGCGCCGGGACCGCAGCAAAACGTGTGCGGGAGGCGCCTCGCTTCCGCCACGGTAGAAAAGTCTGGGGATTCGGGGCTTTGCCCGCTTGCATGGCTGCGTTTGCCGACCCTACAATTCCCGCCGACATGAGGCGCGCCCGGTGGCCACCGCGCCGTGCGCCATGGACCTTTGGGAACTCCGCAACTTGACGTCGCTGCCAGGCTATCGCGTGCTGGAGACGCTGCACACCGGCACCCGTTCGACGGTGCTGCGGGCCGTGCGCCAGCAGGACGGGCTGCCCGTCATCTGCAAGCTGCTGGGGCAGGATCTTGCGACGCCGGAGGATCTGGCGTCGTTCCGCCGCGAATACGCCATCACCCGGCGCCTGCGCCACGCCGAGATCGTCGAGGCGCTGGACTGCGTGCCGCACGGCGGCGGCATGATGATGGTGTTCCGCGACATCGGCGGAACCTCGCTGGACGTGCTGTACGACCGCCGCACGATGGACGTCGGCATCTTCCTGGACATGGCGTTGCGCGTGGTGGATGCGCTGGCCTGCATCCACGACGCCGGCATCGTGCACAAGGACATCAACCCGTCCAACATCGTGTGGAACGGGCCGGGCGGGCAGTTGAACGTCATCGACTTCGGCATCGCGTCGGAGCTGTCGCGCGAGGAGGCGGGCGGCGCCGACTCCGTGGAAGGCACTCTGGCCTACATGGCGCCGGAGCAGACCGGGCGCATGAACCGGGCCATCGACTACCGCGCCGACTTCTACGCCCTGGGCGCCACCTTCCACGAATGCCTGACCGGCCGCCCGCCGTTCGAGGGGCGCGACGCGCTGGAACTGGTGCACTGCCACATCGCCCGTGCGCCACTGCCGGTGCACAAGCTGAACCCGGTGGTGCCGGAGGCGCTGTCGGCGATCATCGCCCGGCTGCTGGCCAAGGACCCGGAGGACCGCTACCAGAGCACCTTCGGCCTGCGCGCCGACCTGGAACAGTGCCGGGAGGAGTGGCAGGCGCAGGGAAGCGTTGAGCCGTTCCCGCTGGGCCGGCGCGACGTACGGCCGGTGCTGCGCATTCCGCAGAAGCTCTACGGCCGCACCGCGCAGTTCCGCGTGCTGCAGGACGCCTTCAGCCGCGCCGCGGCGGGCGGGCACGAGCTTCTGCTGGTCGCCGGCTATTCCGGCGTGGGCAAATCGGCGCTGGTGCGCGAACTGCACAAGCCGGTGGTCGCCCGGCACGGCTTCTTCGTGTCCGGCAAGTTCGAGCAGCTGAAGCGCGACATCCCCTACGCGCCGCTGATCCGCGCGTTCCAGGACCTCGTTCGGCAGACCGCGGCGGGCGGGGTGGAGCGGATGGAGGCGTGGCGCGCCAAACTGCGCGTGGCGCTGGGCCCCAACGGCCGGCTGATCACCGACGCCATCCCGGAGGTCGAGCGGCTGGTCGGCGAGCAGCCGCCGGTGCCCGATCTGGGCCCGGCCGAGGCGCACGAGCGGTTCGTCTATGTCTTCCGCAACTTCGTAGGCACCTTCGCCGGCCCGGAACACCCGCTGGTGTTGTTCCTCGACGATCTGCAATGGGCCGATCTGGCGTCGCTGCGGCTGCTGGAGGGGCTGGTCGCCGACGGCGACCTGCGGCACCTGATGGTGGTCGGCGCCTACCGCGACACCGAGGTGGACGCGGCCCACCCGCTGCGCCACGCCCGTGACGCGCTGGAGAAGGCCGGCGTGCGCATCCAGGAGGTGACGCTCGCTGGGCTTGATGAAGACGCGGTGGTGCAGTTGCTGGCCGACACGCTGCACAGCGCGCCCGACGGCGTGCGGCCGCTGGCCGTGCGGCTGGCCGCCAAGACGTTGGGCAACCCGTTCTTCCTGGGGCAGTTCCTGGAGTCGCTGGAGCGGCGCGGGCTGATCGCCTTCAACCGCGTCACCGGCGCCTGGGCTTGGGACCTCGCCGCCATCGAGCGGCAGGAGCTGGAGCAGATGGCGGCGGACGTTGTGACGTTCGTCGTGCAGCGTATCCGCGAGTTGCCGGGCGAGACGCTGGCGGTGGTGCCGGCGGCGGCGTGCATCGGCAACGGCTTCGACCTGGGCACGCTGGCCGAGGTGACCGGACATGCGCCGGCCGACGCGGCGGTGGCGCTGTGGCCGGCGCTGCTGGCGGGGCTGGTGGTGCCGCTGGACGACGCCTACCGCTACGCCGACGTGGGCGGGGTGGAGGTGCGCGTCTCCTACCGCTTCGTGCACGACCGGGTGCAGCAGGCTGCCTACTCCCTGCTGGGGGAGGATGAGGCGCTGGCCTGCCACCTGAAGGTCGGCCGGGCGCTGCGGCACGGGGGCGAGAGCGGCGAGCGGCTGTTCGACATCGCCAACCACCTGAACCGCGCCGCCAAGCTGATGGACGCGGCCGAACGCGAGGATCTGGCCACGCTGAACCTGCGCGCGGGCGAGGCGGCGCGCGCGTCCGCCGCGCACGGGCCGGCCATGGCCTACCTGAAGGCCGGTATCGGGTTGCTGCCGGCCAACGCCTGGGCGCGGTGCTACGATCTTGCGCTGGCGCTGAACGTCACGGCGGCGGACATCGCCGCGGTGAACGGCGACGCCGGACTGACGCAGCGCGCGGCGGAGGCGGTGCTGACGCGCGCCCGTACCGACATCGACCGGGCGCGGGCGCATTTGGCGCTGATCCAGCTTCATGTGGCGCGGCAGAACCTGCCGGACGCAGTGGCCGCCTGCCGCGCCGCGCTGCTGCTGCTGGGCAGCCCGGTGCCCGAGAAGCCGACCATGGGCCACGTGCTCGTGGAGGTGATGAAGACCAAGGTGGCGCTGCGCGGGCGCAGCGAGGACGCGCTGGTGAACCTGCCGCCGACCGCCGACCCGCGGTTGCTGACCATCGGCAACGCCCTGTCGCGGGCGCTGGCGACGACCTACCTGTACGACACCAACCTGTTCACCATCATGGTGCTGCGGTTGGTGCGGCTGTCCGCCGCGCACGGGCCGCAGCCGGCATCGTGCATCGCCTATGCCACGTACGGCCTGATTTCCTGCGCGGTGTTCGGCGACATTCCGGGCGGCGCCCTGTTCGGGCGGGTGGCTCTGCGTCTTCTGGACCGCCTGCCGGACACCAGCGCGGCGCGTTGCCAGACGCTGTTCGTCGTCAAGCTGTTCATTGAGGTGTGGCACCGCCCAGTGGCGGACACGCTGGACGACCTGCTGGACGCGCACCGCATCGGGCTGGAGACCGGCGACCTGGAATACGCCGCCTACTGCCTGAACAACACGGTGGCGCAGCACGTCTTCCTGGGCCGGCGCCTGCGCACGGTGCGCGACACGGCGGCCGAGTACCACGCGATCTGCGCCAAGCTGAACCAGGAAACCGCCATCGGCGCGCTGAAGCCCTACCGGCAGGCGATCGCCAACCTGCTGGGCGAGGCGGAGGACCCGACCGTCTTCGCCGGGCCGCTGCTGGTCGAGGGCGTGGATGTCGCCGATCTGACGGCGCGCGGCAACCTGCTGGCGGTGGAGATCACCTACGCGCTGCTGGCCTACCTGAACCTGCTGTTCGGCAAGCTGGACGCGGCGCGCCGGTACGCCGCCCTGCGCCGCCGCCATGCGGACCGGGCGGCGGGCATGGTGATGGGGCTGCGCAACGCGGCCATCGGCGCCATCATCGACTGCGCCGCGTGGGACCGGTTGAGCCACGCCGAACGGCGGCGGGCATGGTTCGGCGGCGGCCGGGTCGAGCGCCAACTGCGCAAGGCGGCCCAGCACGCGCCGGTCAACTTCACCCACCTGCACCGGCTGCTGCAGGCCGAGCGGATGCGCGCCGCCGGGCACTTCGACAAGGCGTGGCCGCTGTACGTGCAGGCGATCGACGCGGCGCACGGGCAGGGCTATGTGCACGACGAGGCGTTCACGTGCGAGCGGGCCGGCGGGCTGGCGCTGCGGCGTGGCGACCGCACGACGGCGCGGGCACTGCTGAACAGGGCGCGGCACGCTTATGTGCGCTGGGGCGCGCTGGCCAAGGTGCAGGCGCTGGACGTGCATCTGGTGGAACTGTTCGGGGAGGCGGTGCCGTCCGACGACACGGAGGCGGTGGCGGTGCCGTCCTCCACCCACCGGCGCCGCCGCTCGACCTCGGCCGGCAACTCGACGGGTGCGCATCTGGTGGACGTGGCGACGGTGATCCGCACCTCGCAGGCGCTGGCGCAGGACATCCGGCTGGGCGACCTGCTGCGGGCGCTGATGCAGATCGTCATCGCCAACGCCGGCGCCTCCAAGGGCTACCTGCTGCTGGAGACGGAGGGCGCGTGGCGCATCGAGGCGGAGGCCGCGGTCGACCGCGACACGCTGGAAGTGCTGCAGTCCCGCCCCATCGACGGGCCGGAGGAGGGCGGGGCGCCGGTGCTGGCGCGCAGCGTGGTCGAGGCGGTGGTGCAGCGCCAGGAGCCGGTGGTGCTGGACGATGCGGCGGCCGACGGCGACTTCCTGCACGACGCCTATGTGGTGAGCGCGCAGCCGCGCTCGGTGCTGTGCCTGCCGCTGCGCAACCGCAACAGGCTGGTCGGCATCCTCTACCTGGAGAACCATCTGGCGGCCGGCGTCTTCAGTGCCGAGCGGCTGGAGTTGCTGAACCTGCTGTCGGCGCAGATCGCCATGTCGATCGAGAACGCGCGCCTCTACGATGGGCTGGAGCGGATGAACCGCACGCTGGAAGCCCAGGTGGGGGAGCGCACGCGGGAGCTGTCGGAGCAGTCGCAACTGTTGCGCGCCACGCTGGCGAGCATGAGCGACGGCCTCGCCGCCTTCGACGCGGAGGAGCGGCTGAGCCTATGGAACGAGCGGGCGATCAAGCTCTTCCACATTCCGCCGGAGCTGGCGCGGGTGGGCGTGCCGCACCGGGCGCTGATGGACGCGGTCAACGGCTCGGGCGCGCTGCTGGACGACATGCGGCGCTCCGACCTGGTCAGCGGGCCCGGCGAGGTGGAGTTCGCCGATGGCCGCGTCGTGCAGGTGCGCCGCAACCCCATGCCCGACGGCGGGGCCGTGCAGATCTACCTGGACGTGACCGAGGACCGTCGGCGCGAGCGCGACCTGCGCGAGGCGCACGAACAGTTGCGCACCGCACACACCCAGCTTCAGGCGGCCCAGCAGCAGTTGGTGCAGGCGGAGAAGATGGCCTCCCTGGGCGCCCTGGTGGCCGGCGTGGCGCACGAGATCAACACGCCGATCGGCATCGCGATGACCAGCAGCTCGTACCTCGCGGACCGCATCGGGCAGATCGACCAGATCAGCAAGACCGGCAAGCTGCGCCGCAGCGATTTCGACCTGTTCATCGACGAGGCCCGCATGTCCGCCTCGCTGATGCTGAGCAACATCGCGCGCGCCGCCGATCTGGTGCAGAGCTTCAAGCTGGTGGCGTCCGATCAGGCGCGCGGCGACCGCCGCCGGTTCGAGCTGAAGACCTACCTGGAAGAGGTGCTGATGAGCCTGCGCCCGACGTGGCACAGGCCCGGACACGATGTGGCGCTGGACTGCCCCGGCGGCATCGAGATGGACAGCTACCCCGGCGTGCTGGCGCAGATCGTCACCAACTTCATCACCAACTCCATCGTGCACGGCTACGAGGAGGGGCAGCGGGGCCGCTTCGTCATCGTTGTCCGCCCGTCCGGGCCGGATTGGGTGGAGATGGTCTACACCGACGACGGCCGCGGCATCCCGGCGGAGAACCGCGCCAAGATCTTCGAGCCGTTCTTCACCACCCGGCGCAGCGCGGGTTCCACGGGCCTGGGTCTGCACATCGTGTTCAATCTGGTGACGGGGCAACTGGGCGGAACGATCGGACTGGACGAGGCGGCGGGTGGGGGCACGCGCTTCACCGTGCGCTTCCCCATGCACGCCCCGGTCCTGCCGGCGACGGAAGCGGTGGGGTAGGAGATCAGGCGCGCCGCTCCAGGCGCAGCACGAACAGGCCGAGCGCCACGCCCGCCGCGGCGGCCAGCGCCATGGGCAGCCATGCGGCCTGCCAGTTGCCGCCGGCCAGCGCCACGGCGGCGGCGATCAGCGGCGGGCCCACGAACTGGCCGAGGTTGGAGCCCTGCACGACCAGACCGTTCGCCAGCCCGATGTGGCGCGGCGAGGGGGCGTGCACCGCCGTGCCCGACAGGCACGCCGCCGGCAGCAGGCCGCCGCAGAAGGAGAAGGCGAGGCACAGCGCGTAGCGCAGCAGGTCCGGCACCGCGCCGGTGAGCGCCAGCGCCGCCGACACGCCCATGGCGGCACTCGCCGCCGCGATCAGCCAGCCGCGCGGGACGCCACGCTGCATCAGCCAGCCGCCGGCGATGTTTCCGGGCACGTTGACGAACACCACCAGCGCCGTCAGCAGGGTCGCCGCGGCCGGGGTGAGGTGGTGCGTGTCGATCAGGCTGCTGGGCAGCCAGACCATCAGCGACACCCATTGGAAGACGTAGGCGACGAAGGCCAGCGCCAGCGCCCACAGGCCCGGCTGGCGCACCGTCTCCATCACCATGCCCAGCGCCGGGGTGCCGGACGGGCGGGGCAGGGCGACGCCGCGCGTCATCCTCCAGAACAGCAGCGCCGTCAGCGCCCCGGCGGCGGCGACGCCCAACCACAGCCCGCGCCAGCCGAACGCCGGCTGCGCCCAGGCGGCCACCAGCATGGCGGCGGCGCTGCCGGCCGGCGTGTAGATGGCCCACAGGCTGAGCGCGAAGCGCCGGTCCGCCGGGGCGGACGCGGCGACGATGACGGCGGGCAGCGACACGCCGATGGCGATGAAGCCGGCGCCTTCCAGAAAACGGCCGGCCAGCAGGGCCGTGGCGCCGCCCGCCGCGGCGCCGATCAAGCCGCCCAGCAGGAGGGCGGCGAAACCGAGAAAGGCCATGCGGCGCTGCCCGGCGACGTCGGTGAACAGGCCGAAGCCGATGCCGGTGAGCATGCCCAGCGCGTTGAACATCGACATGACCCAGCCCCCGGCGACGAGGCCGAGCGACAGCTCCGCCCGCAGCAGCGGGATGGCGGGCGGCACCTTGCCGACGTGCAACGCCGCGACCACCCCCGCCGCGACCGACACGAGCACGGCGCCCCAGTTGGTGCGGGCGGTCATGGGGAACTGCTTTTCAACACGGATGCACACGGACAATAATATCAATCATATTCATCTGTGTTCATCTGTGTTCATCTGTGTTCATCTGTGTCAAAGAAAAACTCCGCCACGAGGGTGCGCGGCGGAGAGCGGGGCTTTTTGACACAGATGGACACAGATGAAGGATATTGAATGTATCCTGTCGTCCGTGTGCATCCGTGTTCTTATCCGTGTGCATGCGTGTTTAATGAAGGCTCACGCCTGCAACGCCGTCCACATCTGCTGGTCGCGTTCGGCGGTCCAGATCTGCGGGTCGCGCAGGCCGCCGGCCTCGTCGTAGGCGCGGCTGACGTCGAAGGGCAGGCAGTGCTCGAAGATCACCCAGCCGCCGAAGCGCGGCTCCAGCGCGGCGCGTGTCTCGGCGAAGGCGTCCTTCAGGCTGGCGCCCTTGTCGCGGGCCTTCTTCACCGACTGGTACATGCTGGTGACGAAGTCGCGCGTCTCCTGGATGGCCTTGCCGCACAGCTCCGCCGTCATCAGCGCGTCGCCGCGGCCGGGGACCAGCTTGTGCGGGTTCAGCGCCGCCAAGCGGTAGAGCGTCTGCGGCCAGTCCTCCAGGTAGGCGTCGCCGGTGTAGGGCGTGGCGCCGTACTCGACGAGGTCGCCGGAGAACAGCACCTTATCGTCGGGCAGCCAGACGATGGTGTCGCCCTTGGTGTGGCCACGGCCGACCTGCATGATCTCCACGCGCTTCTTGCCCATGAACAGCGTCATGTGGTTCTCGAAGACGTGCGTCGGCCACGTCAGGCCGGGGATCGACGCGGCCCCCTGGAACAGGCGCGGGAAGCGGCCCAGTTCGGATTCGTAGTCCTGCTGGCCGCGCTCGACGATCAGGTCGTAGGTGTCGCGGCTGGCGATGATCTGGTCGGCGCCGTAGCCCGAGGCGCCCAGCACGCGCACGGCGTGGTAGTGCGTCAGCGTGACGTACTTGATGGGCTTGTCGGTGACGGTGCGGATCTTCGCGATGACGTCCTGCGCCATCCGCGGCGTGGCCTGGGCGTCGATCACCATGACGCCGTCGTCGCCGACAATGACGCCGGTGTTGGGATCGCCCTCGGCCGTATAGGCGTAGGCGCCGGGGGCCAGTTCGGTGAAGGAGACCTTCTTCTCTTCAAGGTCGCCGGTCGACGCGAAGGCTTTGGTGGACATGGGGTTCTCTCCCGAATCTCTTTGTAGGTTGGGTTGAGGTGGAGCCGAAAACCCAACGTGCTTGGCAAGGCTGGAGCGTTGGGTTTTCGCTGGCGCTCAACCCAACCTACGGCCCCTTACAGGCCCAGGTAGGCCTGCTTGACGCGGTCGTTGGCGAGCAGGGCCTCGCCGCTGTCGGACAGCGTGATCTCGCCGGTTTCCAGCACGTAGCCGCGGTCGGCGATGGCCAGTGCCGCGTAGGCGTTCTGCTCGACCAGGAAGATCGTCGTGCCGGAGCGCTTGAGCGCCTGAACGGCGTTGAAGATCTCGCCCACCAGCAGCGGCGCCAGTCCCATGCTGGGCTCGTCCAGCAGCAGCACGCGCGGGCGGGCCATCAGCGCGCGTCCGATGGCCACCATCTGCTGCTGGCCGCCGGACAGCGTGCCGGCCGGCTGGTGCCGCTTCTGCTTGAGGATCGGGAACATCGCGTACATGCGTTCCAGGTCCTGCTCCGGGTTGCCGCCGCGGCGGAAGGCGCCCAGGCGCAGGTTGTCCTCGACCGACAGGGGGCCGAACAACTGCCGGCCCTCGGGCACCTGCAGGATGCCCTCGGCGACGCGCTGGTGCGGCGACATGCGGGTGATGTTGACGCCGTCGAACTTGATGGTGCCGCTGGTCGCCCCCTGCACGCCCGACAGGGTGCGCAGCAGGGTCGTCTTGCCGGCGCCGTTGGCGCCCACCAGCGCCACCAGTTCGCCCTCCGCCACGCCGACGCTGACGGACTTCAGGGCATGGATGCGGCCGTAATGGCTGTCGAGACCGCTGACCTCCAAGAGCACGGGGTGTCCTCCGTTAAGGCATGGAACCGAGGTAGGCGGCGATCACGTCGGGGTTGGCCCCGACCTCCGCCGGCGTCCCCTCGGCCAGTTTGCGGCCGTAGTTGAGTGCCAGGATGTGGTCGGAAATGCCCATGACCATCTTCATGTCATGCTCGACCAGGATGACCGTGACGCCGCGCGCCGCGACGTGCTTGATCAGCTCGTCGATCTCGCGGCTCTCGGTGGCGTTCAGACCAGCCGCCGGCTCGTCCAGCAGCAGGAGCTTCGGCTCGGCCGCGAGCGCGCGGGCGATCTCCAGGCGCTTCAGGGCGCCGTAGGGCATGGAGGAGGCGTGCGCGTCCAGGTACTTGCCCAGGCCCACCTCCCGCATCAGCTCGGCCGCGCGCTCGCGCGCCTCGGCGTCCTTGCGGCGGACGGAGGGGAAACGGAGCAGGGCGGGGAGCAGGCGGCGGTCGAGGTGCAGGTGGCGGCCCACCATCACGTTCTCAAGCGCCGTCATGTTGAAGAAGATCTGCAGGTTCTGGAAGGTGCGCGACATGCCGCGCTCCGCCAGCTTGTAGGGCGCCAGGCCCGACACCGTGGCGCCGTCGAACAGGATGGTGCCGCCCGACGGCTTGTAGACGCCGGTGATCAGGTTGAACAGCGTGGTCTTGCCCGCCCCGTTCGGCCCGATGATCGAGTGGATCTTGCCATGCTGGATGGTGAAGCTGAGGTCGCCGATCGCCAGCACGCCGCCGAACTCGCGGCTGAGGTTGTCCACCTGCAGCAGGTGGCGGGCGGGGGCGGCGGCGGCCCTGGCGGCGGGGACGGGGATCGCGGCGGCGGTCGTTGCGTTCATCGAAGCCTCCAGGGTTCCGGTCATGCCCGCCTCCGCGGCGTCAGCAGCCCTTCCAGCGTGGGCAGCAGGCCCCTGGGCATGAAGACCATGGTCAGCATCATGATGGCGCCCAGCACCATCTCCTGATAGTCCTGGAAGACGGTCAGCACTTGGGGCAGAAGGGTGAGGATCACCGCGCCGACGACCGCTCCGAAGGTGGAGGCCATGCCGCCGAACACCACCATGGTCACCAGCTCGATCGACTTGAAGAAGTCGGCCTTGGCCGGGGTGATCAGGCCGGTGTAATGGGCGAAGAGGCTGCCCGCCACGCTGGCGAACACCGCCGACAGCACGAAGACCATCACCTTGTACGACGTGGTGTCGACGCCGACGACCTCGGCCGCCACCTCGGACCCGTGCACGGCGCGCAGCGCGCGCCCCACGGGGCTGTCGATCAGGTTGAGCGAGAGCCAGACGGCAAGGATGAGCATCGCGCCGACGACCCAGTACCAGACTTTCTCGCCGTACAACTCGAACCCGAACAGCGTGAAGGGATCGACCATCATGCCGTCCGGGCCGCCGGTGATCCCGGTTTCGGTGCGCAGGATGATGGAGACGATGATGCCGATGCCCAGCGTCGCCATGGCGAGATAGTGACCCTTCAGGCGCAGGATCGGCTTGGCCAGCAGGAAGGCCAGGACGCCGACCACCGCCGCGCCGGTCAGCAGCGCCAGGACGGGCGGCCACTTGTAGGTGCTGACCAGCACGCCTGACGCGTAGGCACCGATGCCGAAGAAGCCGGCGTGGCCCAGGCTGATCTGCCCGGCGTAGCCGATGAGCAGGTTGAGCCCGACGCAGACCACCGCGTTGAAGCCGGCGAGGATCGCCACGTCGAGGTAGAAGTTGTTGGTCAGCGCCAGCGGCAGCAGGGCGATGATGGCGGCGAGCAGGAGGAGGCTGGCGTTGCGGTTGATGAGCATGTCCGCGTCCTCACACGCGCTCGGTGCCGCGCTTGCCGAACAGCCCGTTGGGCATGAACAGCAGCACGAGCAGGATGATGACGAAGGCCATGGCGTCCTTGTAGGCGGAGGAGATGTAGCCCGCACCCAGCGTTTCGGCGACGCCGACGATAACGCCGCCGACCACCGCGCCCACGCCGTTGCCGAGGCCGCCCAGCACGGCGGCGGTGAAGCCTTTCAGGCCCAGCATGATGCCCATCTCGGTCGAGGCGAAGTTGATCGGCGCCACAACCGCGCCGCCGATGGCGCCCAGCGCCGCCGACATGGCGAAGGCGGCCAGCACGACGAGCTTGACGTTGACGCCGACGAGCTGCGCGGCCAAGCGGTTGTGCGAGGTCGCCAGCATGGCCTTGCCGGCCAGCGTGCGGTTGAAGAAGAAGCCGATGGCGAGGATCAGCACCAGCGCCACGCCCATCACCCACAGCGACTGCGGCATGACGGAGGCGCCCAGGACGCCGATCGG
>DASPIO010000327.1:0-6457 GCA_035629155.1 Azospirillum sp. | reverse complement strand
CCACGCCACGGCGCCGGTGGCGTCGGCGGCCCCGGCGGAAGCGGGCTCGGTGGACCTGTGGAACCACGTGGCCATGCAGCAGGCCCCGGCGATCTCCGCCGAAGCCGCGGCGGCGCAGGCCACGACGTTCGACGCGGCGGTTCTGAACGCCCTGCACGTCGACCCGCTGTTCGACCAGCACGACCTGTCGGGCGCCACCGTCGCCTAAGGGTCAGCGGTTCGGTACGCCCTCGGGGGCCGGCAGCACGCGCTGCCGGCCCCTTTCCTTTTGGCGCGACAGGATGGCCGACAGGCCGGCGACCAGGGCGAAGAAGACGACCAGCCAGACCACGCGCGACTGGTAGCGGTCGCGCACGCTGGACAAGGCGCCGGTGATGAAGGCGTTGCCCATCAGCCCGGCCAGGATCACCACGAACAGCGCCGTCCCATGCCGCTCGCCCCGGCGCAGGAACCACGCGAACCCTGCCGCCGCCGCCGCCGCACCGGCCAGGGTCAGCGGGCCGTGCAGGCGGCGGATCGCGTCGATCGGCAGTTGCCCGGTGCTTTGCAGGGACGCCGTGTAGGCCGCGTGGCTGGCGGGGAAGTGCTGGCGGATGCTGGGGTCGGGCTGCACGTCCTCGCCGATGAAGGGGTGCAGGCGGTCGGCACTGCGGGCTGTGACGAACTGCTCGGCGAAGTTGCGCAGCGCCGCCAGGACCTGGCGGCCGGGATAGGCGGCCAGTGTGCCGCGGATGATCGCCGCCGCCTCCTCCCGCACCGCCTGCGGGCCGCCGGCCTTGTACAGCGGGCTGTCGGGCTTCCACAGGAAGTCGTTGGAATCGGGGGTGATCCCGTCCAGGTAGGGGCACAGCCGGTAGGGCTTGGCCGGACAGACGTCGGCGAGGTAGTCGCGCGCCGGGCCGTCGCTCAGCATGCGGGCCAGCAGGAACAGGTCGCCGTCGCGGGCCAGCCGCGCCTCGCCATGCGCGGCGGCGGTGACGGAGACCATGGCGGCGACCGCCAGCACCACCGGCACCGCCAGGGCCAGCGCCGCGCGCACGACGGCCGCCGCCGCGTCGCGCCGGGCCAGCCGCACCGCCAGCACGACCAGCAGCAGCCCGACCGCCAGCGGCACGTGCGAGAAGTGGACGGCCACGGCGCCGGTGGCGAGGAGGACGAGGTAGGCGGCCTCCAGCCGGCTCAGCCGGTCCAGTCCGAAACCCAGCAGGAAGGCGGTCAGGATCAGCACGGACGTGAAGACGTCGGGCATGAGCTGGCCGGTGTGCCAGGGCAGGCTGGTGCCGACGGTGAGCAGCGCCGCCGCCGCGAGCGTCCACCACGGGCCGGCGCCGGGCACCGCCACGCGGATGACCAGATGCAGCAGGTGCGCGACGATGAGGGACTGGACCACCACCACCGGCCACAGCGACACGCCGCCGCCGTGCAGCGGCATCATGAAAAGGCTGTAGAACACCGGCCGGTTGCCCCCGGCGAAACCCTGCAAGGCCTGGGCGATGTAGGTGCCGGTGTCGCTGAACACCAGCGGGAAGCCATTGTACAGCGCCGGCAGGCAGAGCAGCGCCGTGGACAGCACGAGGGCCAGGACGGTGGCGGGCAGGCGGGCGGGCATGGCCGTTCCCTTCCTCCTTAGCGGTCCGGAACGGCGGCGCCGGTCCCGGCTGGGCCGTGGAACTGGCGCACCAGCGGCAGTCCGGCGATGGCAGGCAGCAGGTAGCGCAGAGTGCACAGCACGCCCAGCGCCGCCGCCGTGCCGCCGTCCATGAACGGCTGGAACAGGAGGACCAGCGCCGCGTCGCGCGTGCCGACACCGCCGATGGTGACCGGCAGCAGCCCGACCAGGATCGCCAGCGGCGCCAGCGACAGGCAGGCGACGAAGGGCACCCCGGCGCCCAGCGCCACCGTGAACAGCCAGACCTGCCCCAGCGACAGGAACCAGATGAGCAGCGACAGCCCGATCACCGCCGCTGCCCGCCGCCCGTGGTGCCAGAAGCGGCCGATCACCCCGCCCCAGGCGTCGGCCAGCGCCGTGATCCGCGTGGCCACTTTGTCCGGAAGACGGCGTGCGGCGGCCAGCAGGGCGGCGCGCGTCGCCCCGGCCCAGGTGAGCGCGACCAGCCCGGCGGCGAGCAGCCCGGCGACGGCGGCCAGCGCCGGCACGCGGAACGGCACGGCGCTTCCCGCCGCGATCAATCCGAGCAGGCACCAAAGCAGCAGGGCCACCGTGTCCCAGCCCTTCTCGGCGACCACCGTCGCCACCGCCTGCGCCAGGGGGAAGCCGCTGCGGCGGCTGAGCGGGTAAGCCTTGGCGATCTGCCCCATGTTGGACGGCAGGACGAGGTTCAGCGTGCCGGCGATCAGCACCAGCCGCACCGCCTCGCCCAGGCCGATGCCCCGGCCGGCGCCGATGCCCCGGCCGGCGGGGAACAGCAGGGTGAAGCGCAGGGCCATGGCGACGGTGATCGGCACCGACAGCGCCAGCCCCGCCGCCAGCCACAAAGGCGAGCTGCGCACGAGGCTGCCGGCCACCGCGGCGGGATCGACCTGCGCGTAGAGCGCCGCCAGGATCAGCACGCCGACGGCGATGTGCACGGCCCTTTTCATGGGCAGACGGCCGTCACGCCGCGCGGTTGGAGCCGGTTCGGCCGAGCGGCCGGCGGTCGGGCGCCTGCATCTCGGCCTGCCGCAGTTCGGCCTGCCGCAGGCGGTAGCGGATTTCCTCCAGCAGCACGCGGTTGACCGAGATGAGGTCGGCGATCATGCCGACGACCCAGATCAGGAAGCCCATCAGCAGCAGCACCGCCGCCAGGATCAGGCTGGGGATGTGGTAGGTCGGCCCCTCCTCGATGGCGAAGAGGACCAGCCAGCGCACACCCAGCAGCATGCCCAGCGAGAACGGCACCCCGCCCACCAGCAGGAACCAGCGCAGCGGCCGGTAGATGCTGAAGATGCGCAGGATCACCAGCAGCGACCGCGTGACGTAGCTGCCGATGCTCTTGACGAGGCGCGACGGGCGCAGGTCGCCGTTGACGCGCACCGGTACGGACAGCGTGGCGATGCCGCGCTGCCCGGCCTGGATGATGGTTTCCAGCGTGTAGGTGTACCCGTTGAAGACGTTGAGCTGCATCGCCGCCTCGCGGCTGAAGGCGCGGAAGCCGCTGGGCGCGTCCTGCACGCTGGTGCCGCTGGTCGCCCGCACCACCCAGCTTCCGAGCTTCTGCAAGAGCTTCTTGCCGCGCGAGAAGTGGTCGATGTTGTCGATGGGCCGCGCGCCGATGACGATCTGCGCGCGGCGCGCCAGGATGGGAGCCACCAGCTTTTCGATGTCGGCGGCGCAGTACTGGTTGTCGGCGTCGGTGTTCACGATGATGTCGGCGCCGGCCCGAAGCGCTGCGTCCAGCCCGGCCACGAACGCCTTCGCCAGCCCCTGGTGCGCCGGTAGCGTCACAACGTGGTCGACGCCGCAGGCCCGCGCCACCTCCACCGTGCGGTCGGTGGAGCCGTCGTCGATGATCAACCATTCCACGGTGTCGACGCCGGGCAGGGAGCGGGGCAGCTCCGCGCAGGTGACGGGCAGCGCCGCCTCCTCGTTGAAGCAGGGGATCTGGATGATGACCTTCATGCCGCACTCCCGCTTGTGGCCCGCTTCGGCGGACAACGGCATTGTCCCGATGGCGCCGGTGACGGGCTAGGCATCACTTCGGTTCGGTGATCCTCACTTCGGGGAATGACGGAAATGCGTAGGGCGCCGCGATGCGGGCTTGTGATGGGACAATGGACCTATCGGTGAGCGGTGTCCGGCGCCCAAATAACTGTATTGGATTGTGTTATTTTTCTGATTGACGGTAATTCACAGGAATAATAAAACAAAAGCACGCGCCGATTTGAGCCATCAGCTTGCGGGCGCGCTAAAAATGCAGCTAAAGCGCGTGGGCATTCCCCGCCCAGTCGCCTGAAGCGCAGCGGCGGGGCCATCCCCCGCCTCCTGTAAACACCACCCGCCCGGCGCAGCCGGGTGCGGGAACGCTGGAGGTCTGTCATGTCCGTGTCCCTGTCCCGCCGCCTCGTCCTTGCCGCCGCCCTGGTCGCCGGCGCCGCCGCCAGCCTGCCGGGTGACGCCCACGCGGCCGGCAAGGTCAGCGAAATCCGCCTCGACTACGCCTATTACAACCCGGTCAGCCTGGTGCTGAAGGAGAAGGGATTCCTGGAGGAGGAGCTGAAGAAGGACGGCATCACCGTGCGGTGGGTGTTGAGCCTCGGCTCCAACAAGGCGCTGGAGTTCCTGAACGCCGGCAGCCTGGATTTCGGCTCCACGGCGGGCGCGGCGGCGCTGATCGGCCGTATCAACGGCAACCCGGTCAAGTCGGTCTACGTCTATTCCAAGCCCGAGTGGACGGCGCTGGTCACCGGCCCCAACGGCACGGTCTCCAAGGTCGAGGACCTGAAGGGCAAGCGCGTCGCCGTCACCCGCGGCACCGACCCGCACATCTTCCTGGTGCGCACGCTGGCGGCGCACGGGCTGACCGACAAGGACGTGAAGCTGGTGCTGCTCCAGCACCAGGACGGCCGCCTCGCGCTGGAGAAGGGCGACGTGGACGCCTGGGCGGGCCTCGACCCGTTGATGGCGCAGGCCGAGCTGGACAACGGCGCCAAGCTCTTCTACCGCAACGCCGGGGCCAACACCTGGGGCATCCTGAACGTCCGCGAGGAGTTCGCGAAGGAAAACCCCGAGCTGGTCGGCCGCGTGCTGCGCGCCTATGAGAAGGCGCGGGCCTACGCGCTCGCCAACCCGGCCGAGCTGAAGACCTCCATCGCCACCGCCGCCCGTTTGTCGGAGCCGGTCGCCGCCCGTCAGCTCGAGCGCACGGACCTCAGCCATTCCGCCATCGGCGACACGCAGAAGGCCACCATCGTCGAGGCCGGCTTGGCGCTCCAGCAGGCCGGCGTGCTGCGCGCCGACGTCGACGTGAAGGCGGCGGCCGACGCGCTGATCGATCCGGGCTTCGCGAAGGCGCTGACGCAGTGACCACGTTGACGGAAGGCGCGGCCGACACCCCCTCCCCTGCGTCAGCGGGGGAGGGTGGCCGAGCACAAGCGCAGGCCGGGTGGGGGGCGGTGTCGGGAACGCTCCTCGCCCTCCTCGTCCCGGTCGCGCTCGCTCTGGGTTGGGAGCTGGCGGTGGCGCAAGGGTGGGGCAACGGGCGGCTGCTGCCGCCGCCATCGCGCATCCTCGTCACCCTGTGGGGGCTGGCGACGTCCGGCGAGTTGACCACGCACGTGATCGCCACGCTGGGCCGCGTCGGCGCCGGCTTCCTGTTCGGCGTGCTGGCGGGGACGGTGCTGGGGGCGCTGACCGGCTATTCGACGCTGGCGCGCACGCTGCTCGACCCGATGCTGCAGGCCCTGCGGTCGATCCCGTCGATCGCGTGGGTCCCGCTGTTCATCCTGTGGTTCGGCATCTTCGAGACGTCCAAGGTGATCCTCATCGCCGTCGGCGTCTTCTTCCCCATCTATCTGGCCCTGTCGGGAGCCATCCTGGGGGTGGACCGCAAGCTGGTGGAGGTCGGGCGCATCTTCCGCCTGTCGGGGTTCGAACTGGTGTGGCGCGTGCTGCTGCCGGCCACGCTGCCCAGCTACGTCATCGCGCTGCGGGCCGGGCTGGGGCTGGGCTGGATGTTCGTGGTGGCGGCCGAGTTCATGGGGGCCAGCGAGGGGCTGGGCTTTCTGCTGACCGACGGGCAGATGACCGGGCAGCCGCAACTGATCCTCGCCTCCATCGTCACCTTCGCGGTGCTGGGCAAGCTGACCGACGGGCTGCTGGCCGCGCTGTCCCGCCCGCTGCTGCGCTGGCAGGATTCCTTCAAGCCGGAGGCATAGGATGCTGAGCATCGAGGGGTTGTCCAAGCGCTACGGCAACGGCCATCTGGCGCTCAGCGGCATCGACCTGGCCGTGCGGCCGGGCGAGATCCTGGGCATTGTCGGCGGATCGGGCTGCGGCAAGAGCACGCTCTTGCGCGTCGTCTCCGGGCTGGAGGCGCCGACGGCGGGGCGGGTGGTGCTGAACGGCAGCGAGGTGTGCAGCCCGCGCGACGAGATCGGCTTCGTCTTCCAGGAGCCGCGGCTGATGCCGTGGCTGAGCATCCGCGCCAACGTCGCCTTCGGCATCCGCCATCTGCCGAAGGCCGAGCAGAAGGCCCGCACGGACGAGGCGCTGGCCCGCGTCGGCCTCGCCCGCTTCGCCGACTGTTGGCCGCGCGAGCTGTCCGGCGGCATGGCGCAGCGCGCCGCCCTGGCCCGCGCGCTGGTCGGGCGGCCCTCCGTGCTGCTGCTGGACGAGCCGTTCAGCGCGCTGGACGCGCTGACGCGGTACGATCTGCAGGACCACCTGTTGGAGCTGTGGTCGTACGACCGGCCGACCATGGTGCTGGTCACCCACGACATCGAGGAGGCGCTGGTGCTG
>DASPIO010000326.1:0-9898 GCA_035629155.1 Azospirillum sp. | reverse complement strand
ACGTCTACCAAACCAAGCTGGCCGCCGCCGGCGACCTGTCCGTGGCCGCGCGCTAGAGGGTAAGCCATGATCGCCCAGTTTCCCGACCTTTGGCCGGCTCTCCCGGAGATCTTCCTGGCCTGCGCCGGCATGGCGCTGCTGATGATCGGCGTCTTCAACGGCGACCGCTTCACGCGGCCCGTCGCCTACCTCGCGGTGGTGGCGATGTTCCTGGCGGCGGTTCTCGCCGCCGGGTACGGCACCGGCCGCGTCGTCACCTTCAATGGCCTGTTCGTTATGGACGCTTTCGGCGTCTTCATGAAGGTGCTGGTGCTGCTGGCATCGGCACTCGCCGTCATCATGTCCCTCGGCTACATCGAGCGTGAGGACATGAACCGGTTCGAGTTCCCCGTCCTCATGCTCTTCGCGACGCTGGGCATGCTGATGATGATCTCGGCGAACGACCTCATCTCGCTGTACGTCGGCCTGGAGACGCAGAGCCTCGCGCTGTACGTCATCGCCGCCTTCCGCCGCGACTCCTCGGCGTCGTCCGAAGCGGGCCTGAAGTACTTCGTGCTGGGCGCCTTGTCGTCGGGCATGCTGCTGTACGGTGCGTCGCTGGTCTACGGCTTCTCCGGCACCACCAGCTTCGACAAGATCGCGGCGCTGTTCGCCGGCGGCACGCACGCCTCGCCGGGCGTCATCATCGGCCTCGTCTTCGTGGCGGCCGGTCTGGCCTTCAAGGTGTCGGCGGCGCCGTTCCACATGTGGACGCCGGACGTCTACCAGGGCGCGCCCACGCCGGTGACGGCGTTCTTCGCGGTCGCTCCGAAGGTCGCCGCCATCGCGCTGTTCACCCGCCTGCTGATCGAGCCGTTCGGGCACCTCGTGCACCAGTGGCAGCAGATCATCATCGTGACCTCGATCCTGTCGATGTCGCTGGGCGCGTTCGCCGCCATCAACCAGACGAACATCAAGCGTCTGATGGCCTACAGCTCGATCGGCCACATCGGCTACGCGCTGATGGGCCTGGCTACGGGCACCGAGGACGGCGTGCGCGGTCTGCTGGTGTACATGGCGCTCTACCTCTTCATGAACGTCGGCGCCTTTGCCGTCATCCTGTGCATGAAGCAGAAGGGGCAGATGGTCGAGGAGATCAAGGACCTCGCGGGTCTGTCGCGCACGCACCCGATGCTGGCGGCGGCGATGGCGATCTTCATGTTCTCCATGGCCGGCATCCCGCCGATGGCCGGGTTCTTCGGCAAGATCTACGTGTTCCTGCCGGCGATCCAGGCGCAGCTCTACACGCTGGCGGTGATCGGCGTGCTGACCAGCGTGGTGGGCGCCTACTACTACCTGCGCATCATCAAGCTGATGTACTTCGACGAGCCGGTGGTCGCGTTCGACAAGGTGACGGACGATGGCATGACCGCCATCCTGGTCGGCACCGGCCTGTTCACGCTGTTGTTCTTCGTCGTCCCGGCGCCGATCGTGAACCGCGCGGCGGCGGCGGCGGCGGCCCTGTTCGCCGGATGACCGGCGCTCCGACACCGGAGGTGGGCGGTTTGCGCCTGCCTCCCGGATTTCGGGTGGTCGGTTGCGGCACTGTCGGCAGCACCAACGACGAGGCCAAGACCTTGGCGCGCTCCGGGCAACCGGAGCGCACCGTCGTTTGGGCCCTACGCCAGGAGACCGGGCGCGGCCGACGGGGCCGGGCGTGGACCTCGCCGGAGGGCAACCTCTACACCTCGACGATCCTGCGGCCCGGCGTGCCGGCGGCGGTCGGCGCCCAGATTTCCTTCGTCGCCGCGCTGGCGATCGCCGACACAGCGGCCAGCTTCGTGCCACAGAGCGTGCCGGTGCGCTGCAAGTGGCCGAACGACGTTCTGGTCGACGGGCGTAAGGTGGCCGGCATCCTCCTGGAATCCGAGGCGGGGGAGGGCGGCGTCCTGGAGTGGCTGGTCCTCGGCGTCGGCATCAACCTGCGCCACCATCCCGAAGGGACCGAGTACGCCGCCACGTCGCTGTCCGCCGAAGGGGCGGAAGGGGCGGAGCCGGCGGCCGTGCTGGAGGTCTACGCGCAGCACCTCAACCGCTGGTACGAGCGCTGGCGCGCGCAGGGTTTCGCACCGATCCGCGAGGCGTGGCTGGGCCGCGCCCTGGGGCTGGGTGCGCCGGTGGTGGTGCGGCTCGCCGATCGGACGCTGCATGGGACCTTCGTGGACCTGGACAGCGACGGCGTTCTGTTGCTTGATCGGGACGACGGGACCGGCCGGCAGCGCATCGCCGCCGGCGACGTCTTCTTCCCCAGCGCATAGGGGGCGTGAATGCTGCTCGCCATCGACGCCGGCAACACCAACGTGGTCTTCGCGGTCTTCGACGGCGACGAGAAGCGCGGGCAGTGGCGCATCTCCACGGACAGCCGCCGCACCGCGGACGAGTACGCCGTCTGGCTGTTCAGCTTGATGGCGGTGAAGGGCCTGAAGCCCGGTGACATCGACGCGGCCGTGATGTCCAGCGTGGTGCCGGCGGCCACCTACGACCTCGTGCGCCTCTGCCAGAACCATTTCCACTGCGACCCCATGAAGGTGGGCGACCCCGGTGTCGACCTCGGCATCCGGGTGATGATCGACAACCCCAAGGAGGCCGGCGCCGACCGTCTGGTGAACTCCCTGGCGGCTGTGGCGACGTATCCCTCTCCGCTGATCGTGGTCGACATCGGCACCGGCACGACCTTCGATGTGGTCGACCGCGACGGCAACTTCGTCGGTGGCATCATCGCGCCCGGTCCCAGCCTGGCGCTGGACGCGCTGCACCGGGTGGCGGCGCAGCTGCCGAAAGTGGAGATCGCGCGGCCGGCGCAGGTCATCGGCCGGGGCACGGTGGGCGCCATGCAGTCCGGCATGTTTTGGGGCTACACCAGCATGATCGAAGGGCTGCTGACCCGCATCAAGGCGGAGCTGTCCCCCACCGGCGACCCGCCGGTGACGGTGATCGCCGCCGGCGGCCTCGGCAAGACCTTCGCCGAGGCAACCTCCATGATCGACCACGTTGACGGCGAACTGACCATGCGCGGTCTGCTGCTCGTCCACAAACGCAACACGGCTTCCCCGAAGGTTCAATGAGATCCGACGCTAACGGACCCGCGCGCGGGGCAGAGTCCACCTTCTCCCCCGCCGACGACGCCGTCTATTTCCTGGCCCTGGGAGGGGCCGGCGAAATCGGCATGAACCTCAACCTGTACGGCCACAAGGGGAAGTGGCTGATGGTGGACCTCGGCATCTCGTTTGGCGACGAGACGATGCCGGGCGTCGACGTCATCATGCCCGACCACACCTTCATCAAGGAGCGGCGCGACGACCTCGTCGGCATCGTGCTGACGCACGCCCACGAGGACCATCTGGGCGCCGTGCAGTACCTGTGGCCGGACCTCGAGGTGCCGGTGTACTGCACGCCCTTCACCGCCTCCTTCCTGCGCGCCAAGCTGTACGAGCGCGGGCTGCAGAACCGCGTGCCGATCGTGGAGATCCCGATGGGCGGGAGCTTCGAGGTGGGGCCGTTCCAGCTCGAGTACGTCGCCGTCACCCATTCCATCCCGGAGCCGAACGCGCTCGCCATCCGCACCGCGGCCGGACTGATCGTGCACACCGGCGACTGGAAGCTGGACCCGCAGCCGCTGATCGGCACCACGGCGGACGAGAAGCGCCTGCGCGCGTTGGGCGACGAGGGCGTGCTGGCCATGGTGTGCGACAGCACCAACGCGCTGGTGCCCGGCCACTCCGGCTCCGAAGCGAAGGTGCGCGAGACGCTGATGGAGCTGCTGGGGCGCTGGGACACGCGCATCGCGGTGACCTGCTTCGCCACCAACGTGGCGCGGCTGGAGAGCATCGCCGTGGCGGCCAGGGCCAACGACCGGCACGTGGCGCTGGTCGGCCGCTCCCTGTGGCGGATCAACGAGGCGGCGCGTTCCAACGGCTACCTCGCCGACATCGAGCCGTTCCTGTCGGAGCACGATGCCGCCTACCTGCCGCGCGACAAGGTCGTGCTGATCTGCACCGGCAGCCAGGGAGAGCCGCGCTCGGCGCTGGCGCGCATCGCCGGCGGCGACCACCCGCAGATCGCGCTGGAGCGCGACGACGTCGTCGTCTTCTCCTCGCGCGAGATCCCCGGCAACGAGCGCGCCATCGGCCGCGTGCAGAACCATCTGGTGAACCGCGGCATCCGCATCGTCACCGCCGATGAGGAATACGTGCACGTGTCCGGCCATCCGGCGCAGGAGGAGCTGGTGCAGATGTACCAGTGGGTGCGCCCCCGCGTGGCGGTGCCGGTGCACGGCGAGCAGCGCCATCAGTTGGAGCACGCGAAGATCGCGCAGTCCTGCCAGGTGCCGCACGGCATCGTTCCCGGCAACGGCGACGTGGTGCGCCTGGGCCCCGGCCCGGTGGAGGTGGTGGCGCAGGTGCGCTCCGGCCGCCTCGCCATCGACGGCAAGCGCATCGTGTCGCTGGACAACGGGCTGATGCGGGCGCGCCACCGCATGGTGCACAACGGCGCCGCCGTGGCGACGCTGGTGTTGAACGGGCGGGGGGAGCTGGTGACGGCGCCGCAGATCGCCGTGATGGGCCTGCTGGACGACCAACTGGAGCATGACACGCTTCTGGACGTGGTGGACGCGGTACGCGAGGCGGTGGCGGCGCTGCCCAGGAACGCGCGCCTGGACGACGCGCTGGTGCGCGACGCCACCCGCGTGGCGGTGCGCCGCAGCCTGAACGCGTCGCACGGCAAGAAGCCGGTGACCGAGGTTCACTTGGTGCGGATTTAGGCGTAGTTTCCGCGCAACGTCAGCCGCTTTCGGGAAGAAACAAGAAATGATCGGTAAGCTGAACCACGTCGCCATCGTCGTGCCGGACCTGCCGGCCGCCACGGCGCTGTACCGCGATACGCTGGGCGCCACGGTGTCCGAGCCGGTGGACCTGCCGGCGCACGGCGTGACCGTGGTGTTCGTGAACCTGCCCAACACCAAGATCGAGCTGCTGCACCCCTTCGGCGACAGATCCCCGGTGGCGCCGTTCCTGGAGAAGAACCCGTCGGGCGGCATCCACCACGTCTGCTACGAGGTGGAGGACATCCTGGCCGCCCGCGACAAGCTGAAGGCGCAGGGTGCCCGCGTGCTGGGCGACGGCGAGCCGAAGATCGGCGCGCACGAGAAGCCGGTGCTGTTCCTGCACCCGAAGGACTTCTGCGGCACGCTGGTCGAACTGGAACAGGTCTGATCCGAAAAAGGGTGTTGGGTTTTCGCCGCGCTCAACCCAACCTACAACGCATCGGTAGGTTGGGTTGAGGCGTCAGCCGAAAGCCCGACGTCTTACGGAGGCGGATCATGGGCACCCCCACCCTCGTCGCGATCTTCTTCACCACGTGGTGGACGGTGCTCTTCGCCGTCCTGCCGTGGGGCGTGCGCACGCCCGAGCAGGCCGAGGCGGGACACGCCGAAAGCGCGCCGGTGCGTCCGCGCCTGATGCTGAAGTTCGCGGTGACGACGGTGCTGGCCCTGGTCATCACGGCCGTGATCTACTTCATCGGCGAGTCCGGGCTGATTTCGTTCCGCGAGATGGCGAAGGGGATATGAGGCATGGGGGCGGAGACCTACTGCGAGGCGGCGCCCGGCCATCCATTCCACGGGCCGTATCACGACGCGGAGTACGGCGTACCGTCCGACGACGAGCGGGTGCTGTTCGAGCGCCTCGTCCTGGAGATCAACCAAGCCGGCCTGTCATGGCTGACCATCCTGAAAAAGCGGGACGCCTTCCGCGTCGCCTTCGACGGCTTCGATGTCGACCGCGTGGCGGCGTACGGCGAGACGGAGCGGCAGCGGTTGCTCAACGATCCCGGCATCATCCGCAACCGACTGAAGATCGACGCCACCATCGAGAATGCGCGCCGAATAGCGGACCTTCGCAAAAGTCATGGCTCTTTCGCTGGCTGGTTGAAGGCGCATCACCCGCTGCCGAAGGAGGAGTGGGTGAAGCTGTTCAAGCGCACCTTCCGCTTCACTGGCGGCGAGATTGTCGGGGAATTCCTGATGAGCCTGGGCTATCTGCCGGGTGCGCACCATCCCGGCTGCCCCGCCTGGGCCGGAGTCGCGGCGGTGGACCCGCCCTGGCTGGTGGCCGTGCGGCAGGGGTTCGGCGGCTATCCCGCCCACCAATTGGGCGGCATCCTGCCGAATGCCTGATCATTTGCCTTTTTGTTGGGCGGATGTGGCGAATTCTTCGGCAGGAGCGGCGAGTGCCTTTGTTTTGTGCTTGCCAGCCCCGAATTGCGGGATCAGTATTTGAGGTGCGAGGGGGTTCTCGCCCCCTCACGACGCCTGGTGGCGATTCCTCCCTTGACTCGGGCCGCGCTGCGGATGCTGCGCGGTCCGATTTTTATCCACCACCGGCAAAGCCCCGCTGGGTGGAGAACGGCGCCAGTGCACCTTATGCCGATATCGGCATAAGGTGCATAATGCCGACATCCGGATTATGCCGCGTCGGGGGCAGAGCTCCCGGAAGCCCAGGCGCCCCGGCGCGGTCGTTCGGCATAATCAGAGCGATTCGAGGAAGGCGAGCAATGCGTCGTCCGGGCGGTATCGTCCGGTGGGCGCGTCCGGGGCTGTCACCCGTGCGAGCGCCCTTTCCTTGAGGCGCAGGTCGGCGTGCAGATAGACCTGCGTCGTCTCGACGGATTCGTGCCCGAGCCACAGCGCGATCACCGTTTGATCGACGCCATGGTGCAGCAGGTCCATCGCCGTGCTGTGCCGAAGCACGTGGGGGCTCACCCGCTTTCCGGTCAGCGCGGGGCACGTCCGCGACGCCGCCAGGCTGTGCCGGCGCACAATGGCTTCGAGCCCATCGCGGCTCAGTCGGGTTCCCCTGTTCGCCGGGAAGAGCGGATCGGTGTCGGCGCCGGCCCGCTCCCGGAGCCAGCCCTCCAGAACCGTCACGGTTTCCCGCCGCAGCGGCGTGCCGCGCTGCTTGCGCCCCTTGCCCTCGCAACGGAGGTGGGCGCCCGTGCCGGTCACGACGTCGCAGCGGCGCAGGCTGATCAGCTCCGACGCTCGCAGCCCCGTTTGCAAGGCCACCAGGAGGAGCGCGTGGTCGCGGCGCCCGACCCAGGTGGAGCGGTCCGGCGCGGCCAGCAGCGCCTCCATCTCCGCGCGCTCCAGGAACTCCACGGTGCGCCGCACGTACCGCTTGCCCGGCATGGCCAGGATTTTCTGGCAATGGAACAGGAAGGCGGGCTCGTTCATCGCCACGAACCGGAAGAAGGAGCGGATCGCGGCAAGGCGGGTGTTGCGGCTGCGGGCGCTGTTGCCGCGCTCGCCTTCGATGTGGGCGAGGAAGTCGCCCACCAGCTCCGCATCCAGATCCTCGATTCGCAGCTTGGTCGGCGCCCTGCCGATCCGGTCGCTGGCGAAGCGCAGGAGCAGGCGGAAGCTGTCGCGATAGCCGGCGATGGTGTTCGGGCTCGCCTCCATCTGGGTGCCGAGCCGCTCGGTGAAGAAGCGCTGGACGAGCGCCGGAAGCGTCGCGGTCGTCATGGCCGCACCTCCCACGCCAGCGAGGCGGCCGCGCGCTCGGACGCCAGTTCGAGCAGGTCCGGGACTGCTTCGATGTACCAGTAGGTGTGCACGGGACTGGCATGGCCCAGGTAGCTCGTCAGCTTGATCATCTCCCGCGCCGGGTCCTGGCCCGTGCGGTACCAGTTGATCAGCGTGCGGACGGCGAAGGTATGCCGCAGATCATGGAGGCGGGGGCCGCGCCCATACCGATGGTACTTCTCCGGCGGCCGCAGCCCGATGGTCTGGCAGACGGCGGCGAAGTTGCCGCGGGCGCCGCAGGCGGTGAGCCGCCCGCCGCGGTCCGACACGAAGAACGCGTCCGGGGTGGCGCCGAGCAGCCGGTCGCGTTCGCTGGCGTAGGCGGCCAGCCGCCGCGTGGTGCTGGCGGCGAGCGGGAGCAGCCGGGCCGTGCCCCCTTTGCCACGCCGGAGGGTGAGGATACCCGCCTCCAGGTCGACGTCGGCGGCATCGAGAAAGACGGCCTCGCCGATCCGGAGGCCGCTGACGGCGATGAGGCCGAACAGGGTTGAGCAGGTCAGCGCACGGATGCCGTTGATCGACGGCAGCTCGGCGGCGGCCTCGAGGATGCGGCGGATCTCGCCGTCGCTGTAGATGTACGGCCGGGCCCGCCGGCCGCGGCCGGGGATCAGCGCCCGGGGCGGCACCTCGTGCCGCGGGTCGATGCCGCACAGCCACTGGGCAAAGAGACGAACCATGCTCAGACGCCGCGCCCACGTCTGCTGGTTTGCCCGGCCGAACGTCTCCTGCCAGCGCAGGAAGAGAGCGGTGCTGACGTGTTCGGCGCCTTCCCCGTCCGCGAAGGCGGCGAAGCGGCGCAGGACCCGCTCCGCCGTGTCGAGGCGGAAGCCGAGCCCGCGCCGGATGGCCAGGTAGCGATCGAGGTCCTCGGACAGGCGGCTCATGGCGCACCTCCCGCGACCGGCCAGGGCAGAGCGATCGAGCGCAGGCCGTCGATGTCCAGCTTGGCGTAGATCAGGGTGGAGGCGCGCGAGCGATGGCGCAGCGTGTCGCCGATCTCCTCCAGCGACGCGCCGCGCCGGACCAGGGCGGTGGCGAGGCTGTGGCGCAGGATGTGCGCCCCCACGTATGGGGCGGGTGGTGTCAGCCCGGTTCGGGTGAAGGCATCTTTCAGGATGGTGTTGAGCACTTGGCCGTTCTTGAACGGCCGGTGGGGCGGCCGTTCCGTCACGAAGAGCACGCGTGACGTCGTGATGCGGTGGAAGCGGATGTACTCGGCCAGCGCCGCACCCACCTCCGGCGGAAGGGGAAGGCGGTCATGCCGGGAGCCCTTGCCGCGCACGCGGATCTCGCCGGCGCGCCAGTCGATGTCGTCGATCTGCATGGCGACCACTTCCGGCGGCCGCAGGCCGAGGCGCGCAAGCAACAGCAGCATGGCGTGGTTGCGCCGGCCCCGAGGCGTGTCGGTCCGCACCGCCGCGAGGAGCGTCTCCACCTGTTCGGGCGTCAGATGCCGCGGCAGCCGCGCCCCGTATCGCTGCGCGACACATGGAACGGCCAGAGACAGGTTGGCGGCCGTCTTGCCGGACTGGAAGAGGTATCGGAAGAAGTTCCGCAGATGCGAGGATGGGGTCTTGTCCCGCAACGGCGGCGTCCGCGCCGTCAGGTGCTGCAGGAAGCGCACGACGTCGGCCGCGGTGATTCGCGACACCTCGCCGGGCTCCTCGCCGAAGCGGAACTCGAGAAAGCGGTCGGCGAAACGCCAGGAATGGAAGATCGTCCGCTCGCTCAGGCCCCGCTGGCGACGCAGGTAGGTCTCGTAATCGCGCCGCAATTCCGCCCGCACGATCTCCTTGGCCGTCGGCAGGGGCGGTGGCTTTGCGACGCCGCGCCCGTTCAGGAAGTGGATGAAGCGCTTTGCAATGGAAAACGCGGCGGTTTTGCGTTTGTGGTTCCAGCCGGTCTTCGCGAGGAGCGCGGCCGCTTGCGCCTCGTCCAACTCGGCGAGCGTGACGTTGAGCGCCATCATCGTCCCGGCGAGAAGGCCGATGCAGCGCCGGTGCCACGCGACCGTGCTGTCCGCATACCCCTGTTCGAGAAGATGCCGCTGAAAAGCGCCGAAGTGCTCTCCGAAGACCGTGACGGAAAGATCATCGACGCCGTGGTCCGCAGACGTTTTCTGGCTGTTCATGTCTGGCTCCTTCGGTGTGAAGAAGCCAAGTTCCTGACGAATGCGCCGCCCACGCAACTTATGCCGCATCACCAACTCGCAAACGCGCGGCTTTCCACGAGTTCCGTCCCTGGCGCGGCATAATCCGGGTGTCGGCATCATGCCCC
>DASPIO010000325.1:0-15150 GCA_035629155.1 Azospirillum sp. | reverse complement strand
CTGGCCGGAGCGCACCAGCCGCTCGCCCTCGCTCAGGCGGCGGGCGACGGCGAGGATCAGCGCCATGGTCATGTCGGCGGTGTCCTCGGTCAGCACGCCCGGCGTGTTGGTGACCGTGATGCCGCGCTCGCGCGCCGCCTTCAGGTCGATGTGGTCGACGCCGGTGCCGAACGAGGCGATCAGCTTGAGCTGCGGGCCGGCGGCCTCGATCACCGCGCGGTCGATGCGGTCGGTCACGGTGGGGACCAGCACCTCGGCGGTCTTCACCGCGGCCATGGTCTCGTCGTGCGTCAACGGCACGTCGTCCGGATTGAGGCGGGTGTCGAACAGCTCCATCATCCGGGTCTCGACCACGTCCGGCAGCTTGCGGGTGACGACGACCAGCGGCTTCTTCTTGTCGGGCATCGAACGGTGCTCCCTCTTCCCCCAGCCTTGAGCCATAGCAAGTGCCGCGCGGCCCTGTCCAGAGGTGCACCCGCGCAGGTGTGAAGATGCGGGTGCCAAGGGGGCGGGTGTGACGAACGCGGGACAGGACGGGCGCGGTCTTGCTCGGACGGAGTACCCCTAACTATAGTGATCGCACGTGCGGAGTTTCCACCGTATACCGGGGACCGGCTCCGCATTCCTGCTCCGTTTCCGCTGCCTGAGGTCCGTCGATGCTGTCCGGAATCCGTCTCGCGCTGGCCGTCGTGGCTCTGGCCGCCGGCCTGTCGGCCGGCCCGATGCCGGCCGCCGCGGCAGAGGGCGGGAGCGGGGGCAGGGACAAGAGCCCGCTGAAGACCACCGGCCTGCCGCTGCCGCGCTTCGTCACGCTGCGCTCGGGCGAGGTGAACGTGCGCACCGGGCCGGCCACCACCTACCCGGTGGAATGGGTGTTCGTGCGCAAGGAAATGCCGGTGGAGATCACGCAGGAGTTCGACACCTGGCGCCGCATCCGCGACTGGGAAGGGGCGGAAGGCTGGGTGCACCAGAGCATGCTGTCCGGCAAGCGCAGCATCGTCGTGCTGGGCGACGTCCGCTCCATCCGGCGCGAGCCCAGCCCGGCCGCCCCGGCGGTGGCCCGCGCCCAGCCCGGCGTCATGGGCTGGCTGCACAAGTGCCAGGGCGAGTGGTGCCAGGTGGACCTGAAGGGCTACAAGGGCTGGATGCTGCGCACCGAGGTGTGGGGCGTCTACGCCAACGAGAAGTTCGAGTAGACGGCGTCAGCCGCAAAACCCAACCTGCTTTTCAGAGGAAATCCTTCGCCAGTTCCTCGCGCACCGTGTCCGGCATCACGGCCATGTGGCCGTAGTTGGCATGGCCGAAGGCAACGATCACCTGCGCACCCGGCCTCCGAAAGGCCTCGACCTGTTCGGGCGTGAAGTCGAAGTGCATGAAGTGCACGGACGAGGTCTTGCCCTGCTCGTTGGTGCGCTCGACGTCGCCTTCCGGGCGGCCCTTGATGGTGTGGCCGGCGAACTGCAGCATCATCGTGTCCTCGACGCCGCCGAGTCGGGCCAGCGTGTTCTGCCGCTGCACCGGGTTGTCGATCTCGAACATGACGGTAGCGACCAGCTCGCTGCCCTTGGGGATCAGCGGGTTGTAGGCGCGCAGCTCGTCCGTGATCTGCTCCTCGCCGCCGCGCTCGATGTACAGCATCTCGTGGATCTGCTGCCACATCGTCTCGTAGTTCTCGAAATAGAAGGTGGCGAAGGGGCCGACGGAGACGCGGCGGTTCTTCTTCACCGCGACGAGCGCCTTGCGCCGCTCGGCGCGCTGCTTGCCGTACTCCTCCATTGGAATGATGTCGGCGCGGGTGATCTCGGTCTTGCGCGCGGTCATGATGTCGTCTCCAGCCGTGTTCTCAGACGTTGATGCCGTAGGCGCGGGCGAAGATCTCGATGGGGTGCAGGTTCCGCGGCGGCGGGTTGGGCGCGTCGCCGCCCAGCCGCTCGATCCCCTGCATGATGTGCATGGCGGCCAGCGGGCATTCCGACGACACGTACGCCTTGCCGGACTTGGCCGCCTGGTTGGCGACCGGCTTGCCGACCTTCAGCGCCACCGGGAAGTTCGGCTCCAGCACGCCCCAGGAACCGCCGTGACCCGAGCAGCGCTCCAGCACCTTCACGTCGGCCTTGGGGATCAGGCGCAGCATCTCGGCCGCCTTGATGCCCATGTTCTGCGCGCGGGCGTGGCAGGCGGCGTGCACGAACACGCCCCCCTCGACCGGCTGGAGCCCCTCCGGCAGTCCCTGGCGCTTGGCGACGTCGACCACGAACTCGGTCACGTCGAAGGTCGCCTGGGCCAGCTTCTCGACGTCCGCGCGGTGCGGCGCGTCCTTCGGCACGAGGAGCTGCCATTCGAGCTTGAGCATCAAGGCACAGCTCGGGATCAGCGCCACCACGTCGTAGCCCTTGTCGATCCAGGGGCCGAGCGCGGCGGCGACGTTGGCCGCCTTGTCGTTGACCTTGGCGAGTTCGCCCTGTTCGAGCTGCGGCATGCCGCAGCAGCCGGGGTACACCACCTCCGTCTCCACGCCCAGCTTGGCCAGCACTTCGCGCGCGGCCATGCCGATGGAAGGGTTGTTGTAGTTGACGAAGCAGGTGGCGTAGAGCACCGCCTTGCGCTTGCCGTAGGCGGGGGCGGCGGTGTTGACGGTGACCGGCGCGTCCTTGGCGCGGCGCTGGAAGGTGTGGCCGTGGAACTTCGGCAGGTGCGCGTCGCGGTGCACGCCCACCACCTTCTCCATCACCGGGCGGGTCAGCGTGTTGCCGGTGTCCGACGCCCAGTTGGCGAGCGGCGCCACGGTGGCGGCCAGCTTGCCGTTGCGGTCGGTTTCGGTGAGCTGGCGCACGGCGAACGGCACCCCGCCCTTCTTCACGTCGACGGCGCGGTAGCGCAGCATCAGGTGCGGGAAGTCCAGGTCCCACTCGTGCGGCGGCACGTAGGGGCACTTGGTCATGAAGCACATGTCGCACAGGGTGCAGGCGTCGACGACCGTGCGGAAATCCTCCGACTTCACGTCGTGCACCTCGCCCGGACCGGCGGCGTCCACGAGGTCGAACAGCCGCGGAAAGCTGTCGCACAGGTTGAAGCAGCGGCGGCAGCCGTGGCAGATCTCGAAGACGCGGCGCATTTCCGCGTCCAGCTTGGCCTCGTCGTAGAAGTCGGGGTTCTGCCAGTCGAGCGGGTGGCGGACGGGAGCCTCGAGGCTGCCTTCGCGCATGGCGTCCTCCTCGCGGCCGGTTCGCTCCGGCCTGCCGTTCGTGGATGTCGGTCAGTAGGCGCGGGACCCCGCGCCGGGCGGGGCCCCGGCCGGGTGGTCAGGCGAGTTGATCCAGCGCCTTCTGGAAGCGGCCGGCGTGCGACTTCTCGGCCTTGGCGAGCGTCTCGAACCAGTCGGCGATCTCGTCGAAGCCCTCGTCGCGGGCGCTGCGCGCCATGCCCGGGTACATGTCGGTGTACTCGTGCGTCTCGCCGGCAATGGCGGCCTTCAGGTTGCTGGAGGTCTCGCCGATCGGCAGGCCGGTGGCGGGGTCGCCCGTCTCCTCGAGGAATTCCAGGTGGCCGTGCGCGTGACCGGTTTCGCCCTCGGCGGTCGAGCGGAACACCGCGGCGACGTCGTTGTAGCCTTCGACGTCGGCCTTCTGGGCGAAGTACAGGTAGCGGCGGTTGGCCTGGCTCTCGCCGGCGAACGCGGCCTTCAGATTTTCTTCGGTCTTGGTGCCCTTGAGCGACGGCATGGTTGCTTCCCTCCTGAGGATGGCCAACCGGACGGGCGAGCGCGCGGACGCGCAAAACCGTCCGGCATGGCTTTGGCTTATGCCACCGTTAGAGGGTGTCGTCAACAGTTTAGAATCGATCTAAGAAAAGCGCGAACGTCCTTCATCCGCGGAATCGCCGTGTGGCGCGGGTTTGGCGCCCTGACCGGCATCCTCGGGCGCCAGGCGCACGATCACGTCGACGCGGGCGACGCGCGTGCCCACTGGCGGTGCGGGCAGGTTGCCCAACACGATGTGGTCGCCGGGGATGTCCTCCAGCCGGCCCGAGCCTTCCAGGAAGAAGTGATGGTGCTCGGTCGTGTTGGTATCGAAATAGGAACGGCCCGCGTCCACCACAACCTCGCGCAGGAGGCCGGCGGCGGTGAACTGGTTCAGCGTGTTGTACACGGTGGCCAGCGAGACGCGCAGGTTGGCGGTCAGCGCCTCCCCATGCAGCTGCTCCGCCGTCACATGGCGGTCGCCGCCTTCGAACAGGAGACGCGCCAGGCCAAGGCGCTGGCGGGTGGGGCGCAGACCGACCGTGTGCAGTCGGTCCAGGGCGCGCTTGTAGGGGCGATGTCCGGTCATGTCGTCTACGGGTCTGGTGGTGGCCGCCCAATTCGTCACCGGACCGCGACACTCGGCCGCAGTCCAGTGCACGTTAGAACGATTTCAGCTCGCGTGGCAAGCGGTCGTTATACCGACCGTCCGCACCACCCCCATAGAGACCACTCTCAATACCCGGTCGCGATGCGCTCGACAAGCTGCTTCACGGTCGGGATGAAGCCGTTCGCATAGAACGGGTCCTTGGCGAAGCGGAAGGCGTTGTGGCCGGCGAACATCAACTGGTTTTCGCAGTCGTCGGTGTGGCTGACGGCCTGCAGCGTCTTCTGGATGCAGTAGGAGCGCGGGTCGGCCTTCTTGCCGGTCGTCCCTTCCTCGTTCTGTGCCCAGTTCGAGAACAGGCAGGCCGACAGGCAGCCCATGCAGTCGATCTGGTCCTTCAGGATGTGCTCCGCCTTTTCGGGCGTGACGAAGATGATGGTGCTGTCCGGCGTCTTCAGCGCGGTGGTGTAGCCCTGGGCCACCCAGCCTTCGGCGCGCTGCTTGTCGGTCTCCGTCAGGTACACCGGGCGGCCGCGCGGGCCGACCGGGAATTCCGACGCATGCTCGCCCACGGGCTTCGGCATGTAGGCGACCTGCCGCTCGGAACGGCCCATCAGCTCCTGCAGGAAGGGGTTCTTGACGGCCGAGGAGTAGAAGCCGGTGGGCGAGAAGCGGTTGAGGAAGACGTCGCCCTCCTGCAGCGTCAGCAGCCGCTTCTTCCAGGCCATGGAAATCGGGCTCTCCTGCGTCAGCAGGGGGCGGGTGCCGTACTGGAAGGCGACGGGGCCGAGGTCCGGATTGTCGATCCAGTCCTCCCACTCGCTCAGCCACCAGACGCCGCCGGCCATGATGATCGGCGTGTCGTTCAGGCCGAAGCTGTTCATCATCTGGCGCAGCGCCAGCACACGGGGGAACGGGTCCTCCGGCTTGCGCGGGTCCTCGGAGTTGGACAGGCCGTTGTGGCCGCCGGCCAGCCACGGGTCCTCGTACACCACGCCGCCGAGGAAGGCGGGGAACTTGTTGTAGGCGCGCAGCCACAGCGCGCGGAAGGCCCGCGCCGAGGAGACGATCGGGTAGTAGTGGACACCGTAGCTGACGGCGATCTCCGCCACGCGGTAGGGCATGCCGGCACCGCAGGTGACGCCGTGGATCATGCCCTTGGCCCCCTCCAGCACGCCATGCAGCACGTGCTCGGCCCCGCCCATCTCCCACAGGACGTTCATGTGGATGCGGCCCTGGCCGTTCGACACCTCGTGGGCGATGCGGGCCTGGGCGATGCCGCCGCGGATGCCGTAGGCGATCAGCTCGTCGTGCCGTTCGCGCCGGGTCTTGCCATGGTAGACCTGATCCAACAGGTTGCCGTTCTCGTCGAAACTGTCGGCGTTGACACCGGAAAAGGTCCCCACCCCACCCGCGGCCGCCCAGGCGCCGGAGCTCTCACCGTTCGACACCGCAACACCCTTGCCGCCCTCGACGAGCGGCAGAACTTCCCGGCCGGACATGACCAGCGGCTTGAGCGCCTTCAACGAAACCTCCAAAAAACCGATCGGCGGACGCCGGGGCGAACGAAGCGCGCCGCCGGAGATCCCCCGGTCCCCGTCGGTGCCCGCCCCTTTTTTCAAGGGTCCTATATATGAGGAATCGCGCGACGGTACGAGCGGATTTGCACGCGACCGTGACGAAATCGGTGTCGGAAATCCCCTACACCCCGCCCAGCGCGGCGGCGAGGCGTCCCGGCGCGTCGGTGAACACGGCGGCCACGCCCCAGTCGAACAGCGTCCGCGCCCGCTCCGCGTCGTTGACGGTGTAGGCCAGCACCGGCCGGCCGGTGGCGCGGTAGGCGGCGACGGACGCCGCGCTCTGGCGGCGCTGGTCGACGTGGAGCGTGTCGGCGCCGATGCGGTCGGCGACGGCGGCCCAGTCGGCCGGCGGGTCGTCCAGCAGGTAGCCGCGCGGGATGCCGGGGGCGCGGTCGCGCGCCACCTCCAGGCACGGCGCCTGGAAGCTGGAGAGCAGCAGCGGCCGTTCCGCCGGCCACATCGCCTTCACCACATCCAGCGCCGCGCGCGCGGTGGCGGCGGCGAGGTCGGGGTGCGACGGCTTGATCTCCAGGTTGACGCCGAGGCCGAGACGAACCGCGAGGTCCAGCAGTTCGGACAAGGTGGGCACCTCCTCCCCCGCGAAGCGCGGGTCGAACCAGACGCCGGCGTCCAGGCGCTTGAGGTGGGCGAGATCGACGCCCGCCACCGGCCCGTGGCCCGACGTGGTGCGGTCCAGCGTGTCGTCGTGGATGACCACGGGCACGCCGTCGGAGGTCAGCATCACGTCGACCTCAACCCAGGCGGCGCCCTGGCGGGCGGCTTCGCGCACCGAGACCAGCGTGTTCTCGGGAGCCGCCTCCCGGGCGCCGCGGTGGCCGATCAGGCGGGGAAGGGTCGACAGCATGGGGCACACGGGATTATTGACGGACAGCTTCACGGGTCGATATGGGGCCCGGCGCATTTGCGGAAAAGTGGGATGAAAGCGGCACACAGCGTTTCCGATCTGGTCGCCTCCGGCCTTCTGTCGCCGGAGGCCGGCGCCGCCGTGGCCGGGGTGGCCGAGCGCTACGCCGTGGCGCTGACCCCGTACCTGTTGGAAAAGCTGGCCGGTGCGCCGGCCGGCGATCCGCTGTACGCGCAGTACATCCCTTCACCGGAGGAGGCGTACACCGCGCCGTCGGAGCGCGCCGACCCCATCGGCGACCACGCGCATGCGCCGGTGAAGGGCATCGTCCACCGCTATCCCGACCGGGTGCTGCTGAAGCCGCTGCACGCCTGCGCCGTCTACTGCCGCTTCTGCTTCCGCCGCGAGATGGTGGGACCGGGCGGCGAGGCGCTGTCGCCGGCCGAGCTGGAAGCGGCGCTGGACTACGTCCGCGCGCACCCCGAGGTGTGGGAAGTCGTCGTCACCGGCGGCGATCCGTTCCTGCTGAGCCCGCGCCGGCTGGCGGAGATCGTGGGCGCGCTGGCGGCGATCGGCCACGTCGGCGTCGTGCGGCTGCACACCCGCGTGCCCGTCGCCGACCCGGCGCGGGTGACGCCGGAGCTGGCGGCAGCGCTGAAGGCCGAGGGGCTGGCGAGCTGGGTCGCCGTCCACGTCAACCACGCGGCGGAGCTGACGCAGGAGGCGCGGGCGGCGCTGGCCCGCCTCGCCGACGCCGGCATCCCGCTGTTGAGCCAGACCGTGCTGCTGAAGGGCATCAACGACGACGCGGCGGTGCTGGAGGCGCTGTTCCGCGCGCTGGTGCGCAACCGGGTCAAGCCCTACTACCTGCACCATCCCGACCTCGCCCCCGGCACCAGCCACGTCCGGCCCTCGATCGCCGAGGGGCAGGCCCTGGTGAAGGCTCTGCGCGGGCGGGTGTCGGGGCTGTGCCAGCCGACCTACGTGCTGGACATCCCCGGCGGCCACGGCAAAGCCCCCGCCGCCCCCGCCTGGATCGCCGAGGACGGCACGGTGGAGGACTTCCAGGGCAACCGGCACCGCTACGAACCTTGACCCCGGCCCCTGACCCCGGCGGAACGCCGCGCCCGCGCCGCGGTTCTCCCTTGCGTGAGCGAGGGAGGATGCGATGCGGTGGCAAGGCGGGCGTGAGAGCGAGAACGTCGAGGACCGGCGCGGCGGCGGCGGATTCGGCGGCTTTCCGGGCCGGCGCGGCGGGCTGGGCGGCATCCCCATCGGCCGCGGCGGGCTGGGCATCGGCGGCGTGGTCGTCGTCCTGCTGCTGGGCTTGGTGTTCGGCGTCGATCCGGGCGTGATCCTCAGCGGCGGCGACCCCGGCTACGAGCAGACGCGGGTGGACCCGCGCCCGGCGCCGCGCTCCGGCGCCGACGACGAGCTGGGGCGCTTCGTCTCCGTCGTGCTGGCCGACACCGAGGACACGTGGCAGGGCCTGTTCCAGGGCATCGGCCGCACCTACCAGGACCCGACGCTGGTGCTGTTCTCCGGCGCCGTCGACTCGGCCTGCGGCATGGCGCAGGCGGCGGTGGGGCCATTCTACTGCCCGGCCGACCGCAAGCTCTACATCGACCTGAGCTTCTACCGCGACCTGCGCGACCGCTTCCGCGCCCCCGGCGACTTCGCCCAGGCCTACGTCATCGCGCATGAGGTGGGGCACCACGTGCAGACGCTGCTGGGCATCTCGCAGAAAGTCCGCGAGGCGCAGCGCGGCGCCGGCCAGCGCGAGGCCAATGCCCTGTCGGTGCGCCTGGAGCTGCAGGCCGACTGCTTCGCCGGCCTGTGGGCCAACGCCGCCCAGCGGCGCGGCATCCTGGAGCCCGGCGACGTGGAGGAGGCGCTGACCGCCGCCAGCGCCATCGGCGACGACCGGCTGCAGCGGCAGGGGCGCGGCACCGTGACGCCCGACAGCTTCACCCACGGCAGCTCCGACCAGCGCGTGCGCTGGTTCCGCCAGGGGCTGTCGAGCGGCGAGCTGCGCGCCTGCGACACCTTCGCCGCCGAGCGGCTGTAGATCCTTACACGCAGGGGCGGATGTAGGGGGCGTTGGCCTCCCACAGCTCATCCAGGATCTTCACGGCGGCGTCGGTGGAGGTGATGACCGGGTCGATCAGCAGCGCCTGGAGCGCCAGCTCCTTCGACGCGTGCACCGCCGCCTCGACGGCGAGCTGCTGCACGCCGGCCTGCACGGAGAGCAGCTTGGCGACCGGGTCCGGCAGCGGCCCCAGCGACACCGGATGGACGCCGGCCGCGTCCACCACGATCGGCACCTCCACCGCCAGATCGGCCGGCAGGTTGGGGATGGTGCCGCGGTTCAGCACAATGCCCGACTCGATCCAGTCGTGCCGGTTGTGCAGGATGCCGGCGATGACCTCCACGCCCTTCTCGCCCGACGGCTCGACCCAGTCGTGCGGGATGTCGCGTTTGCCGGCCAGGATGTCGTCGATGATGGTCTGCACGACGACGCGCTCGCTCTCGTCGTAAGCGAAGTCGAAGCCGTGCTCGCCGCCCTCCCAGCCGTAGGCGACGTATTCGCCCAGGTGGTCGTCGCTGGGCGTGATCCAGTGGCCGAAGCTGCGCAGCAGGCGGCGCGTCAGCGGCCGGAAGGAGGGATCGTGGTCCTTCTCGCGCGCGCGCAGCATCGGATAGAGGTCCTGGCCCGTCTGCGCATGCCGGATCTGCATCAGGCACTGGAAGTGGTTGAGGCCGGCCCCCCAGACGTCGATGTCGTCCTCGTCCATGCCGAGGATCTGCGAGAGGTCGTCGCGCGCCATGAAGATGCCGTGGCACAGGCCCAGCACGCGCACCCGGCTGTACTTGGCGAGCGCCAGGATGAGCCGGCTTTCCGGATTCGAGAAGTTGATGAAGAGCGCGTCCGGGCACAGCTCTTCCATGTCGCGCACGAAGTCGAAGATGAGCGGCAGCGTGCGCAGCGTGAAGAACAGCCCGCCCGGCCCGCCGTTCTCGCCCAGCGTGTGGCGGATGCCGTGCTTGCGGGGCACCTCGAAGTCCAGCTTCCACAGCCGGTTGCGGTCGATGGCGACGCAGTTGACGACGAAGCCGGCGCCCGGCAGCGCCGCGCGGCGGTCGGTGGTGGCCTCCACCGTGATGCCGGCGCCCGACTGCCGGTTCATCGCCTCGGCAAGCCCGGCCATACGGCGCAGCGCGTCCGGGTTGGTGTCGACCAGCGTGAGGGTGCAGCCGCGCAGTTCGTCGGTGAAGAACACGTCCTTGAACATGTTCACCCCGAACGACTGGCTCCCCGCCCCGAGGATGACGATCTTGGCCGTGTTGCTCATGCGGACCCCCGGTGCGCGGCGTTTCCCCTTTCGGAAGGGTAGGCCCGGGGACGGTGCCGCGCAAGGCGCGGCATGGGGTCCGGGGCGGCGGGTCGGGCGGATGTTACACGATGATACGCCATGATACGCCCTGGGCCATCTTGTCACAGTCCCGACCGCCGTTCCGCGGCCTTTCTCCGGGGCGAGAAAGGACTTTCATCCTATCGTGGGGGACTGGGAGGGGCAAGGGCAAAGGGGCGCCGCCCCTTTGATCCCGCAAGGGGCCTCGGGCCCCTTGACCCCACTTGACGGAGGAAGGCGTCCGACGCCACCTTTACGAAAGGAGGCCCCATGTCCGTAGCCGCCCGCAAGATCAAACCGGTCACCCTGGAAGAGTTCCAGGCCATGGACTTCGGCGACCGCCGCGCCGAACTGATCGGCGGCGTGGTTGTGGTGGCGCAAGCGTTCCCGACATCACGGCATGGTCGCGTGTCGGCAAGACTGGCGGCGCGCCTGATGGACGCCATCGACCGCGCTGCTCTGGGATGCGAAGTGGAAGTGGGCACCGGCCTGGACATCCGCCTGGAGACCGACTTCAGCCTCGGCCCCGACCTGATGGTCCGCTGCGGCGGCGACGCCGAGACGCCGGGGGAACCTGTTCTTGTGGCCGAGGTTCTGTCGCCGTCGAACACGGCAGCGGAAATGATGCAGAAGCTGCGCGCCTACCAAGCGGTGGAGACGATCACCGACATTCTGGTGCTGATGCAGGACCACGCTTACGTCGAGCACTGGTCCCGTCGCCCCGGCGAACCCTGGGGAGCGCCGGAACGACTGTTCGATGCCGAAGCGGTGCTGCGCGTGGCGCGGCTGGACGCGGCAATTCCGCTGAGCGCGGTGTACCGGACGCCCGGATAGACTTACGCCTCCGCCGGCGCCGGGGAGGCGCCCCAGGCATAGGTGTCGGCGGCAACCGCGCGTGGCGTCGAGCGCCGGTCCCAGCAGCAGCAGGGCAGCGAGGCGGCGGTCCATGGCGGTGACGTAGCGGGCCGCGTCGGCCGAGAGAGGTCGGCCGAGAAGCGCGTATTCCCGAGAGCCGAGTACAGGGATCCGATGACGACGCGCTCCGATCCCCGCTACGCTGGCTTCCGCTCAGCTTGCGGATGGTGGAAGAGACGAAGGCGGCGCGCAGCACCGTCGTCGGCCATCCGCCCCACCTCCGACCCCGGTGTCGTCCTCGACAACTTGACGGCGCCTAGCCAGCTATCCGAGGCCAAGGCTATGATGGGATTTCCATGCTCCGGGTAGTCCGTGACCGACGCCAGGGCGATGATTAACTTTGTTCACGCCAACCGCGCGGTCAGGAACGCGCAAGGCAGAGCGGCGGGAATGGACAAGGGTGCCAGTTCGGAGGTCGAGGTCTGCATGGTCGATAACCGTGACTCCACAGCCAGAGATGCAATCGAATCCCTTGAGCGCCGCCCCGAGGCGCGGGCGTACAGGGTGGAAGATCTGCTGGGGGAATTGCGGCGGGGCCGGATGCGCATTCCCTCCTTTCAGCGCGGCCTCCGGTGGGAGAGGGACGACGCCGCCAAGCTGCTGGACAGCCTGTGGCGCGGCTATCCCATCGGCACCCTGCTGTTCTGGGAAACCAGCGCCGAGGCAGGCGAGGTGACCTTCGGGACGGTTCGCGTGGGGGGCGGTGCGCGCACCGACGCCCTGTGGGTGGTGGACGGACAGCAGCGGCTGATGTCCCTGGCACGGGTGCTGCTGGCCCCGGAGCCGGACAGAGACAAGTTCGCCCTGTATTTCGACCTGGACGAGCTGAAGTTCGTAGCCCCGCCTAAGGATCGTGCCGTGGATCCATCCCGTTACCTGCCCATGACCGAGGTTCTGGAGTCGGAACGGCTGATGCAGTGGGTGTTCCGGCATACGGTCGATCGCCCCGAGCGGCGAGAGCGCGCGTTCACCGTGGGCAAGCGCATTCGCGAATACGAAATCCCGGCCTATCTGGTGCGCACCGAGCGGGAGCAAACGCTGCGGGAAATTTTTGGACGCACCAACTCCAGCGGCCACCCGCTCAAGCAATCGCAGGTGTTCGACGCCCTGAACGGAGCGCGTGGCCAAGGCCGACCCGCTTCCCTGCGCCAGATCGTTTCTGAATTGGCCTCCATGGGGTTCGGCTCGGTCGAGGAAACGTTGCTGTATCGGCTGTTGCGGGTTCTGCAAGGCCGGGATGTGATCGAGGGCAAGGGAGAGGGGCCGCTCCGCCTGAACGATGCCGACGCGGAACGCGCCTATCGGGAGACGGCGGACGCTGCCCGGCGAGTCATCCAGTTCCTGAAGGACGATGTCGGCATTCCGCGCTATGATCTGTTGCCTTACAAGCAGCCCTTCGTGTTGCTGGGGAAATTTTTCCATCTCCATCCCGATCCCGGAGCACGTTCCCGGCAACTGCTGGAGCGCTGGGTGTGGCGCGGAGCCCTGACCGGCACCCACCGCGGCGACACCGTCTCCACCCGAGCGACCTTGGATCGCATCGTCGAAGGGAGCGAGGACGTTTCCGTGCAGAGGCTGCTGGAGCTGGTCAAAGGCCGCCCAGGGGCTTTGCCGGACGTCGATGAGGCCTTCAATTTTCGTTTTGCCACCAGCAAGCTGCTGGCGCTGGCCATGCTGGACCTGAAACCACGGGACCTGGATAGCGGCGCGCTCATCGGGATCGATCAGGCCGCCGGGGCGGAGGAGCAGGATTTCCCCATGCCCCCCATCATCGCAAAGCACGGGCTGGCGAACAGCGCTTTGCGGTCCACCGCCAACCGAATGATTCATCCCCATCGCCCAAAGCTTCGCCAGCGGTTGGCCGTGGTGCGGGACCCGGAGGTGCTGACCTCCCACGGCATCCCCGAAGCTGCCGCTCAGGCTTTGAACGATGGAGACGTCAACGGCTTCCTGAGGCTGAGGGCCGATTTCCTGCGGCACCATTGCGAGCTTTTCTTCGCCCGGCATGCGCGTTGGGACGAGAGTGACCGGCCCTCCATCGCGGCGCTTCTGGTCGAAGACGAGGACGCATGAATGGCCAGGGTCCTCAGCGTCCTGCTCGGCGACCTGCCCGTTGGCCGGCTCACGCTCAGCGCCACCGACGGCAGCGATTTCCGTCTCCTGGAATCCTACAAACAGGCCTATCCCAGGCCGGTGCTGGGACAAGCCTTCCTGGACGATCCCGACCATGTCTGGAGCACCCGCGCCCGGGTGCCGCCCTGGTTCTCCAACCTGCTTCCGGAAGGCCCTTTGCGCGAGCTGATCGCCAAACAGGCTGGCGTGCCCGCCACGCGGGAGTTCTTCTTGTTGCGTCATGTCGGTGAGGATTTGCCGGGTGGGGTGCGCATCGTCCCTGACGGTGCCGAGGTGGCGTTGCCGGACGATGAGGAGGAGCCGGCAGAGCACGCGGCGGGCGGGGCCGACGGCTCATGGCATTTTTCCCTGGCGGGAGTGCAACCGAAATTTTCCGCCCGCCGCTCGGAGCGCGGCTGGACCATCCCGGTCACCGGCCGCGGCGGCAACTGGATCCTCAAGTTGCCCGATGCCCGCTTTCGCCATGTCCCGCAAACCGAGTACGCGACCATGCGATGGGCCGAGGCCAGCGGCATCGCCATCCCCGAAATAGAATTTGTTCCAATCGCCGACATAACGGGCCTGCCGTCGTCGAATGGCGATTTCGTCGAACCCCTCGCCCTGGCGATCCGCCGTTTCGACCGCCCCACTCCCGACACACGGGTCCATATGGAGGATTTTGCTCAGATTCTCAGCCTATATCCCGAAGAAAAATATAGCAGATACAACTATGGCACCCTGGCAAAATTGATCAAGGCCTTGGGATCGGAAGACGATCTGGCTGAATACGTTCGCCGACTGGTATTCATGGTTGCTTCCGGTAATGGCGATATGCATCATAAGAACTGGAGCTTGATCTATCCAGATGGCCTTAAGGCGGCCCTTTCTCCTGCTTACGATCTGGTCTCTACCGTCCAGTATCAACCGAATGACACGCTGGCGCTGAATCTCGGGGGATCGAAGCGATGGGAGGACGTGACCGAGGAGACATTCCGGGGCATGGCCCGGAAGGTCGGCGTCGAGGACAACCTCATGGCCGCTTGGGTGGAGCAAGCCCGGACTGCCATCCTGGACGCTTGGCAGAGCTACAGAAATGACTTCGGATACGACGCGCGGGCGCGGGAAAACATTGAGCGCCATGTAGCCCGAGTCCCCCTGCTGGGCCGGTGATCCTGCCGGGACGGTCATGTCCGCGCGAGGCATACGCTCCGGAGTTGTGCAGTCCAAGTGTCGTTTGACGGGCACCGTCACGTTGTCGAGGACGACACCGGGGTCGGGGGCAGGTCGGCCCCAAATACGGAGGGGTGGCCGGATTACGCGGCCAACGGCCCGCCGGCGCTCCACCGCTGACTTGACGTTGCCGGGCTGAAAGGCGCTCACGAAAAAAGGCGCCTCGCGGCGCCTTTATCCGGGATCCAAGGGCCGTCGGCCCTTGGCGGGGGTCAAGGGGGCGGGGCCCCCTTGCCTTCCTCCTTAACGAACGCTGACTCCCCCGCGCATCACTGCGCGGCGGCGCCCTCGTCCTTCTTCTTGGCGGAGATGTCCTCGCCGGTGGCTTGGTCGACCTGCTTCATGGACAGCTTGACCTTGCCGCGGTCGTCGAAACCGATGACCTTGACCTTCACCTCGTCGCCCTGGTTCACCACGTCCGACACCTTGCCGACCCGCTGCTGGGCGAGTTCGGAGATGTGGACGAGGCCGTCGCGCGAGCCCAGGAAGTTCACGAAGGCGCCGAAATCCACCACCTTCACGACCTTGCCGGTGTAGATGACGCCCATCTCCGGCTCGGCCACGATGCCCTTGATCCAGTCGATGGCGGCCTGCGCCGCCTTCGAATCGACCGCGGCCACCTTCACCGTGCCGTCGTCCTCGATGTCGATCTTGGCGCCGGTCTGCTCGACGATCTCGCGGATCACCTT
>DASPIO010000324.1:0-7275 GCA_035629155.1 Azospirillum sp. | reverse complement strand
GCAACTCGACGGCGGGCATGAAGTGATGGCCTATTCATCCGGCCGCATGAAGAAGAACCGAATCCGCATCCTCGCCGGGGATCGGGTGACGGTCGAGATGACGCCCTACGACCTGACCAAGGCTCGTATCAACTTCCGCCACAAGACGGAGGGTGCGCCCCCGCCGATGGCGCGGCGGCCACCCGGCAACTTCCGGCGGTAAGAGCTTGCCGGGGATCTGCCCCGGCAAGCGCTTGGGTCCGTTAGCACAGGAGGCAGCATGGCAGTCGATCGCCGAAACGTGGACCGGAACGATCTCGACGCGATGACGCGGGATTACCTCGCGAAAGGCGGAAAGATCGTTCAGTGCCCGCCGGGCTCGTCCGAGAACGTCGTGTACAAGCGGAACTCGTTCCGCCGGCGTCCGGGCAGCGCCAACGGCAACGCCGAGGGCCAGACGCCCGCCGAAGGCTCGCCGCCCCCCGCCGAAGGCTCGCCGCCCATAGAGGCGGCATCCGATGAGCCATCGCCTACCGAGTCGCCCACGGAGTCCAAGGGCCAGAGCTGATAACGAAAAACGCCCCTCCCGATCGGAAGGGGCGTTTTTTATGGCCGCGATTTTTTCCAGGGCCGCTCACGCCTTCCAATAGGCCCAGACCGAGGCCGGCGGCACGTTCATCCAGGTGAAGCCGACCCGCTTGCCCTTCAGCCCGAGCGCCTTCTGGTTGAGCGGCGAGTGGATCATGTAGGTGTAGAGCAGGAACGGCCGCCCTTCCGGCATCACGCTGAAGCTCGCCTCGACGATCTCGCGCTGCATCTCCAGCGGCAGCGTGACCATCGGGATGCCGATCACGACGCTGCCGACCTTGCCCACCAGATCGGGACCCAGCACGTTGGCGATGCCGCGGCAGTCGCCGTTGACGACGTTCACGTCGGGGAACGAGCCGTGCAGGAAGGTGGCCAGTTCCTTGTCGATCTCGAAGGCGTAGATGCGATCGCCGGGGATGCCGGCTTCCAGCAGTGCCTTGGTGATGGCGCCGGTACCGCCGCCGAACTCGGCGACGATCTCGTCCGGGGCGATGGACAGGTTCTTGCGGATTTCCTTGCGCAGCGCGGCCGACGACGGGGTGATCGAACCCATGGACAAGGGATTGGCCATCCAACGCTGGAAGAAAAGCCACGCGGCCGGCGGCGATTTGCGGCCCTTGGCTTTATCGGCGACGGTGATTTCCGTTGGATTCATGATCGGCCTTTCGCCGGTGGTTGTTGATCGCGTTTCCCGGGGCTTAACAAGAGAAGCGGCCATCAGGTCCCAAATCGGACGACTTCGAATGAACTTAAGGCCAAACCAGGTATTGCCGCAACACGCGCAGGGTGCTTACAGGCTCATCGCGGCGTAGGAGAAACCGCTGATCAGAACCACCGCGGCGACGATCGCCGCCACTGTCAGCAACAGCGCGGTGCCCACCGCGGCGCCGTCACGCTCGATCAGTCCCAGCGAAACAACCACCAGGGCGAATCCCGGAAGCCAGCCCATCAGCGGCACCGGGACGATGCAGATCATAGACAGAATGAAGATCAGCAGGCCGAACCACCGCTCCCCGTCGATGGCGGCCAGCCGGTGCAGGCGCGGTTTCAGCAGCGACTCGATGCGCACAAGGCGCGGCATCATGGCGTCCAGCATGCGCGCCGCCGTGGCACGCTCCACCGAACGCCGCAACAGCCAGTCCGGCAGCACCGCGCCGCGCCTCCCGAACATGAGCTGGAGCGAGTAGAGCACGATCGGCAGGTCGCAGATCACCGACACGCCGAGCGGCACCGGCGCGATGGTGGGCAGAGCCAGGGCCAGCAGGACGGTGCCGAGCGACCGGTCGCCCAGCGCCGCGATCAGGTCGCCCAGCGTCACGCGGGGGGCCGGCAGGTCGGCGCGGAAGCGGGCCAGCACGTCGGAGGTGCGGACCTCCTCTTCCTCCACGTGGGCGTCGAGGGCGGGCATCCGGTCGCTCGGGGTGTCGCTCATGCGGCGATCCCCGCCTCGGCCGCAGCGGCCTCGTACGCTTCCAGCGCCTCCATCCAGGTCTCCTCGGCGGCGGCGAGCTTCTTGTCGACGGCACCCAGGTCAATCTGTAACTTGGTCAGCTTGTCGGCCGGGCCGGTGTAGAGCGCGGGGTCGGCGAGCTTCTCCGAGATGCGGGCCTTCTCGGCGCTGAGCCTGGTCACCAGCGCCTCGGCGTCGGTGGCCTTCTTCTTCAGCGGCGCCAGCGCGGCGCGGGCCTCGGCCGACGCGCGGCGCTGGTCCTTGCGGCTGGGGCCGGTGTCGCCCTTGGCGTCGGAGCGTTCGGCGCGGGCGCGCTCCAGCAGCAGGCGCTTGTAGTCGTCCAGGTCACCGTCGAACGGTTGGCAGGTGCCGTCGTGCACCAGCAGCAGCCGGTCGGCGGTCAGCTCGATCAGGTGCGGGTCGTGGCTGATCAGGATGACCGCGCCCTCGTAGTCGTTGATCGCCTGGATCAGCGCCTCGCGGCTGTCGACGTCCAGGTGATTGGTCGGCTCGTCGAGCATCAGGATGTGGGGAGCCTCGCGGCTCATCAGCGCGAAGAGCAGACGCGCCTTCTCGCCGCCCGACAGGTCGCCGATGCGGGTGTCGGCCTTCTGCTGCGGGAAGCCGAAGCGGCCGAGGTGGGCGCGCACCTTCTCCTCCAGCAGGTGCGGCATCAGGCGGTGCGCCTGCCGCACGGCGGTGAGGTCGAGGTCCAGTTCCTCCTGCTGGTGCTGGGCGAAATAGCCGACCTTCAGCTTGGAGGGACGCCGCAACTCGCCACCCATGGCTTCCAGGCGGCCGGACAGCAGCTTGACCAGCGTCGATTTGCCGTTGCCGTTGGCGCCCAGCAGCGCGATGCGATCGTCCATGTCGATGCGCAGGTTGAGGCGCTTGAGGATCGCCTTGTCGCCGTAGCCGACCGACACGTCCTCCAGGCTGATCAGCGGCGGCGCCAGCCGGTCGGGGGAGGGGAAGTTGAAGCTGACCGCGCTGTCCTCGGCGATGGGGGCGATCACCTCCATGCGTTCCAGCGCCTTGATGCGGCTCTGCGCCTGCCGGGCCTTGCTGGCCTTGAAGCGGAATCGGTCGATGTAGGACTGGATGTGCTTGCGCGCCGCCTCCTGCTTGGCGGCGGTGGCCTGCATGCGCTCCAGGTTCGCCTGGCGGGTGCGGGTGAAGGTGTCGTAGTTGCCGGTGTAGGTGACCAGCTTGCCCTGGTCGACGTGGATCGTCGTAGTCGGGATGGAGTTCAGGAGGTCCCGGTCGTGGCTGACCAGCAGCACGGTGTGCGGGTAGTTCTTGAGATAGTTCTCCAGCCACAGCGTGGCTTCGAGGTCGAGGTGGTTGGTCGGTTCGTCGAGCAGCAGCAGGTCAGGCCGGGCGAACAGCACGCCAGCCAGCGCCACGCGCATCCGCCAGCCGCCCGAGAAAGCCGCGCAGGGGCGCAACTGCGCGTCGGCGTCGAAGCCCAGGCCGGCGAGGATCTGTGCCGCGCGCGCGGGCGCCGAGTGCGCTTCGATGTCGGCAAGGCGCGTGTGAATCTCGGCGATGCGGTGCGGGTCATCCGCTGTCTCGGCCTCGGCCAGCAGGGCCGTGCGCTCGGTATCGGCGGCCAGCACGGCGTCGATCAGGCTGGTCGGCCCCTCTGGCGCCTCCTGCGCCACCATGCCGATGCGCGTGCCGGCGGGCACGGTGATGGCGCCGGCATCGGCGTGGATCCAGCCGGCGATGAGCTTGAGCAGGGTGCTCTTGCCGGTTCCGTTGCGGCCCACCAGCGCCACGCGGTGCCCCTTGGGCACGACGGCGGTCGCCTGGTCGAAGAGCACGCGGCCGCCGAAGCGGAAGGTCAGGTCGTTGATGTGCAGCATGACAGGGCCCCATGTAGCACGAGGCGGGCCGGTTTTACAGTGATCCGCTCGTGACGGCGCGCACGGCGCGTATGCCCCACGCGCCGCTGCCTTCGGCTGAAGATCCGGTTGCCGCGCCGCCGCCGCGCCAGTATAACGCCGCGCAAACGCACGCCCCCGGCCTTTCCGGGGGCGCTTCCATAAAGGAGCACCGCCATGGCCGTCGAACGCACCCTGTCGATCATCAAGCCCGACGCGACCCGCCGCAACCTGACCGGCAAGATCAACGCCCGCTTCGAGGACGGCGGCCTGCGCATCGTCGCGCAGAAGCGCATGCGCCTGTCGAAGGAGGTGGCCGAGCAGTTCTACGGCGTGCACCGCGAGCGTCCGTTCTTCAACGACCTCGTCAGCTTCATGATCTCGGGCCCGGTCGTCGTGCAGGTGCTGGAAGGCGAGAACGCCATCGCCCGCAACCGCGAGATCATGGGTGCCACCAACCCGGCCAACGCCGCCGAAGGCACCATCCGCAAGGACTTCGCCGAGTCGATCGAGGCGAACTCGGTGCACGGCTCCGACGCGCCGGAAACGGCCGCCCAGGAGATCCGCTTCTTCTTCAGCGATCTGGAGATCGTCGCCTGATCCTCCGGATCATCGGCTTCGAACGGAAAGGCCGCCCCTCGGGGCGGCCTTTTCGCGTTCCGGGCGTGTTGTACCGTAGCGCCGGTGTCGTGGACACGGCGGGTGATGTAGGCTATTCGAAGGAACAGCGCCCCCGCGGGGCCGTGTGCTTGAGGAGCAAGTGGGATGAAATTCCAGGACAAGCAGCCGATCATCTCGCTCTTGGAGCCGCTTGCCCCGACGATCGCGACGGGCCGTAACGACCTCGCCGACGAGGCGGTGGTCGAGCTTCTCGTGCGCGGCTACGTCGACAAGTGCCTGGAGGCGTTCCAGCAGGCGATGACCGACGCGGTGACCCAGGACGAGGCGGTGGACTCCATCTACCGGCTGGCCAGCGCGCTGAACGCTGTTTTTCTCGGCCAGACCGGCTTCGACACCATCGTCGTGCACGGCTGGAACTCGCCCGAACAGCTCGGCGCCTTCCTGCGCGACACGCTGGACTTCGACTTCCCGCCCGAGGAATGCGTGCGCGCCACCCTGGTCCACATGGCGACGCACGTCATGTACGCGCTCCAGGGCTCGCAGCCGGACTGGAAGGATCAGGTCGATTCGCTGGTGGCCGAGGTGCGGGACCTGCTGCTCGGACGACTCCCCGCCGGCGAGGAGCCGCCCGTCGCCTGAACGCGTCCTGCCGCTACAGCAGGAACAGCGCCATCAGCACCAGCAGCACGGCGACCCCGATGGCGCCGTACTTGGTGAACTGGGTGAACGCGTGCCAGCCGGCCGCGTGCTCGCGGACCAACTCGTCGCTGACGACCTGTTCGTGGTGACCAACCGAAGCCATGGAGCCCCTCCTTCTTTATTGGCGGTTGTCGCCGGAGGGAATTAGGGAGCGCCGCGCGAGTCGGCAAGTGGGTGCATCGGATTGTAGGCTGGGTTAAGCGTCAGCGGAAACCCAACGCCTCGCCAAAGTGGAACGTCGGGTTTCAACCCAACCTACGGCGCCGGGTTCACCAGTGCGGTACCGTCGTCCGGCACGTGCCCTTCCACCATCACGCGCTCGCCGTCGACGCGGGCGCGGCCCTCGGCAATCAGGCGGACGGCCAGGGGGTAGATGCGGTGCTCCTGTTCCAGCACGCGCTCGGCCAGATCGTGCGGCTGGTCGGTGCCGAGGACCGGCACAGCGGCCTGCACGATGATCGGGCCGTCGTCCATGGCCGGACGCACGAAATGCACCGTGCAACCGTGCACGCGCACGCCCGCCGCGATGGCGCGTTCGTGCGTGTCCAGGCCCTTGAAAGAGGGCAGCAGCGACGGGTGGATGTTGATCAGCCGGTCCTGCCAGCGCTCGACGAACCACGGCGACAGGATGCGCATGAAGCCGGCGAGGCACACCAGTTCCACGCCCGCCTCGCGCAGCGCCGCGTCCATCGCGGCCTCGAACGCCGGCTTGTCGCCGGGGTGGTCGCGGTGGCTGACCACCGCCGTGGCGATGCCGGAATTCCGTGCGCGTTCAAGGCCGTAGGCGTCGGCCTTGTTGGACAGGACAAGCGCGATCTCCGCCGGGAAGTCCGGCTGGGCGCACGCGTCGATCAGGGCCTGGAGATTGCTCCCCCGGCCCGAGATCAGGACGCCCAGTTTTAGACCGGCCATTCCGTGTCCATCCCGTTCACGGTGACCCGCTCGCCGTCACCCACCGGGTGCACGATGCCGACGGTGTAGACCGTCTCGCCGTGCGCCTTCAGGATCTCGATGGCCTCGTGCGCGCGCTCGGGGGGGCAGACGACGACCATGCCGAGACCGCAGTTGAAGGTGCGCGCCATGTCCGCCGGGGTCAGGCCACCGGTCTTCGCCAGCCAGCCGAACACCGGCAGCAGCGGCCACGCCTTGGCCTCCAGCGTCACCCCCAGGCCGGCGGGCAGCACGCGCGGGATGTTCTCGATCAGGCCGCCGCCGGTGATGTGCGCCATCGCCTTCACGGCGCCGGCGCGCACGGCGGCCAGCGTGCTCTTCACGTAGATGCGCGTCGGCGTCAGCAGGGCCTCGCCCAGGCTCCGGCCCTGGTCCCAGGGGCAGGGAGCGGCGTAGCCGAGGCCGGACTTCTCGACAAGGCGGCGCACCAGCGAGAAGCCGTTGGAGTGCACTCCCGACGAGGCGAGGCCGAGCACCACGTCGCCGGCCTGCACGCCGGCGCCGGTCAGCGCGTTCTCGCGCTCGACCGCGCCCACCGAGAATCCGGCGAGGTCGTAGTCGTCCTTGGCGTACATGCCCGGCATCTCGGCGGTTTCGCCGCCGACCAGCGCGCAGCCGGCCTGACGGCAGCCTTCGGCGATGCCCGACACGATGGCGCGCCCCGCCTCCACCTCCAGCTTGCCGGTGGCGAAGTAGTCGAGGAACAGGAGCGGTTCCGCACCCTGGACCACGAGATCGTTGACGCACATGGCGACGAGGTCGATGCCGACGGTGTCGTGCCTGCCGGATTCGATCGCCACCTTGAGCTTGGTGCCGACGCCATCGGTCGTTGCGACGAGCAGCGGATCGCGGTAGCCGGCGGCCTTCAGATCGAAGAGCGCGCCGAAGCCGCCGAGTCCGGCGTCGGACCCCGGCCGTGCGGTGGAGCGGGCGAGCGGCTTGATGGCTTCGACGAGCGCATTGCCGGCATCGATGTCCACGCCCGCTTCTTTGTAGGCGTCGGACGTGTTTTTCGACTGGGTGCTGATGGTATCCTCGCTTGGGCTGGGCTATATACCGGGCCAACGGAACGGGCCGAACATACTCGAATCGGAAGGCATT
>DASPIO010000323.1:0-6696 GCA_035629155.1 Azospirillum sp. | reverse complement strand
CAATCGTCTCCACCGTCAGCATCCCTGTCCGCCACCCTGTCGTCCGAACCCAGGGTGGTAGCCTGCCAGATCAGGGGTGGCTGGTTATTGGACGCCGATCACCCCTGAAACTGGCCCAGTGTTGCAAGCCGATGCACACCCGGAGCGCTCCACCTCCGCGAACAGCCAGTCGCGGAACGCCCTGACCTTCGGCCGCGAGAAATAGTGCGGCGGCGCCACCACGTAGTAGGCGTAGTCGCTGGGCAGCGTAATGTCGAACAGCCGCACCAGCCGCCCCGCCGCGAGGTCGTCGGCGGCCAGAACGCGGCGCGTCAGCGCCACCCCTTGCCCCTCCGCCGCCATCTGCAGCACCAGCGCCGAATCGGTGAAGGTGATGCCGCGGGAGGCGTCCACGCCCTCCAGCCCGGCGGCGGCGAACCATGTCCCCCAGGTGATGAAGTAATCGTCGTGCAGCAGCGGCAGGCGCAGCAGGTCCGTCGGCCGCTTCGGCGCGTCCGGTCCCTTGAGCAGGGACGGCGCGCAGACCGGGAAGATTTCCTCCGTCATCAGCCGTTCGGTGCGCACGCCGGGCCAGGGCGGGCGGCCGAAGCGGATCGCCACGTCGACGTCCTGCTGGGCGAAGTCGGTCATGTCCGAGGTCGTCTGCAGCCGCACGTCCAGTTCCGGGTGCGCCGCCTGGAAGCGGCCGAGCCGCATCACCAGCCACTTGGCGGCGAAGGACGGCATGGTGGAGATGGTCAGCGCCCCCGTGCTGTCCCTGCGGAACAGGCGCTGGGTGGCGTTCTCCATCAGGTCCAGCGCCTCCTTCAGCGGCGGCAGGTAAGCCTGGCCCGCGTCGGTCAGCACCAGTGCCCGGTTCATGCGGCGGAACAGCGGCAGGCCCAGCCATTCCTCCAGCGCCTTGATCTGGTGGCTGACCGCCGCCTGGGTGACGTGCAGTTCTTCGGCCGCCTTGGTGAAGGACAGATGGCGGGCCGCCGCCTCGAAAGCACGCAGGGCGTTGAGTGGCGGCAGGCGGCGCGACATGGGGGCTCCCGGCGGTTCCGTGCGGGCAAGGCATCGGATTAGTTTTCCTAATCGATTCTATGAGAAACGGTCGTTTGTCCGCAAGAAGCGGGTCGCCCATTCTCAGTGCACGGGAGAGATTGCTGCCGAGGGCCGCGGGGACGTCGCGGACCGGCGCCACGCAAGAGAGGGTATCAGCATGTCGCAGAGCACGAACAGCGGGTTCCCGGGCACCGCGCATTCCGGCACCGGGCTGGGGACCTCACCGAATGTGGGCAACGCGTTCGGCCGTTTCCTGATGGGCGTCGCCGACACGGTGGCGACCTGGAACGAACGGCGTCGTCAGCGGTTGGCGCTGGTGTCGCTTCCCGACCATCTGTTGAGCGACATCGGCGTGTCGCGCGCCGACGCCGACCACGAGGCCGAGAAGCCGTTCTGGCAGGGCTGACGATGACCGGGAAGACCATCTGGACCGGCGGCTGCCTGTGCGGCGGCGTGCGCTACGAGATCGGCAGCCGGCCGGCGCCGGTCACGCTGTGTCACTGCGGCCAGTGCCGCCGCCAGCACAGCCACGTCGGCGCTTACACCGGCTTCCCGCGCGACGCGTTCCGCATGGTGAAGGACGAGACGCTGGCCTGGTACCAGTCGTCGGACAAGGCGCGGCGGGGGTTCTGCTCCCGCTGCGGTTCCGGCCTGTTCTGGGACCCGATCGGCGAGCCGCGCCTGGACGTGACCGCCGGCAGCCTGGACGAGCCGACGGAACTGCACGCCCGCCGACACATCTGGGTGGAGTTCAAAGGCGACTACTACGACATCGGCGAGGACGGCCTGCCGCGGCTGACCAGCACGGAGCACGCCGCCCTGTCGCAATCGCAGAGGAGCGGGACGTGAGCACACTGCCGGGAGGATGCCTGTGCGGCACCGTCCGCTTCGTGGTGACGGAGCGGCCGCTCGGCGTCGTCAACTGTCACTGTTCCCAATGCCGTCGGTTCCACGGCCATTTCGGTGCCTACATCACCGTGCCGCGAGCCGCAGTGCGCGTCGAATCCGACGCCACGCTCACGTGGTACCGCTCGTCCGCCAAGGCGCAACGGGGATTTTGCGGCACCTGCGGCTCGTCGCTGTTCTGGCAGGGCGACGGGGAGGCGCTGGTGGACGTGGCTGCCGGTTCGCTCGACCAGCCGACCGGCCTCCCCACCGTCCGCCACATTCAGGTGGCGAGCAAGCCCGACTACTACGAGATCACCGACGACCTGGAACAGTTCCCGGAGAGCGCGCCCGAACCGCCCTGACCGCCGAGGCCATCCACCTCGGTCCGTGGGATCGACGGGAAAGTCCCCGCTCCTTCGGTTGCCCACCGGATCGCCTCACCGATGCGGTCCAGCGCTTCCCGGCTGTCGGCGAGGGTCTGCCCGTGGGCGTGGAACTCGTGGGTCATGTGCTCCCACACGTCCAGCCGGACCCGCGCCCCCTGTGCCTGGGCGATCCGGGCGAAGTCGCGGATCATGTCGACGAGGATCTCCTTCCCCCCGGCATGAAGGTAGAGCGGCGCCGTGTTCCGGAAATCCTGGGCGATGGGCGACAGCTCGGCGTCGGTGGAGCCGCCCGCACCCTTGAGCCACGCCGCGAACTGCAAAGTCATGTATCCCTGCACCAGATCGTAGCGGTCGTTGCCGAACTGGCTGATGCCGCGCCGGCCAACGTCGGTCCACGGGCTGATGCCGATGCCGATCGCGGGCTGGGGCAACCCCGCCTCGCGCAGCGCGGCGATCGTCATCAGCGTGAGGTGGCCGCCCGCCGAATCGCCGCACACCGCGAGGCGGGCCGGATCGACGCCTTGGGCGAGCACGAACCGGTACGCCGCCAGCGCGTCCTCGATCTGCGCCGGGTGGGGGTGCTCGGGCGTCAGGCGGTAGTCGAGGGCGAAGACGGGCAGGCCCAGCGTATCGGCCAGCATGGCGATGAAGTGGCGCGTCACGGCGGCGTAGAACGTGTACCCGCCGCCGTGGAAGTAGAGCACGGTGGCCTTGCCCCTGCGGGTGCGTGGGACGAGCCAGTCGCCGCGCGGCTCGCCGGGCAGGCTCGGCCGGACGTCGACCTCCGGTGCCCCATCCACGACGGGCACCAAGCTGTCGAAATAGGCGCGGGCCTCGGCGATGTCCGTCAGCGCGAAGGCGTGGTTGAACTGCGCCCGCCAGAACAGGTTGCCGATCTCGAAGGGAATGCTCCACGCCGGCACCAGCGGCCGGCCGGCGGCACGGCGGGCCAGCACGTCCGCGCAGGCCAGGGTGAGAGTGGCGAGGCTGCGGGCTTTGTGGCGGAAGCGCCCCTGAAGTATGGTCCTGGGCATGGTCGGGCTCCGGTGGCTCGGTGCTGATGTCTCGTGGCCCTGTCTCGTCCGGAACCCGCCCGGCCGTATAGAACGGAAACGACACCCGCCATGCCGCCCGCTCCCTCGGCCCGCCTGCTGTTCCCGCGCCCGGATCTCTCTGCTTGCGTGTTCATGGGGGTGGAGCGCGACACGCGCGGAATCGCGCTGTCGGACGGCCAGCGCTTCAACTATTACCCGGCGACGCCGATGTCGCTGGTCTCGTGGATCTTCGAAGGCACCCTGCACATGGTGGAGGCGCGCGGGGACGACGGCCGCCCGGTCCTCGGCCCGCCGTTGCCGCGCCTGATCCTGTCCGGGCCGCAGCGCCGCCCGATGGCGAGCTGGTCGCCGGGGCCGGTCCACGCCCTGTCGGTCGCCTTCTACCCCGATTCCCTCGCCCGTCTCACCGGCGCCGGCGCGGAGTCGCTGGTCGACCGCATCCTGCCGCTGGAGGCGGCGGTGTCCGGCCCGTTCGCCGCGGCCTGCCGTTCCCTCCTGGCGCCGGAGGCGGCGGACGCAGCCTTCCACCACCTGGAGGCCCTGCTGGAGCCGTTGTGGTCCGGCCCGAACCCGCGCGAGGCCAGCCTCATGCCGCTCATGGGAGACTGGCTGCGCACCCTGGCGGTGCGGGCCGCGCTGTCCAGGGCCGGCCGGGGCGTGCGGCAGGCGCAGCGCCGCGTCAAGGCCTGGACCGGCCAGAGCCACCGCGACCTGCAGCTCTTCGCCCGCGTCGAGGACGTGGCCGTCCGCGCCAGCCGGAGCCGGGACGCCGGCCCCCTGGACCTCGCAGGGCTCGCCAGCGACGCCGGGTTCGCCGACCAGTCGCACATGGGCCGCGCCGTCCGCCGCATGACCGGCCTTGCCCCCGGACGGCTCAACGAACTCATGGCCGAGGACGAGGCGTTCTGGTTCTACCGCCTGATCGGGGAGCGGTTCGGCTGACGGGCTCCCGCCTCAGCCGAACGCCACCAGCACGATGGGCAGCGACAGCGCCGCCAGCAGCGTCTGCACCGTGATGATGCTGGCGATCAGCCCGTGGTCGCCGCCCATCTGGCGGGCCAGCACATAGGCGCTGGCCGCGCAGGGCGCGGCGTTGAACAGCACGGCGATGGTCAGCGGCAACCCATCCAGGCCGATCAGCAGGCCGGTCAGCCCGGTCACCGCCGGAACCACCAGCAGCTTGAGGGCGGTGGCGATCGCCACGCCGCGCCCGGCCGCGCGCGCCGCACCCAGGTCCAGCCCGGCACCGACCGACAGCAGGCCCATGGGCAGCGCGGCGCGCGCCAGGATCTCCACGATGTCGCCGACGACCGGCGGCCGGCCGATGCCGCTCAGGCTCAGCACGGCGCCGGCCAACGCGGCGAGGATGATCGGGTTCTTCGCCAGCCCGGTGGCGATGGCCCGCGCACCGGCGCCCTGGGCGTTGCTGCCGTGGCGCGCCAGGGCCAGCACGCACAGCACGTTCACCGTGGGCACCGCCACGGCGATGCCCACGGCGGTCAGCGCCAGCCCGGCCGGGCCGTAGAGCGTGCGCGCTGCCGCCAGGATGACGTAGGTGTTCATGCGCATCGCCCCCTGGAACACGGAGGTGAAGGCCGGCCCGCCCAGCGCCATCCAGCGCCGCCCCAGCAGCATCAGCGCCGCCGCCGTCAGCACGCCGGCTTCCAGCGCCGTGCCCATGCCCAGCACGTCGCGCGCGGCAAGCTTGGCTTTCGACAGCTCGTCGACGATCAGGCAGGGAAAGAACAGGAAGTAGGTGAGGCGGTCGGCGGCTGGCCAGAAGGCGTCCGGCACCACGCCGCCACGGCGCAGCCCGTGGCCGAACAGGATCAGCAGGAAGATCGGGGCCAGCGCGGCGAAGACGGCGATCATCGGGGAGGGGCGGCGGGGGTGGGGCGGTGAGCATAGCCGCTCCCACCGCCACGTTCACGCTTGCTTGGCGCAGGGCTCCCCCGAACGCGGCGCAAGGCCCGCCGTTCAGGTATCGTCCTCGTCGTCCCCGGCCGCGTCGCGCTCCGCCTGACGGCGGGCGTTCGCCAGCCAGTCCAGGGCACCCTGAAGGATGTAGGCGGCGGCCATCTTGTCCACCACCTCGCCCCGGCGCTTGCGGGTCATGTCCTGGCCGATCATGAAGCGTTCGACCGCCGCCGTGGACAGCCGCTCGTCCCAGAAGGCGATCTCCGCCTCCCAACCCAGCAGGTCCGGCCGCTCCATCAGGTTCTTGGCGAGCGCACGGGTCGATTCCGCGCGCGGCCCCTCGCTGCCGTCCATGTTGAGCGGCAGCCCCAGCACCAGCCCCTTGACGTCGTAGTCGCGGATCTTGCGCGCCAGTTCCTGCGCGTCCTGGGTGAATTTGCGCCGTTCGATGGTGCCGATGGGCGAAGCGACCACGAGGCCGGGGTCGGACACAGCCAGCCCGATGGTCTTGGTGCCGACGTCGAGGCCGAGGAGGCGCCCGCCCTTGGGCAGGGATGCGGCGAGGTCACGGAGGTCGTGGATCATGGCCGCGACCATAGGCGCGTCAGGCGAGAGCGGCAAGGCTGCAAAGCGGCCGTGGGGCGCACTCCGTTCGCGACCGGCACCCCCTCGGATGCCCGTTGGCCGGCGCCCCCCGAACGGGGCCATGCTGAAGCTCGGCGTCGGTGGAGGTGGCGATGCGTGCGCGTCCCTGGCTGTGGCTCACCCTGCTGTGCTGGGCGGTTCCCGCAGCCGCCGAACCGGACCACGCCCCGGACCACGCCATTGACCCCAAGGTGTCGCCGGTGCTGTTCGCCGACGAGACCTACGGCGGCCGCTTCCCCGACGAACTGCTGTACGAACAGCGCGACGGCATCCGTACCTTCACCGCCATCTATGCCAAGGACGAGGGCTACACCTCGGTCATCTACGGGCAGGCGCAGAGCGGCGTGTTCGAGGCGCGCGGCCGGGCGCCGGGCGAGGTGAAGCGCTTCTTCATCCCCGACGGCAGCGCCGCCACGGCGGTGGGCGAGGGCGCCACGGTGCAGCAGGGGCGCCGTTACGCCTTCGAACGCTACGCGCTGCGCCACGAGGGGCAGGACTATGGCTGCTTCGTGGCGACGGCGCCGTCCGAGGCGGACGTGGTCATCGTCAACCTCTGCCGCTTCGACGCGCAGGTGCCGGACGATGCGGCGGTCGTGCGCACGCTGGGCCTGCTGTCCTTCGCCGACGCCCGCGCGCGGGAGACGTGAAAAATCCATCCATCGTTGCGGATCCCGCCATCGGGTGCTAGCTTCCGAGCCGTTTTTCCCAGGACGTCGCGGAAGAGAGTACAGGCATGTCGCTCGACAAGGCCACCGTGG
>DASPIO010000322.1:0-49577 GCA_035629155.1 Azospirillum sp. | reverse complement strand
GCAGGACTTCAGCGGCGCTATTTCCCTGACGGTGACGGCCACCGCCACCGAGGCGGGCGGCGGCACCGAAACGACCACGGCCACCCTCACCGTCGCCGTGGCCGGGGCGGCCGACGCGCCGGTGCTGGCGGTGTCCGACGCTTCGGGGGCCGAGGACACCGCCATCGCGCTCGACCTGCGCGCCGCCCTGACGGACGTGGACGGCTCCGAGACCCTGGCGGTCATCGTTGCCGGCGTGCCGGACGGCGCGTCGCTGTCCGCCGGCACCCGCAACGCGGACGGGACCTGGACCCTGGCGGCGAGCGACCTCGACGGGCTGACGCTGACCCCGCCCAAGGACTTCAGCGGCGCCATCGCCCTGTCGGTCACCGCCACCAGCACGGAATCCGACGGCGACACCGCGACCGCGACGGGCAGCCTCACCGTGACGGTGACGCCGGTCGCCGACGCGCCGGACGTGCGCGCGGCGGACGTTGCCGGCGCCGAGGACACCGCCATCGCGCTGGACGTCGCGGCGGCGCTGGCCGATGTGGACGGCTCGGAAACGCTGTCGGTGACCATCGCCGGCGTGCCGGACGGGGCCACGCTGTCGGCGGGCACGCGCGACGCGGACGGGTCCTGGACGGTGGACGTGGCCGACCTGCGGGGTCTGACGCTGACCCCGCCCACGGACTTCAGTGGCGAGATCGCGCTGACCCTGACCGCCACCGGCACCGAGGCGGGCAACGGTGCGCAGGCCTCCTCCTCGGCGACGTTCACCGTCGCCGTGGCCGGGGTCGCCGATGCGCCGGTGCTGACTGCGAATGACGTGTCGGGCGCCGAGGACACCGCCATCGCGCTCGACCTCGCGGCGGCGCTGGCCGATGTGGACGGGTCCGAGACGCTCTCGGTCAGCGTTGCCGGCGTGCCCGAAGGCGCCACCCTGTCGGCCGGCACGCGCGCCGCCGACGGGTCGTGGACGCTGAGCGCCACGGAGCTGAACGGGCTGACGCTGACCCCGCCCAAGGACTTCAGCGGAGAGATCGCCCTGACGGTGACGGCGACCAGCACCGAGGCCGGTGGTGGCACCGAAACGGCCACGGCCACCCTCACCGTCGCCGTGGCCGGGGTCGCCGATGCGCCGGTGCTGACCGTGAGCGATGTGTCGGGCGCCGAGGACACCGCCATCGCGCTCGACCTGAGCGCGGCGCTGCGGGATACGGACGGGTCGGAGACGCTGGCGGTCACGCTCAAGGGCGTGCCGGACGGGGCGACGCTGTCGGCCGGTACCCGCAACGCCGACGGGTCTTGGACGCTGACGGTGGCCCAACTGGACGGGCTGACGCTGACGCCGCCGTCCGACTTCGGCGGCCGCATCGACCTGACCGTCACCGCCACCGGCAGGGAAGCGGACGGTGACGCGGCCGAGACGACACGGACGGTGTCGGTGGACGTGACCCCCGTCGCCGACGCGCCGGTGCTGAGTGTCGCCGGCGCCTCCGGGATCGAGGACACGGCCGTCGCGCTCGACCTCGCGGCGATGCTGGCGGACGCGGACGGCTCGGAGACGCTGTCGGTCACCATCTCCGGCGTGCCGGACGGGGCGTCGCTGTCGGCCGGCACGCGCAACGCCGACGGGTCGTGGACGCTGGGTGCGGCGGACCTCAAGGGGCTGACCTTCACGCCGCCGGCCAACGCCAGCGGCGATTACGCTCTGACGGTGACGGCGACGAGCCTGGATGGCGACACCACGGCGCAGACCTCGGCGACGCTGGTGGTGTCGGTGGCCGGCGCCGCCGACGCGCCGGTCGTGTCGGTGAGCGACGCCACCGGGGCGGAAGACACGGCCATTGCGTTGAACATTGACGCCGCGCTGACGGACACCGATGGGTCGGAGACGCTGTCGGTCGCCATCGGCGGCATTCCGGATGGGGCCGTGCTGTCGGCCGGCAGCCGCGGCAGCGACGGCGTGTGGACGGTGGACGGCCGGGACGTGCCTGACCTGACGCTGACACCGCCCACGGACTTCAGCGGTGACCTGGTGCTGACGGTCACTGCGACGGCGACCGAAGCGGATGGCGACACGGCCACGCGGACCGGGACGGTGACGGTGTCGGTGACGCCGGTCGTCGACGCGCCGGAACTGGTGGTGTCCGACGCCTCGGGCGCCGAAGACACGGCCATCGCGCTCGACCTCGCGGCGGCGCTGGGTGATGTGGACGGCTCGGAAACGCTGTCGCTGACCATCGCTGGCGTACCGGACGGCGCCACCCTGTCGGCCGGCATCCGCAACGCGGACGGGTCCTGGACCCTGGCGGCGGCCGACCTGGGCGGGCTGACTCTGACCCCGCCCAAGGATTTCAGCGGCGCCATCACCCTGTCGGTCACCGGTGTCAGCAGTGAAGCCGGCGGCACGGCCACGACCACGGCCACGCTGACGGTGGCGGTCACCCCCGTCGCCGACGCGCCGATGCTGACCGTGGCCGACGCCGACGGGGACGAGGATTCGGCCATCGCCCTGGACGTCACGGCGGCGCTGGCCGACGTGGACGGCTCCGAGACGCTGTCGGTGATCATCGCCGGCGTGCCCGATGGCGCATCCCTGTCTGCCGGAACGCGCAACGACGATGGCACCTGGACCCTGGGCTCGGGTGATCTGGACGGGTTGACGCTGACCTCGCCGAAGGACTTCAGCGGCACCATTTCCCTGGACGTGACCGCCACCGCCGCCGAGGCCGGCGGCGGCACCGCGACGGCGTCGGGCAGCCTGACCATCACCGTGGCGCCGGTCGCCGACGCGCCGGTGCTGACCGTGGCGGACGCCTCCGGCGCCGAGGACTCGGCCATCGCGCTGAGCATCGATGCGTCGCTCGGCGATCCGGGCGAGGTGGGGGATCTTACGATCACCATCGATGGCGTGCCGGACGACGCAACGCTGTCCGCCGGCACCCGCAACGCGGACGGCAGTTGGACCCTGTCCGCCGGCGACCTCGACGGGCTGACGCTGACGCCGCCCGAGGACTTCAGCGGCGACATCGCCCTATCGGTCCGCGCCACCGCCGCTGGTCAGGCGGACGGCGTCGCCACGGCGTCGCTGACCATCACCGTCACGCCGGTGGTCGACACGCCGACGCTGACGGTGGCCGATGCCGGAGGCACGGCCGGTGAGGCGGTCGCGCTGGACCTTTCGGCGGCGCTTGCCGACGCCGACGGGTCGGAGACGCTGTCGATCGTCCTGTCCGGCGTGCCGGACGGCGCCACCCTGTCGGCCGGCACGCGCAACGCCGACGGCACCTGGACGCTGAGCCCGTCCGACCTGTCCGGCCTGACGCTGAGCACGCCCGCCGACTTCGACGGCACCATCGCCCTGACGGCTGCCGTCACCAGCACGGAGACCGACGGCACGACGTCCACGGAGTCGACGTCGTTCAGCGTGGCCATCCTGCCGCTGGGCGGAGGTGACGACACGCTGACCGGTGGCGATGGGAACGATACCCTCTCCGGTGGCGACGGGAACGATACGCTGTCGGGTGGTGGCGGGAACGATACCGTCTCCGGTGGTGGCGGCAATGACACGCTGTCCGGCGGCGGTGGGAACGATACGCTGCCCGGCGGTGGCGGGAACGATACCCTCTCGGGCGGAGACGGCAACGATACGCTCTCCGGCGATGACGGGAGCGACACCCTCTCCGGCGGGGATGGCAACGACACCTTGTCTGGCGGTGACGGCAACGACACCGTCTCCGGTGGCGGCGGTAATGACACGCTGTCCGGCGGTGAAGGGAACGACACCATTTCCGGTGGCGGCGGTAATGACACGTTGTCCGGCGGCGAAGGAAACGACACCCTCTCCGGTGGCGATGGCAACGACACTCTGTCCGGTGGTGACGGGAACGACACCCTCTCGGGTGGTGACGGGAACGACACCCTGTCCGGCGGTGACGGGAACGACACCCTCTCGGGTGGCGACGGCAACGATACGCTGCCGGCCGATCCGACGCTGACCGTGTCGGCCGCGTCGGGCGACGAGGACACGCGCATTTCGTTGGCGATCGGCGTCGCCACGGCGCCGGGCGCCACCGGTACACCGACGCTGACGGTCGACGGCCTGCCCGCTGGCGCCGAGCTGACGGACGGCACGCACAGCGTCGTCGTCGACGGTGGCGCGGTGGACATTTCCGGCTGGGACCTGTCCGCCCTGGCCTTCGTCCCGGTGGAAGACTACAGCGGCGATGTGACGCTGACCGTCACGCTGTCCGGCGAGCGGGTGGACGGCACGACCTTCAGCAGCAGCGCCGCGCTCAACGTGGCCGTGGTGGCGAAGGCCGACGCGCCGGAGCTTGCGGTGGCGGACGCCAGCGGCTCCGTCGCCGAACCGCTGGCGCTCGACATCTCCGCCGCCCTCAAGGACACCGACGGGTCGGAAACGCTGACGGTCGTCGTCTCCGGCCTGCCGGACGGGGCCACGCTGTCCGCCGGCACCCGCAACGCCGACGGAAGCTGGACGCTGGGCGCCGATGAACTGGACGGCCTGACGCTGAGCGCCACCGACGGCTTCGAGGGCGACCTGACGGTGAAGGCGGTCGCCACCGAGGACGCCGGCGACAGCGCGACGACCGAGGCCCGGCTCCACGTCAAGGTCGAGGACGCGCCGTCCCGCATCGTCGTCAGCAACGCCGTGACGGCGGGCGGCGAGCAGGACCGCAGCGACAGCTACGTCCTGCCTTACGCGGGCGCCAACAGCACGCGGTCGGTGGATGGCCGCGTCATGGACATCGCCGGGGTCGCGGCGACCAGCACCGTGTCCGTCGTCCGCGACGCGGCCGACAACCCGACGGTCACCGCCGACACGGGCATCGGCACCGTGCGCAACGTCTATGTCGAGGCGGCGGGCGGCCAGACCGTGACGACGCGGAAGTTCGTCAGCAGCGACGTCGTCATGGGCGACGGCGGCGATTCCACGGTCAACATCCAGGACGGGCTGGGTGGCACGGTCGTGACCGGCGACGGTAATGACGGCGTCACCTTTGACAACTACTCCTTGGTCGTCCACGCCGCGGGCGCCCAGGGCACGCTGAACGTCCGCACCGGTGCGGGCAACGACACGGTGCTGGTGGACGCGCTGGGCTCCATTCCGGTGACTGTGGCGGTCGATGCCGGTGACGGCGACGACATTGTGGCCATACAAAACACGGTCACCGATACGCTGGACGGCGGTGCTGGCAACGACAAGCTGGCCGCGGGTGGCGGCGACGACCTTGTGCGCGGTGGGGCCGGCGACGACACCCTGTCGGGCTCGGTCGGCAACGATACGCTGGATGGCGGCGACGGTGCCGACTACTTCCGCGACGCTGACGGCACGGCGGTTGCCGATGGCGGCAGCGGCGACGACACCATGACCATCGACTACAAGCTGCGCATCGAGGATCCCGACGTGCAGCGGCAGTTGATCGGCGGTGCGGGCGCCGACACCATGACGTTGACCAGCACGCTGTCGGACCTGCGCCTGTCGATCAAGGCCGACGGCGACGGGGAGTCGGCCTCCGATGGTGCCGACAAGATCACGCTGGCGGGCAGCTACGCGTCGGTGGACGTCACGCTGGGCGGCGGCAACGACTCCTACCAGGGCGACAATTCCGGCACCAACACCAACACGCCGCTGCAGGTCGACCGCGTGCGCGGCGGGACCGGCAACGACGACATCCGCACCGGTGGCGGCAACGACCTCGCCTACGGCGATGAAGGGGACGACCAGCTCTTCGGCGGTTACGGCAGCGACACGCTGCTGGGCGGCGAGGACCAGGATGCCCTGTTCGGCAACGGCGGCGACGACGTGCTGATGGGCGAGAACGGCGCCGACACGCTGCGCGGCTTCGACGGCAACGACACCATCGACGGCGGTGCCGGCGACGATGTGATGTACGGCGAGAACAACGACGACTCCCTGGCCGGCGGCGACGGCAACGACACCATCGACGGTGGTGCCGGCGCCGACAAGCTGGACGGCGGCGCCGGCCTGTTCGACAAGCTCGACGCCGGCGCGGCCAACGACGAGCTGACCGACCTGGACGGCGTCATCGAGGCCAACGGCGGCACCGGCACCGACAAGCTGACGCTGGTGTTCACCGACGATGGCAGCCGCGCCGACCTGGTCCGCACGATTTCCGGCGGCGACGGCGTCGACACGGTCTCGGTCACCAGCAACGACGCGGACCTGCTCTTCGCCATCGACGGCGACGACGTGAGCGACGAAGCCGGCGACAACGTCGACACCGTCACGCTGGCCGGCACCTACGCCTACGCCAAGGTGCGGCTCGGCGGCGGGGCGGACGTCTACACCGCCGACATGACCGACAGCGCCACCGGTCGCGTCGACGAGGTCAACGCCGGCAGCGGCAACGACCTCGTGAAGGTCGGCGGCGGCAACGACTACGCCGATGGCGGCACCGGGCAGGACACGCTCTACGGCGGCGGCGGCAAGGACACCCTGCTGGGCGGCGACGGCAACGACACGCTGTACGGCGAGGCCGGCAACGACTCCCTCGACGGTGGCCTGGGCCTGCTGGACGAGATCCAGGCCGGCGCCGGCGTGGACACCATCAGCGACGCCGACGGCGCCATCCTGGTCAACGGCGACGCCGGCAACGACGTCTTCAACCTGACCTACGTCGACGACGGCGGCGTGTTCGACGTGCGCAAGGTGCAGGGCGGCGACGGCCTCGACAACATGGTGCTGACCGGCCTGGACGCCGACCTGTCGTTCCAGATCTACGGCGACAAGGATGTCGAGGATGCCGGAGACAAGTCCGACACCATCGCCATGAACGGCACCTACCTGCGCGCCGATGTGTGGCTGGGCGGCGGTAACGACAACTACCAGGGCGACAACGGCGGCGCCGGCGGCGGCCGGGTGGATCTGGTCTACGGCGGTACGGGCAACGACACCATCGCCATGGGCGGCGGCGACGACGAGGGCCACGGCGACGACGGCGACGACCGCGTGTACAGCGGCGATGGCAACGACGTCGTGTACGGCGAGCTGGGCAACGACGTGCTCAACGGCAACATGGGCAACGACACGGCCATCGGCGGCGAGGGCAACGACACGCTGTGGGGACAGGACGGCGACGACAGCCTTCAGGGCGACGACGGCGACGACGTGTTCTACGGCGGCGACGGCATCGACACGATGGTGGGCGGCCTCGGCAACGACAGCTTCACCGGCGGCACCGGCACCGACACCTACGTCGTCCGGCGCGGCGACGGCAACGATCTGGTGCGCGACTTCGCCCCGGCGCAGGACGTGCTCGACCTGACCGACTTCCACTTCGCCAGCAAGGCGGAGGTCAAGGCCCTGGCCCAGGACACCGACCAGGGCCTGGTGATCAATCTGTTGCCGACCCAGCAGGTTCTGCTTTCCGGGTTGACGATGAAGCAGCTGACGGATGCAATGCTCGTCATCTGATAACGGCGGCACATGATGGAAGCAATCAAGGACCGCCGGTCTGAGCGAAGGGTGCGGATTCCGTGGTGAAGGTCGGTCTGGTGGCGGCGCTGTGCGCCGTGGCGCTCGCGTCGTGCACGGTCGGTCCCGACTACGCCAGGCCGGAGAACGCGGCCCCCGCGCGCTTCGGCGAGAAGGCGCCGGCCGCCGACGGCGGCATCGCCTTCACCGCCGACGCGCCCGATCAGGCGTGGTGGTCGAATCTCGGCGACCCGCTGCTGGCCGAACTGGTCGGCCGGGCCGCCGCCAACAACCAGCAACTGGCGGCCGCCAAGGCCCGCGTGCGCGAGGCGCGGGCGCTGCACACGGTGAGCGACGCCTCCACCGATCCCCGCATCGACCTGTTCGCCGTGGCCTGGGAACTGGACATCTTCGGCGGCGGGCGGCGCAGCGTCGAGGCGGCCGGCGCCCGCTACGACGCCGCCGTGGAATCGGCGCGCGACGTGCTGCTGCTGGTGGCCGCCGAGGTGGCGCGCAACTACGTCGAGCTGCGGGCCGACCAGCGGCGCATGGGGCTGGCCGAATCCACCATCGAGCTGCAGAAGCGGTTCGCCGAGCGGACCCGCAACAAGCTGAGCAGCGGGCTGGCGCTCGAATACGACGTCGTCGGGGCCGACGCGCAGTTGAAGGCCAGCCAGGCGGACATCCCGCGCCTGCGCGCGCGGATCGCGGCGGCGGCGCACCGCATCGGCGTGCTGACCGGCGACCAGCCGACCGCGCTCGTGGACCGGCTTACCGCGTCGCGCCCGCTTCCGGCGGCGCCGGACATCGTGCCGGTCGGCCTGCCGTCCGACCTGATGAAGCGGCGCCCGGACATCCGCCGCACCGAGCGCGCGCTGCACGCCGCGACGGCCGAGATCGGCGTCGCCACCGCCGACCTGTTCCCGCGCTTCTCCCTCACCGGCACCGTCGGCCTGCGCGGCAGCCGGTTCTCCGACCTGTTCATGGCCGACAGCGTGGTCTGGCGGATCGGTGCCGGCATCCTGATGCCGCTGTTCAACCGCGAACGTCTGTACGGGCAGGTGGCCGCGGCGAATGCCCGGGCGGACGGTGCGCTGGCGGAGCATCGCCAGACGGTGCTCCAGGCGCTGGAGGAGGTGGAGAGCAACCTCGTCCGCTACGCCCAGGGGCAGATCCGCCGCCGCGAACTGGAGAGCGCCGTGCGGGATTCCCGCCGCGCCCTCCAACTGGCCCGCGACCTGTACGACCGGGGCCTGAAGGACATCGTCCACGTGTTGACCGCCCAGCGCGCGCTGACCGAGAACACGGAGGCGCTGATCGCCACGGAAGCCGCGGCGATGCAGGACCTGGTGGCGCTCTACAAGGCGCTGGGCGGCGGCTGGTCGCAGATCGACGTCATGACGTGACGCGCCCGATCGGAATCCCGCTTACCCCGACCAGCGCACGCGCGGCAGGATCTTTTCGGGGTGGATGAGGTCGCGGTGCTTCATGATCCGCTCCAGCATGCCGGCCAGCACCCCGCCCGTCATGTAGTGCGGCTCCAGCCCGAGGTTCAGCAGGTGCCCGTTGGCGGGCTTGTAGAAGTGCTTCTCTTTCTCCCGGCGCGGGTTGGGAACGCTCTGCACCTGCACGTCGAGGCCGAGCTCGCGGCCCGCCGTCCGCACCCGTTCGGCGATGTCCAGGATGCTGAACAGCTCGGTGAACTGGTTGAAGATGCGCATCTCGCCGCGCGCCGGCGGGTTGGTGATCGCCAGTTCGATGCAGCGCAGCGTGTCGCGGATGTTGATGTAGCCGCGCGTCTGCCCGCCCTTGCCGTAGACGGTCAGCGGGATGCCCTGGACGGCCTGCACCAGGAACCGGTTGATCACCGTTCCGAAAATGTCGTCGTAGTGGAAGTTCGGCACCAGCGCCGGGTCGAGGTCCGCCTCGTCGGTGGACAGGCCGTAGACCGGCCCCTGCATCAGGTCGGTCACCGTCAGCCCGTGCAGCCGGCTGTAGAACCACAGCAGGTCGGTGTCCATGATCTTGGTGGTGTGGTAGAGCGACCCGGCGGCGCGCGGGTAGAGGAAGGTGTCGGACCGGCCCTTGTGCTCGATCGTGATGAAGCCTTCCTCGATCTCGATGTCGGGCGTGCCGTACTCGCCCATCGTGCCCAGCTTCACGATGTGGCACTGTGGGGCGTGGGTCAGCACCGCCCAGGCGACGTTGAAGGTGGAGCGCAGGTTGTTCTCCAGCGTCAGCCGCGCCTCGTCCTGTCCGGCCATGGAATAGGGGGCCGACGGCTGCTCGGCGAAATGCACCAGCGTGTCGGGCTGGAAGGCTTCCACCAGCGCCGACAGGCGGGGGCCGTCCGTGCAGTCGAAGATGCTGACGCCGATCGTCCGGCCGGTGCGGGCGGCGTAGACCTCCGCCCGCTCGTTCAGGTTCGGCGTCGGGATGAGGGCTTCGGAACGGGTCTCGAGGGCAAGACGGCGGCGCAGGTAATTGTCGACGGTATGGACCTCGTGCCCCTGGGCCGCAAGTCGCATGGCCACCGGCCAGCCAAGATACCCGTCACCACCAAGCACCAGTACTTTCATCTTACACCACAACCTACTCGTGATAATCCGGCCGGGCGTTCGCGACTGCGTCTTCATCAAGCGCCCATTACCGGATTGATCCTAATTCATGCAGGTCGCAATGAATAAGGACAAATTGTAACAATTTGAAGCTATCACTGGCGATACGCCTGGTGGTGCGCTATTCAGGGTGAGGTCGCCGCGCCCGACAGGCCGGCACCGACCGTCCGGCATGCGGGGGCTACCCGCGCCGCGGGTGGAGAGGTGGGACTGAGGTGAAGATCCGCCGTCGCAGCACGGGAATCGCCGTCCGGCCGCAGGGGCCGGTCGAACGGCAGCGTTCCGCGGTTCTGGTGACGTTCGACCGGCTGTTCGGCCGGTTCGAACCGGTGTTCGTGCGCCTGCGCCCGTTCCTCGCCTGGGTGCGTCGCTGGCTGTTTCCGCTCCTGGCCGGCCTCTTCATTGGCTGGGTCCTGCTGATCGGCGAGCTGCGGGTCATCGCGCTGGGCGCGGTGGACGCGAAGGTGATGCGCGTGGCGTCGCCATTCCCGTCGCAGATCGTGTCCACCGCCGTGACCTGCGACACGCCGGTGCGGGCCGGCACGCCGCTGGCCGTCGTGCGCAACGAGATCATGGTCCAGCAGTACCAGACCGAGTTCGCGCGCGTCGAGGCCGAACTGAACCAGCTTCGCCAAGCCTACAACGCGCGCGTCACCGCGGCGGACGAGGCGGCCAACGCGGCGGCGCACGAACACCGCGCCATGACCAAGGTGCGCGAAAACGTGCAGACGCTGCGCGGGGCCATCGAGCCGCTGTGGAAAACGCGCCAGGTCACCCTGAACGAGTGGCTGGACATCGACAACAGCTGGGTCAAGGCGATTTCCTCCGAGGCGTCGAGCGAGGCGACGTGGCGCAGCCGGATCGCCGACGCCGAGCGCACGCGGCTGGAACTGCAGGAGCAAATCGCCGGGCTGCAGGGGCGCCTGACGGAGCTGGGCAAGCTGTTGGATCTGAGCAGCCATCACGAGTTGCGCGCCGAGCTGTCGGGCGTCGTTACCGTCTGCGAGCGCCGGCCCGGCGAGGTGGTGGCCGCCGGCGAGACGATCATGGAAATCCAGGACGAGGAGGTGCCGACCATCCTCGCCTACATCAACGCATCGGACATGGACCGCATCGCGGTGGGCATGCCCGCCCTCGTGTTCGGTGCCACCGGCCGCGAGCCGCTGCACGCCACCGTCGCGGCGCTGCCCGTGCAGGTCGGACGCCTGCCGGGCAAGCTGAAGCGCTACTTCTGGCAGGGGCAGGAGTGGCAGCAGTACGCGCCGGTCCGGCTCGCGCTCGCCCCGGGGCAGGGGGCCAGGATCGAGGCGCTGCGCTACAACGAGCGGGTCGACGTGCTGTTCCGCATGCATCCGGGGATCCCCGTCCCGCTGTCGGTCCTCACCATATTCTAGGGCATGGTTTCTGTTTGCCGGCCATCGGCCGTTTCTCGTTTCTCACGGTGCATGCATGGACGCCCGGGCGCTCGACAAGAAATCCGAGATCGAATTCCTCAACTCGCTCGGCGGCCGCAGCCCGCGGGAGCGGCGGCTGGCGCTGCTGCTGCTGATCCTCTACCGGGGCGGGCAGATCATGCCGACCTGGGCCCTCAACACGCCGGCCGGGTTCGTCTACTGGCCGGGGATCGTTGACCGCACGCAGGAGTTGCTGACCGCCGACCTGGAGTACCTGGCCGCCAACGACTACCTGAACCGCATCCATTTCGACCGCGTCCACCGCTGCCCCGGCTGCGGCAGCTACCAGCTCAACATGCGCGAGGTCTGCGTCGAGTGCCGGTCGGCCAACATCGAAAGCCTGCCGGTGATGCACCATTTCCGGTGCGGCTACGTGGCGCCGATCGGCGACTTCGAAAGCCAGGGGAAGGGGAGGGAGTGTCCGAAATGCGGCCACACCATGCGCAACCTCGGCACCGATCACGAGATCGTCGGCGAGCTGGTCCGCTGCCGGTCGTGCAGCATCACCTTCGACGAGCCGGCGGTGGAGGCCTCCTGCTTCCGCTGCGGCAGCCGGACGCCGGTCGAACAGCTTGTGCAACTGGACGTGTGGGGGTTCAAGCTGACGGCGCTCGGGCAATCGGCGGCCAAGGCCGGCCGCCTGTTCGACGAGGAGGACGAGCGGCTGATCGAACCGGGTTCGCCGCTGTACCGCCGCAGCGTGTTCCTCAAGCTGTTGCGCAACGACCTCCGGCTGAACACCCGCTATGGCATCCCGTACACGGTCATCGCCCTGCGGCTTGGCTACCGGGACGACCGCGCCCGGCTGAGCGGCGAGCCGCAGGTCATCGAAACCATCATGGAAACGTTGCGCAGCGTCGACCAGATCGGCCGCTTCAGCGACGACGCGCTGCTGGTCAAGCTCCCGGCCACCGACCAGGAGGGCGGCGAGGTCGTCCGCCGCCGCCTCGCCGAGCGCATCGGCGCCATCGACGGCGTGCAGGTCACGGCAACCCGCGTGTCGTTCAACGACGAATCCTCAATGGACGTTGAGATCGCCCGCGCCCTGGGGCAGCAGCCTTGAGGGGCTGGCCCCTGCGGTCCGGCGGGCGAATGCGCCGGGTGGATGCAATTTGATGCAATTGCTTGCTTTTCAGGACGACGTCGGGATGTCAACGTGGTACGGCCGTTGCCGCGGCGCCGCGGGTGGCCGTCCGGCATGCCGAACGTTTGGCGGACGCATGAAAGAGTTGAGGGTTCTGGTGTTTCGCGATGTCGAGGTGATCACGGCGCTGGTGGAGGCGCGGCGCCACGCGGGCGCGCCGTTGCCGTTCGGCTCCATCCTCGGGATCACCAAGTCGGAGCATGCCGGCGTGTCCGCCGCGTTGCGGATCGTCTCGGACGACGGCGACGACACCGTGGTGGCGTTCGCCGCGCAGGAGATCGCCGCTGCGCTGGTCCGCTACTGCATGGACCGGAAGGTCCCGCTGCCGCGGGGATCGGCGAAGTCGGTCACGCTGATCGGCGACGAGCTGGTGCTGTGTCTGGACGTGCCGCAGGGCGACGCGCGGTCCATGATCGGAAAGCGGCTGGGTGTTTCCGCCTGACCGCCAGGCCGGCCCCGCCGTGGCGCGGCCATCGAGGGGGTGCATCGTTCCGCATGTCGGAGAAACTCAACAGCTTGACGATGACCGCGGTCGGCATCTTCGCCGAGGCGACCCGCAACGAGTGCGATCCGGCGTCGGAACGGCACCGGAGCCTGATCGATGCCCTGGGCGATCTCATCCATGCCGGGACGTTGGAGACGCTGCGGGCGGCATCGCAGCGCTACGGCCTGCTTCACCGTGACGACCGCCGGCGCATCGAGGGACGCGCCCTCGCCCTGGCCGAAATGAGCCGGACGTGCATGGCCGCGCAGATCCCGGTCATGCCGAACGGCGCTCCACCACGCGCCCATCAGCCGTCCGGGCTGTTGGCCGCCCTCAACACACGAGGCAAGCATCGCTAGCACTGCCTTGGCAGTCCTGAGGTGATGAGGCGTGCCGGTGTCCGTGATCGGACCAAGGAGGCGACCTTGGCCAGAGCCGCTCATGCTGGACGTGCGGATGTGGGAAGCGGAGCGCCGGGGCACGGGCACGGGCGAGAACTTCCGCATCATCGTGGCGGTGCCGACGCGCCCCGGTGTCCGCGTGACCCCCGCGGGAGCGCTCAGCGGGTCTTGCGGACGATGGTGGCGATGTCGACCCCCAGCATCTCGGCGGCCTTGCGCTTGCTGCCGATGCTGCGGATCGCCTCCTTCAGGAGGTAGGATTCGTACTTGCGCACCTCTTCCTTCAGCGAGAGCTGGGGGAAGGGTTGGCCCCGTTGCGGTAGGAAGATCCCCAGGTCATCCAGCGCGGCGGGCTCCATCCCCGCGCCGGGGGCAAGGCCCGGCACAGGCATCCTTTCGTCGCTGGGCAACGGGCTCTGCCGCACGCTGCCGGGAAGGTGCCATTCCTCCGCCACGTCGTTGCTGACGACGGCCAGGTGCTCGATGATGTTCTGCATCTCCCGGATGTTGCCCGGGTAGTCGTAGGCGAGCAGGCGCTGCATGCATCCCTGGCTGATCTGGAAGGGCTGATCGCGCCGGGCGTTCAGCTTCGCCGCGAACAGGCGGATCAGATCGGGGATGATTTCCCGCGTCTGCCGCAGGGCGGGCACCTCGACGATGAGCGAGCTGAGGCGGTAGTACAGGTCCTTGCGGAACTCCCTTTCCTTCACCATGCCCAGGAGATCCCGGTTCGTGGCCGAGAAGAACTGGACGGAGACGCGCCGGCCGCCGGTGGCGCCGACGCGATGCACCATGCCGTCCTCAAGGAACTTGAGCAGCTTGGCCTGGCAATGGAGCGGCACTTCGCCCACCTCGTCGAGGAACAGGGTGCCTCCGTCCGCCGCCTCGACGTAGCCCTTCTTGCCGCGGGTGAGCGCGCCGGTGAACGCCCCGGGCTCGTACCCGAACATTTCCGATTCGAACAGGGATTCGGGAATGCTGGCGCAATTCACGTGTACGAAGGGGCGGTTCGGCCCCAGGGTCATTCTGTGAACGTAATGGGCCATCTGGGTCTTGCCGACGCCGGACTCGCCCATGATGAGCACGCGGATGCCCATGCGCACCGCCCTGACCGACTGCTCGACCAGTTCCTTCCAGCGGCGGCTCATGCAGAGCTGCTTCGCATCGCCGACGCCGCTGTCGCGGTCGCCGAGGGATACGAATCCGCCCTGGCCGGCGGCGTTGGCCTGACGGCCGATGGCGTCGAGGTTGCGCAGGATGATCATCGTGAAGACCAAGCTGCCGTCCGAGCCGAAGATCGGACGCACGGAGACCAGGAAGGTCCGGCCATCGGCGGCGACTTCGACGCGATTCAGGCGGCTGCCGGTCGAAGCGGCCTCCACCAGGGCCTTGACGTCGTTCATCACGCCGTCGGCCAGGGCCGTCAGGCTGCGGCCCACCAGCGCGCCGCAATCGAGAATGGCCTGGGCGGCCGAGTTCATGAAGTGGATGGCGCCGCCCTGGTCAACGACGATAAGGCCGTCCGGCAGCAGGTTCAGGGCGGCGTGGAGGACCGGATCACGGAATGCGCGCCACAGTTCCGCGGAGGATGCGCCGTTTTCCCCGTGATCACCTTGCATCTTGATGTCCATGCCATCTCCACAGGCTTTGGCGCGCGTCGGATCGGTATCGGCCCGGTCAGGCCGTCAAGGGGCGCAACACGGCGACGAAGGTGTCGGAATCCCGGTCGGGCATTTGCGCCAGGGAGATTTCGCAGCGCACGACCGGGCGTCCCGGCGCGCCTCCCTGCGCGACGAACCGGGCGCCGCCGTTGCCGCGCAGCTTTCCAAGATGGCCGGAAAAGTCGATCAGGGGACGAATGTCGCGGCCCAGCCACGCGTCGGTCGAAACGTCGAAAATCTTCCCGAACGCCGGGTTGGCGGCGCGCAGGTGGCACTGCTGGTCCATGACGACGACCGCGTCGGGCAGCGCCGTGAGGATTTCGCGGATCTCCTCTTCGCGCTTGGTCAGGTGGATTTCCGTCTTCTTGAAGGGGGTAAGGTCGCGGACGGTGCCGATCATCCGCAGCAGCATGCCGTTCTCGATGTGGCAGCGGACGGTGTTTTCCACGTAGATCGGCGTGCCGTCGTGGCGGATGTCGCAGGACGGAACGCCGTCGATGCAGAAGTTCCCTTCGATGAGCCGTTCGATGAACGCCTCGTTCTCCGGGCTGCGGCTGAAGAAGCGGTGGACCGGCTGTTCGTTCAGGTCGACGTGCTCGGGGATGTTGTAGACCTTTGCCATGGCGCTGTTGCACAGCACCCAGCGGCACTCGTTCTCGAACACCTGCCGGATGATTTCGCCGTGCCCGGCCGCGAGATCCACCGGCTCCCCGAACTCGATGCACCACATGGCTTCCGACGATGCCTCGGCCATGCTCTTCAGGATTTCGTTGTCCCACATCAGACGGCCGATGGCGCCGGCCGGGAAGGGCGCCTTGGAAAAGACGCAGAGGACGAGGCTGTCCGGGGCCGTCGACCCACGGATCATCGACACCGTCCCATCCATCGCCGTTCCGTCCGGGCGGACCAGCCGGGCGGTGCCTTGCGACGTGCCGTCGCGGTGGCAACCGTTCTCCAGGATGGCGGCAAGGGTGTCGGGAGGGGCCGGCCGGATGACGGTCGTCAGATCGCAATCCGGATCCGCGCCGGGGGCAAGGCCAAGGAAATCGGCGGCCTGCCGGTTGACGTGACGGACCCGTCCGCTCCTTTCCACCGCGAAGGCGGGCGCCGGGATCAGATTGATCAGGCGCATCATCTCCGAATTCCGCATGGGCGTTCTGGTCCTGTCGGCTTGCCATCGGGTGATGGGCATATGCATCCTGGCCCGCAATCTCTTAATTGCACGTTCTCTCCAACGCGTCCGCGAACTCGAACACGTCGAGGCAGGCGCCATACGTCGCCACGTTGTAGATCGGCGCGTTGCGGTCGGTGTTGATGGCGATGATCGTCTCCACGTGCTTCATGCCGTGGAGGTGCTGGACCGCGCCGGAGATGCCCAGCGCGATGTACAGCTTGCAGTTCTGCGCCATCTTGCCGGAAAGGCCGACCTGATGGGCCTTGGGCAGCCAGCCGGCGTCGGCGAGGGGGCGCGAGCACCCCAGGGTCGCGCCCAGGCGTTCGGCGAGCATCCGGAAACGCTCGATGTTCTTCTCGTCCTGGATGCCGCGCCCGATGGACAGGATGAATTCCGCCTTGTTGATGTCGATGTCCGACGGCGGCGGGTCGAGGTAGTCCACGTGCTGCGAGGTGAGATCGGCGATGCCGGAGAAATCGACGGCATAATCGCGCATGGAGACGGCCTGGACCGGGGCGGGGGCCTTGGCGCTGCCGCCGCGCACCATGACCGTCGCCAGGGCCCCCGACGCCAGCGTCAGCGTGGTGAGGACCTTGTTGCCGTAGCCGCCGCGGGTGACGGTCAGGGGGCCGCTGGACGCGTCGAGGCCGATGGCGTCGCTGACGAAGCCGCCGCCCAGCCGGACCGCGACCGACGGGCCGTAGCTCATGCCGTTGACGCCGTGGCCGATCAGGATCAGGCGCGGCATGAGGTCCGCGGCGATGCGGCAGGCCGCCTCCTCATAGGTGGCCGCGTCGAAGTGGGACGACGGGGCGGTGACCAGAAGGACTTCATCGACGCCCTCCAGGGCCAGCCCGGCCGCAAGGTCCTGCGGGCGGTCGGAAATCAGCGCGACCGTGACCGGCCCGCCGATCCGGCCCTTCAGGGTGCGGGCCAGGCCGATGATTTCTCCGGTGGCCGGGCTCAACGCCCCACGCAGATGCTCGGCGATGACAAGGATGCCAGCCATGATTACAGTCCTTTCTTGTCGCGGATGATGCTGGCCACCGTGGCGGCGATGTCGGCGGCGGAGCCCTCGATCATCACGGCCTGACCGACCGGGGGGCACGCCATCCCGGCGACGGCGGCGCCAAAGGTTCCGGGGGCGAGCCGGACCTCGGTCGCGACCGCCAGCGGCTTGGCCTTGGCCTCCTTGATCATGCGCATGGTGGCGAAGCGCGGCACGTTGGCGCCGGCCTGGATCGACAGGACCGCCGGGGCCGGCAGCGTGGCGGCGTGCCGCACGCCGCCTTCCAGCTCGCGGACGATCTCCATGCGGCCATGGCCGTCCCACATCAGGGCAACGACCACCGCGGCGTGCGGCCAGCGCAGGATGCCGCCCAGGGCGGCGGCGGTGGCGCCGTTGGCGAAATCGCTCGACTGGACGCCGGTCAGGATGAGGTCGGGCGTTTCCAGCGCGGCGACGCCGGCCAGCAGTGCGGCGACGGCGATCGGGTCGGACGGCGGCAGCCCGTCGCTCCAGACCCGGACGCCGCGATGGGCGCCCTTCGCCAGAGCCCGGCGCAGCGAACTCTCGGCGTCCTCCGGCCCGATGGTGACCGCCACCACCTCGCCCCCGCCCAGCTTTTCGACCAGTCGAAGCGCCTCCTCCAGGGCGGTCTCGTCGAACTCGTTGAGCTGGAAGTCGAGGTCCTCGGCCCGGACGTCGAGGCCGTCGTCCCGGAAGCCGAAGTCGTCGCCCAGTTTGCCCACATGCTTCACCGCGACCAGGACCCGCAGGCCGGTCTTGGCCGGGCGCTCGTACTCGGCCAGCGTGGCGGCCTTCACCGGAGCAATCGCGAAGGACGGTTCGGCGGGCGGTGCCGGGTTGGTGGGGGTGCTTTCCGGGGCGGGGAGCGGCGGCGGGGCGGCGGGGGCGGGCAGCGGCGTCACGCCCTGCTTCAGCAGGGCGTCCAGAAGGTCCGGCACGACCCGCGCCGTCACCTTGGCCGCCAGGGATTCGGCGATGCGTTCGGCCAGCGCGGGCAACTGCTCCGGCGCGACGATCTTCAGCTCGATGGCCTCCGCCACCAGTTCGGCGATGTCGGCGACCACGAAATCCGCTTCGTGGCCGCTGGCCTTCCTTGCGTCTTCAAACATCGTAAGGTCCTTGGGGCAGCAGGTTACGAAGACATCGATCCCGTCGAGCGCCGCGGCTTCGTGCATGCGATGGTGGGCAGGCTTCTCCGTGCCCGGCGGGTCCGGCACCCAGATGCGGCCGCCGCCGGCGCCGCAGCAGAACGAGTTGTCGCGCGAGCGGGGCATCTCGACGACGTCGCAGCCGATGGCCCGCAGCACCCGGCGGGGCGCGTCGTATTCCTTGTTGAGACGCCCCAGGTGGCAGGGGTCGTGCAGCGTCACGCGCCTGCCCAGCGGCCGCGTGACCGTCAGCCGGCCGCTTTCCAGAAGGTCCGCCAGCACGTTGGTGTAGTGCCGGACCTCGCGCTCGCCGGGATACTCGTTGCGGATGGTGTTCAGGGAGTGGGGATCGGTGGTGACGATCCAGTCGAACGTCGCCGCGTCGAGCTGGGCGGTGTTGTGCGCCGCCAGGGATTCGAACAGCCCTTCCTCGCCGACGCGGCGCACGTCGTTGCCGGCGGTGCGCTCGCCCTCGAAGAGGAGGCCGAAGTCCAGGCCGGCGGTGCGGAACAGGCGGGCCACCGTGCGCGACACCGTCTGGGAGCGGGGATCGAACGAGGCGAAATCGCCCACGAACCAGAGCGCCTCGACCGGCTGCTTGCGGGCGTCCTTGACGGGGAATTCCAGGTCGCGCGTCCAGGCGCCGCGCTTGCGGGCGGGCTCGCCGAAGCTGTTGCCGACCTTGCCGACGGATTCCAGGACGCCACGCAGAATGGGGTCCATCTCGCCCTTGTCCACCAGCGCGCGCCGCATCTTCACGATCTTCACCGGATGCTCGACGCCGACCGGGCAGATCTCGGCGCAGGCGCCGCAGGTGCGGCACGCCCACAGCGTGTCGGCGGCGATGGTCTCCGCCAGGGAGCCGCCCTTCTCGGCCAGCAGGCGGAGATCCAGGACGAGGTCGCGCGGGCTGAGCGGATAGCCGGTGGTCCGCGCCGGGCAGGCCTCATGGCAGCGGCCGCACTTGGTGCACGCATCGAAATGCAGAAGATCGCGCCACGAGAAATCCTCGACCGCGGTCACGCCGACGGGCGCATCCTCGCCGACGGCGGGCAGCCGGCTGACGCTCCTGGCGTCGCGAACGGCCAGGGAGCCGATGGCGGCCACCATGTGCTTGCCTTTGGTCCAGGCCACGGCGCCGATGAACGACAGGGCCAGCAGGCCATGCACCCACCAGTTGACGTGCCGCACCACGGCGGCCCCCGCGTCGTCGAGGCCGAGCGCCGTCAGCGCCACCGCCAGCGCCTCGCCGACCGGCGACAGGTCGGCCAGGGCGGGCTTGTCCACGATCAGGCGGGTGGCCTCCTGGACGAAGCCGGACACGGCGATCAGGAACAGCAATCCCAGGAACAGCCAGTCCTCGACCCGCCAGGCCCGCGCCTGGGGCGGCAGGGCCGTGTCGCCGCGGTAGGCGCGGCGGTAGTCGAGCTTGGCCAGCCCGAACCATGCCCGCCGGGCCATCATCATGACCAGGCCGGCGATCAGCATCAGGCCCGCGACGTCCATCACCAGGCTGAAGCCGAGATAGAACCAGCCCTTCCAGAAGGACTGTCCGGTCACCGGCCGCAGGATGTCATAGTCCAGGGTGATGGTGGCGGTACCGATGAACAGGGTGGCGAAGCCGAAAAAGATCAGCCGGTGGGCCGCGCCGGCATAGGGATCGCGCCGCGCCAGCGTGCGATGCGTCAGCAGATCGCCGGCCATGCGGGCGAAGCCGGCGCGCCAGTCGATGGCGACGCCGGCCGGCCGGGCCTTGCGGTAGCGGATGACGTGTCTGACCAGGCCGACGGCGAATGCGGCCATGCCGGCGACGGCGACGATGTAGAAAATCGCTACCGCCAGAGAGGAAAACTGCCAAAACAACTCGCGGGTCTGCATCGCGTCGATCCCCAGGACCGGAATAGGGTGGCGATGCCCCGGACGGATCCGGGGCATCGCCGATTTGCCGGGACGGTTTAGACCTCGACGACCGGGCGCCCATCGCCGAGCACCGGGACGGTGTCGGCTCCCCACAACTGCCGTTCGCGGATCCACGGCAGCGGGTACTGCGGGTTCGGGCTGTCGAATTCCCGCGCCAGCCGGTGGCCGTCGAAGATCGCGTTGGAGATCTGCCGGGGGGCATGGCAGTCACCGACACGGTAGACCGCCTGCAGGCCGTTCCCCTCCCATTCCGCGCGGCGCTGCTTCAGCTCGACGTACAGGTCCTGGACCGGCTCGCGCGCCGTCACCAGCACCAGGGCGTCGCAGTCCAGCACCACCACGTCGGTGCTTTCCCGGCGCGGCAGCTTGCCGTTTTCCGGTTCCAGCAACGCCCAGCCGTGGCGATACAGGTGGAACAGCGTCAGCTTGCCGCCCTCGTAGGAATCGGCCCAATGGTTGCGCATCACCGTGATGCCCTTTTCGTGCATCAGGCGCTTGTTGTTCTGGATCTCCATGGTGAACTGGCTGTACTCTGCCGGGTCCGACATGTTCGTCACCAGGACGACCTTCTTGCCCATGTCGGCCATCAGTTCGGCCATGCTGATGCCGGTGAAGTGGCCGTCGCCGTCCAGCACCACGACCCGCTCGCCCGGAACCGGCTTGCCGGCCAGGATCTGCTCCGGCGTCAGGCAGGTCGGCAGGCTGGCGTCGGCACCGGGGATCGGGCTGTGGCCCTCGGCGCCCATGCCGTTGGTCACCCAGCGCGACCCGGTGGCGATCACCACCTTGTCGGCGCCGTACTTGAGCACATCGTCGGCGCTCATCCGGCCCACGCCAAGGTGGACCTCGACGTTCTTCATCTTGCCCAGTTGGATCTGGCGATAGGTGATGACGCGGCCCCATTCGTTCATGCGCGGATAGCGGATGACGTTGCGCAGGTGGCCGCCCAGTTCATTCTCGGCCTCGCACAGGTGCACGTCGTAGCCGCGCTCGCCCAGCACGCGGGCGCATTCCATGCCGGCCGGACCGCCGCCGACCACCAGGACGGCGCACGGGTCCTCGGCCTTGTCGAACTTCTCCGGGTGCCAGCCGCGGCGGTATTCCTCCATGGCGGTGGCGTTCTGGGTGCAGTTCAGCAGGCCGCACTGGTTGAACTTCGACACGCACATGTTGCAGCCGATGCACTCGCGCACGTCGTCCAGACGGCCCTCGGCGATCTTGTTCGGCAGGAACGGATCGGCGATCGACGGGCGCGCGGCGCCGATGATGTCGGCGATGCCGCTGCGGATCACGTTGACCATGTCGTCGGGGCTGGTGTAGCGGCCGTTGACGACCACCGGCGTGTCGCCGACGACGCTCTTCGTCTCCTTGACGAACGGCAGCATCCAGCCGGACTTGCGGAAGCGGGAGGTGGCGGCGTCCTCGCCCCATTCCTCGTAGTCGCCGATCTTCACCGCCCACAGGTCGCACACGCCCGCCTTGTGCATCAGCTCGACCACGCGGATGCCCTCGTCCTTGGCCTGAAGGCCGTGCGGCCCCTGGAGGGTGTCCAACTCGTAGCGCGTGGTGATGGCGCAGTGGTCGCCGCACGCCTTTTTCAGCGCCTCCATGATTTCCAGGTAGACGCGGACGCGGTTTTCCAGGGAGCCGCCGTACTTGTCCTTGCGCTTGTTGTAGCGGCGCTCCAGGAACTGCACGGGGAAGGTGCTGTCGCCGGCCGTGACTTCGAGAAGGTCGAAGCCCGCGTCCTGGGCGCGCTTGGCCGCCAGGACGTACATGTTGATGACGGCCTTGATGTCGTCCTCGTCGCACTCGCTGGCGTACATGGTGCGCGCCGGCAGCAGGTTCGACGGCAGGCAGGAGGCGGAGCGCGGAACCTCGCGGGACTCCAGGCCTGGGGAGTGGATGCCGCCGTACCACAGCTGGACGCCGGCAAGGCTGCCGTGCTTGTGGATTTCGTCGCACATCGGGCGCAGGTTGCGCACGTCGCCCTCGTCCCACAGGCGGGCGGAGGTGTAGGGGAACTCGTCCGATTCGGGATGGATCGAACAGAACTCAGTAAAGACGACGCCCCAGCCGCCTTCGGCCTTGGTGCCACGAAACAACGCCTGAGTACCCGGGCGCTCGGAGCCGATGCCCGCGCAATGGGACGTCTGGAAGAATCGGTTTCGTGAGACCTTAGGACCGATTTTGACAGGTTCGAACAGGATATCGTACTTTGGATCGCGCGCCATTTTGTCCGGCCTCCCAAGTTACAGAGATCGCAGAGCGATGCGCTTTCCCGGCAAGAGGCGTGCCAGTTTTGAAACTCTTTATCCATCAGTGACTTAGCTGGCGGCCGATGCATTTCGGCCCTGGCCGGCGGCGCCCGGGTGCTGCGGACCTGCGAAGCGATGCGGAATTGCGTCGTGTTGCATCGGGGCCGAAACCGGGGGATTGTCGGGCTCCCGACGGTCGAGGTTTGCGATGAACATCACGCTGCGGCAGCTCTCGTATTTTCTTGCCGTGGCCGAGACGGGGTCGATTTCCGGGGCGGCGGCGAACCTGGGCATCTCGCAGTCGGCCATCACCGAAAGCCTGCGCGCCCTGGAGGGGCAGACGGCGGCCACGCTGTTCACCCGCCACGCGCGGGGGGTCACCCTGACCTACCAGGGGCACCTGTTCCTGCGGCACACCCGCCACATCCTCTCGGCGGTGGCCGACGCGCGGCGGGCGATCAACAGCCGGCCGGAGCAGGTGTCGGGCACGCTGCACCTGGGCGTGACCAGTCTGGTGGCCGGCTACATGCTCGCGGATCTGCTGGCCCGGTTCCGGCGCGTGTTTCCCAACGTCCGGGTGCAGGTTTTCGAGGAGGAGCGCGGCTACATCGAGCATCTGCTGGTCAACGGCGAGCTCGATGTGGCGCTGATGCTGATTTCCAACCTGCAGAACCAGCAGGCGCTGGACTGCGAGGCGGTGGTCCGGTCGCCCAATCGGGTGTGGCTTCCGCCGGAACATGCCCTTCTGCAGCGCGAGCGCATCACCCTTCAGGACATCGCCGGGGAACCCATCATCCAACTGAGCATCGACGAGATGGCGCAGGCCGCGCGCCAGTGGTGGCGCCAGCCGGGCCGGGCTCCGCAGGTCGAGATGACCACCTCCTCGGTGGAGGCCGTGCGCAGCCTGGTGGCGACCGGCGCCGGGGTGGCCATCCTGCCCGACATCATCTTCCGCCCCTGGTCCCTGGAGGGCGACCGGATCGAGGCCCGCCAAGTCGAAGGCCTGACCGCGACGGTCGACATTGGTCTGGCATGGCGCAAAGGATCGCCGCTGGGCGAACCGGTCCGCATCTTCCGCGAACTGGCGCGTGAGCACCGGCTGTCGCGGGGGCAGTCCGCCTGACGGGCGAGCCATCGGAAATTCCGAAATCACACCAGCGGCATTTCATATTTCACATAGGTGGCCGGATGTCCTTAGCCTCGTGTCCATCGTCCGCCGTGCAGAAGGGTTAAGTCATGGACACCAAGATTCTGATCGATGGGAAGCTGGTTGCCGGCGAAGGCCGCAGCGAAACCATCGTCAACCCGGCCACCGGGATGCCGCTGGTCGAGGTCAACGAAGCCTCGGCCGAGCAACTGGAAGCCGCCCTTGCGGCCGCTTCCCGTGCGTTCGACGACTGGTCCCGCTCCACCCCGGCGACGCGGTCGGCCCTGCTGCTGGCCGTCGCCGACCAGATCGTGTCCAACGCCGAGGAACTCTCGCGGCTTGAGTCGCTGAACTGCGGCAAGCCCTACGTCCGGGTGCTGAACGACGAGATCCCGGCCATCGCCGACGTCTTCCGCTTCTTCGCCGGGGCCGTGCGCTGCATGACCGGCAGCGCCACGGGCGAGTACATGGCGAACCACACCAGCATGATCCGGCGCGATCCGCTGGGCGTGGTGGGGTCCATCGCCCCGTGGAACTACCCGCTGATGATGGCGGCGTGGAAGATCGCCCCCGCCGTGGCCGCGGGCAACACCGTGGTGATGAAGCCGTCCGAGCAGACGCCGCTGACCGCGCTCAAGCTGGCGTCCCTCGTCGCCGATGTCTTCCCCGCCGGCGTCATCAACATCGTGACCGGACGGGGTGACAGCGTGGGATCGGTGCTGGCCAGCCACCCGACGGTGCGCATGGTGTCGCTGACCGGCGACATCACCACCGGCCAGAAGATCCTGGCCGCGGCGCAGAAGACGCTGAAGCGGACGCATCTGGAACTGGGCGGCAAGGCGCCGGTGCTGGTCATGGACGACGCCGACGTGGACGAGGTGGTCGCCGGCATCCGTCTTGCCGGTTTCTACAATGCGGGCCAGGACTGCACCGCCGCCTGCCGCGTCTACGCCGGTCCCAAGGTGCACGACAAGCTGGTCGCCGGACTGGAGGCGGCCATCACGTCGCTGAAGATGGGGCGCCCGGAGGACGAGGCGACGGAACTCGGTCCGCTGATCAGCGAGCGCCAGCGCGAACGGGTCGCCAGCTTCGTCGCGCGAGCGGCGGCGCTGGATCACACCGAGGTGGTCACCGGTGGCCACAAGGCGGACGGCCCGGGCTTCTACTACGCGCCGACGCTGATCGCCGGGGCCCGGCAGGATGACGAGATCGTCCGGCGCGAGGTTTTCGGCCCCGTGGTCTCGGTCACCCGCTTCAGCGATACGGAGGAGGCCATCCGCTTCGCCAACGACAGCGATTACGGGCTGGCCTCGTCCGTCTGGACCGGCAGCGTGAAGACCGCCCTGCTGGTCAGCGCGCGGCTGCAGTACGGCTGCGTCTGGGTCAACCAGCACCTGCCGCTGGTTAGCGAGATGCCCCATGGCGGCTTGAAGATGTCCGGCCATGGCAAGGACATGTCGATGTACGGCCTGGAAGACTACACGGTCGTCCGTCACATCATGATGAACTTCGGCTGAGCCGCTTTGGAAACGGTGTGAGGAGCGGCCGCCGTTGGGTTTTCGCTGGCGCTCGACCCAACCTGCCCGAGACATTCCGGTGGGGCGGGTCGAGGCCGCAGGCCGAAAACCCAACGTCCACGGCGCCGCTGTTCGGCCCGTCGGAAAAACAGCTGCAATCCGCCACCGGCCGGCTGCGGGAGCATCCGGGTCAACAACGCCGGCAGCCGGCGGGCGGCCCCAGCAAGCCGATGAGTATTTGCATCGGCACCGCAGGGTCGCAGCGCGCTCCCGCCCGTCAAAGAGAAGAACTCCCATGTATTTCATGAGCTTAATGGTTGGCACAGAATGTGAATAGTGCGTTTCAAGGGCGGCTTGATCGCGTGAGTCCTCAAAGCGGACATGATCGCCCGAACAGAACAAGGAGGCGGTAAACCCATGACGTCCTATGAAACGGTTGCGAAACCGATCTCTGGCTCTACCAAACAAAAAGCTCCTGAGCCATCCAGTGTGGACGCCGATGCACAGCAACTTGCCGCGCTCGGCTACACGGCGCAGTTTGATAGAACGATGACTTTGTGGGAGAACTTCTCCCTGGGCTTTACGTATCTTTCGCCGGTCGTCGGCGTCTACACCCTTTTTGCATATTGTCTCGCCACCGGCGGGCCGCCGATGTTCTGGTCCTACATCCTGGTGGGCATCGGCCAGTTTCTTGTCTGTCTGGTCTTTTGCGAAGTCGTGTCGCAGTTCCCGATTGCCGGCGGCGTCTATCCGTGGGCCCGGCGTCTGGTCGGCAAACGATGGGCCTGGATGGTGGGGTGGGGCTACGCATGGGCCCTGTTCGCCTCCATCGCCGGCATCGCCGCCGGCTGCGGGCCGTATCTGGCCCAGTTGCTCGGCCTCGAACCGTCTCCGACCACCGACATTCTGGTCGCCCTGGGCCTGATCGCCCTGACGACGATCATCAACATCTCGGGAACCCGCTTCCTCGCCACCGTGGCGATGATCGGCTTCATCTGTGAACTTGGCGGTGCCCTGGTGGTGGGCGGCTATCTGCTCACGTTCGAGCGGGTGCAGCCGCTGAGCATACTGTTCGACACCTTCGAGATTGGTGCCGGAGGCTCCTATCTGCCGGCGTTCCTGGCTGCGGCGATGGGCGCCTTCTTCCAGTATTACGGTTTCGAGGCCTGCGGCGACGTGGCCGAAGAGACCCCCGACCCCAGCCGGATGATTCCGCGCGCCATGCGCATGACGATCTACATCGGCGGCGCGGCCGCCCTGTTCGTCCTGCTGGCGCTGCTGCTGTCCGTGCCTGACATTGGCGCGGTGATCCGCGGCGAGAACACGGACCCGATCATGTCCGTTCTGGACAGGGCCTTCGGCCCGATCGGTTCCAAGATGGTGCTGGGCGTGGTCATGGTGTCGTTCCTGTCGTGCCTGCTCAGCCTCCAGGCCGCGGCCAGCCGCCTGCTGTTCGCCTATGCCCGCGACAACATGATCTTCGGCAGCTCGGTTCTGCAGAAGATCTCGTCGGCTCACCACGTTCCGGTTCCCGCCCTTCTGGTTGCCGGCGTGCTGCCGGCGGCCATCGTGTGCGCCGGCTTCTTCATCAAGGATGTGGTGACGACGATCGTCAGCTTCGGCGCCATCGGCATCTACTTCGCGTTCCAGATGATCGTGCTGGCCGCGCTGATCGCCCGTCTCCGTGGCTGGCGCCCGGCCGGGCAGTTCTCGCTGGGAGCTTTCGGCTGGTTGGTGAACATCGCTGCCCTGGCCTACGGCGTCGGCGCCATCGCCAACATGGTGTGGCCGCGCACGCCGGACGTGCCGTGGTACGTCAACTACGGCATGCTCCTGACCTCGCTGATCGTGTTCCTGACGGGCCTCTTCTACATGTACGCCTTCCGGCCGTTCGAACGGGGGACCGCTCCCGCCGGCGACGCCTGGAAGCTGTCCAGGCAGGCCTGACACCAGACGTGTGCCGGTGCCGGGTCGGCACCGGCGCTCGCAAGCCACCGGAGTGGCGGATGCGCTGTCCGCCCCTTCGTCACCGGCAACCCGTTCTGCAAGTCAGGGAGGGGGCCGTCGCTTTCGGTTCGGGTGAGCCTGGTCTCGGAGACTTCCGGCAGTTCCTCGCAATTCTTGGACAGACGCCGGTGGCGGCCAAACCAACCGAGTGATGCCGCATCCCAGCCTCGTGGTCCCCTTTCCGTCGGGAACATCGACGGGGGCGGGAGATGGCGCCTTTGGCAGCCGGCGCGCACGACGTAGAAGATGCCATCCAGCAGGCGCCGCATGTCGGCGCTGCGGGGCCGACCACCCGGCTTGGGCGGCGGGACCAACGGTTCAAGCAGACGGTGCGGGTCGTCGCTGAGCGCCTGGCCGGACCCAAAGTCCCCAACCGGAGCGCGATCCGAAGCGGTCCGTATCGGGCGGCCTCCAGAGGGGAAAAGCACCTCACAGGGGCTGCGCGCCACGTCCAAGACGGGCTGTGAGCGATGGCGCCCGGACGAGCTTCCAGGGACAGCGAACAGTGCGCTGAGAACCGGACCGCCGAACAAACCGTACGCGGCCATGGGCGGCGAATGCCGTGCCAGCTCTCCGAACCTTTGAAATGCCGGACTGACGCGCGGCAGTGCACGACTTTCCCGTCGCGCCAAACGACCGATTTGCAAACGCGAAGAACGTTGCTGCATACGCGAACAGTCCGCGAGGCAACGGCCCGCCGCATTTATTAATTCAAGTTTTTCAATTGGTTAGATGCAAAGAATGAACTGGCACGAGCCTTGCTCTAGGGAGGCGGGCTCGGTCGGAGCGGCGTTCGACGGTTTCGACCACAGCGTCCAATAAAGCAACTTCATCGGAGGAAACCGTGGGACAGCAAAACATCCCCGTCGAGGTATTGGGCATCGATGCCGGCGGCACGATGACCGACACCTTTTTCGTCCGCGCGGACGGCCGCTTCGTGGTCGGCAAGGCGCAGAGCAATCCGGGCGACGAATCCCTGGCAATCTACAACTCGTCGGTCGACGCCCTTGCCCATTGGCAGCGCGAGGTGGACGACGTCTATCCGGAGCTGGTGACCTGCGTCTATTCCGGCACGGCCATGCTCAACCGCATCCTGATGCGCAAGGGCCTGAAGGTGGGGCTCATCTGCAACCGCGGGTTCGAGCAGATCCATTCCATGGGGCGCGCCCTGCAAAGCTATCTCGGCTACGCGCTGGAAGACCGCATCCATCTCAACACGCACCGCTACGACGAGCCGCTGGTGCCGGTGTCACGCACCCGCGGCGTGACCGAGCGTACCGACGTCCAGGGCCGGATCGTCATTCCGCTCCGCGAAGGCGAGGTGCGGCAGGCGACGCGTGAGCTGGTGGAGGCCGGCTCGCAAGCCATCGTCATCTGCCTGCTGCAGTCCCACAAGAACGAGCGCAGCGAGCAGCGCGCCCGCGACGTGGTGAAGGAAGAGCTGAAGGCGCTGGGTGTCGACATCCCGGTTTTCGCGTCGGTGGACTACTACCCCTCGCGCAAGGAAAGCCACCGGATGAACACCACCATCCTGGAGGCGTACGGCGCCGAGCCCTCGCGCGAGACGCTCAAGAAGGTGAGCGACCGCTTCCGCAAGCACGGCGGCAAGTTCGATCTGCGTGTGATGGCGACCCACGGCGGCACCATCAGCTGGAAGGCCAAGGAACTGGCCCGCACCATCGTGTCCGGCCCCATCGGCGGGGTGATCGGATCGAAGCTGCTGGGCGAGGCGCTGGGCGACGAGAACATCGCCTGCTCCGACATCGGCGGCACCAGCTTCGACGTGGCGCTGATCACCAAGGGCAATTTCGCCATCAAGTCCGATCCGGACATGGCCCGTCTGGTGCTGTCGCTGCCCCTGGTCGCCATGGATTCGGTGGGCGCCGGCGCCGGCAGCTTCGTTCGCCTCGACCCCTACAGCAAGTCCATCAAGCTGGGGCCGGACAGCGCCGGGTACCGGGTCGGCACCTGCTGGCCGGAAAGCGGTCTCGACACGGTGTCGGTGTCCGACTGCCACGTGGTGCTGGGTTACCTCAACCCCGACAATTTCCTGGGCGGCGCCATCAAGCTCGACGTCGAACGGGCCCGCCGGCACATCAAGGAACAGATCGCCGATCCCCTCGGCCTGTCCGTCGAGGACGCCGCGGCCGGCGTGATCGAGCTGCTGGACCTCACCCTGTCGGAATACCTGCGCGCCAACATCAGCGCCAAGGGCTACAACCCCGCCGACTTCACCTGCTTCTCCTATGGCGGCGCCGGCCCGGTCCACACCTACGGCTACACCGAAGGCGTGGGCTTCAAGGACGTGGTGGTTCCCGCCTGGGCCGCCGGCTTCTCGGCCTTCGGCTGCGCCTGCGCCGATTTCGAGTACCGTTACGACAAGTCCGTGGATCTGGGCCTTCCCCAGTTCGCCAGCGACGAGCAGAAGGCCAACGCCTGCAAGACGCTGCAGGAGGCCTGGTCCGAACTGGCCGTGAAGGTGATCGACGAGTTCGTCATCAACGGCTTCAAGCCCGAGGACGTGCTGCTGATCCCCGGCTTCAAGATGCAGTACATGGGGCAGCTGAACGATCTGGAGATCGTCTCCCCGGTCTCCAGCGCCGGCACGGCCGAGGACTGGAACAAGATCGTCGACGCGTTCGAGACCACCTACGGCCGCGTCTACGCCAGTTCCGCCCGTTCCCCCGAACTGGGCTTCTCGATCACCGGCGCCATCCTGCGCGGCACGGTCGCCACCCAGAAGCCGGTGCTGCCGGAAGACCCGGACGCCGGGCCGACACCGCCCGCCGAAGCGCGCCTCGGAAGCCGGCCGTTCTACCGGCACAAGCGCTGGGTGGACGCGACGGTGTGGAAGATGGAGTCCCTCAAGGCCGGCAATCACATCGTCGGCCCCGCCATCATCGAATCGGACGCCACCACGTTCGTCGTCCCCGATGGCTTCGAGACCTTCATCGACAAGCACCGCCTGTTCCACCTCAAGGAAGTGAAGTGAGGAGACCGACCATGAACTACATCCACGCGAACAGCGCCCTGGGCGGCTCCGGCTTTCCGAACCTGCTGGGCAACGGCCAGACGCTGAAGCAATTCCGCGACGGGATCATCAAGCGCACCCAGGACACCGGCTATTACAACGGCCTGGAGACGCTGGAACTGCGCGACAGCGACCCCATCGGCTACGAGAAGCTGTTCTCCAAGTTGCGCGGCGGTCTGGTGCACGCGCGCGAAACCGCCAAGAAGATCGCCGCCAGCCCGATCGTCGAGCAGGAAGGCGAGCTGTGCTTCACCCTCTACAACGCGGCTGGTGACTGCGTCCTGACGTCCACGGGCATCATCATCCACGTGGGCACCATGGGTGCCGCGATCAAATACATGATCGAGAACGGCTGGGAGAACAATCCCGGCATCAATCCCGGCGACATGTTCACCACCAACGACTGCGCCATCGGCAACGTGCACCCGTGCGACATCGCCACCATCGTTCCCATCTTCTGGGACGGCCGGCTGATCGGATGGGTCGGCGGCGTGACCCACGTCATCGACACCGGGTCGGTGACGCCGGGCTCCATGTCGACCGGTCAGGTGCAGCGTTTCGGCGACGGCTACATGATCACCTGCCGCAAGACCGGCGTGAACGACACGCCGCTGCGCGACTGGCTGCATGAATCGCAACGCTCGGTGCGGACGCCCAAGTACTGGATCCTCGACGAGCGCACCCGCATCGCCGGCTGCCACATGATCCGCGATCTGGTGGAGGAGGTCATCCGCGCCGACGGCATCGAGGCGTACGAGAAGTTCGCCTTCGAGGTCATCGAGGAGGGCCGGCGCGGCCTGATGAGCCGCATCAAGGCCATGACCCTGCCGGGCAAGTACCGCAAGGTGTCGTTCGTCGACGTCCCCTACAAGCACCCCGACGTGCAGGTGTCCTCGGCCTTCGCCAAGCTCGACTCCATCATGCATTCGCCCTGCGAGATGACCATCCGCAAGGACGGCAGTTGGAAGCTCGATTTCGAGGGGGCGAGCCGCTGGGGCTGGCACACCTTCAACGCCCATCAGGTCGCCTTCACCTCGGGCATCTGGGTGATGATGTGCCAGACCCTGGTGCCGACCCAGCGCATCAACGACGGCGCCTACTTCGCCACCGACTTCCGCCTGCCCAAGGGTACCTGGTGCAACCCCGACGACCGGCGCACCGGCCACGCCTATGCCTGGCACTTCCTGGTGTCCGGCTGGGCCGCTCTGTGGCGCGGGCTCGGTCAGGCCTATTTCAGCCGCGGCTATCTGGAAGAGGTGAACGCCGGCAACGCCAACACCTCCAACTGGCTGCAGGGTGGCGGCATCAACCAGGACGGCGAGATCCACGCGGTCAACAGCTTCGAGGCGTCCTCCTGCGGGACGGGAGCCAGCGCCATCAAGGACGGCCTGAACCACGCTGCCGCCATCTGGAACCCGGAAGGCGACATGGGCGACATCGAAATCTGGGAGATGGCCGAACCCCTGCTGTACCTGGGACGCAACGTCAAGGCCAATTCCGGCGGCTACGGCAAGTATCGCGGCGGCTGCGGCTTCGAAACGCTGCGCATGGTGTGGAATGCCCAGGACTGGACCATGTTCTTCATGGGCAACGGCTTCATGAACAGTGACTGGGGCATGATGGGCGGCTACCCGTCGGCCACCGGCTACCGCTTCGAAGCGCACAAGACCGGACTGGCGGAGCGCATCGCCATCGGGGATACGCTCCCCACCGGCGGCGATCTCGATCCGACGCATCCCGAATACGAGAAGCACATCGACGCCACCGCCATCGTGAAGCGCGACAAGCAGTGCATCACCACCGAGGACTGCTACGACAATCACGACCTGTACCTCAACTACCTGCGCGGCGGCCCCGGCTTCGGCGACCCGATCGACCGCGACCCCGAGGCCATCGAGGCGGATCTGAACCAGAAGTTCCTGCTGCCGGACTATGCCCGGAAGGTCTATGGCGCCGTCTTTACCCAGGATGCCCACGGTGTGTTCACGGTGGACGCGGACGCGACCCGGGCCCGTCGGGCGGAAATCCGCAAGGAGCGTCTGGCCCGGGCCTTGCCGACCCGCGAATGGATGAAGGAAGAGCGCGAGCGCATCATCAACAAGCACGCGTCGGTGCAGGTGCGCCACATGTTCGCCACCAGCTTCGCCCTTTCCGAGAAGTTCACCAAGGAATTCAAGGACTTCTGGAACCTCCCGGCGAGCTGGGAACTGCTGGAGGAGGAGTTGGACGTGCCGACCTACGGCGCCAAGCACCGCATGGACCTGTCGCTGCTTCCCGACGTCAAGACCGTCGTTCAGGTCGAAGAGTGACCCCATCGCCTGCCGCCTGACGCAAGGAGAATAGAATGTCTTACACCAACGAACAGATCTCGCACCTGATCGACGGCAAGCTGGATTGGGAAACGACCTTCCGCATGCTGTCCATGGCCAAGGACCACAGCCGCTTTCAGCAGTACATCTCGGCGCTGCAGTCGAAGGTCGGGTTCAAGGACGCCATCGTCCTGCCGCTCGGCCCGCACATGTACATCGTGCAGAAGGCCGACACCAAGCAGTGGGTCACCAAGTGCGATTGCGGTCACGAATTCTGTGATTACCGGGAAAACTGGAAGTTGCACGCTTCCATCTATGTCCGTAACACGGAAGAGGCGATGACCGAGGTGTATCCGAAGCTGATGGCGCCGGATACCCAGTGGCAGGTGTATCGCGAATACTACTGCCCGAAGTGCGGCACCATGCACGACGTGGAAGCGCCGACCCCGTGGTACCCGGTGATCCATGATTTCGAGCCCGACATCGACGCCTTCTACCGTGACTGGGTGAATCTCCCGGTCCCCGAACGCGCCGCGTAACCGGGGCTCGGTTCACCGATCCCGACGCGCCCCCGCCCTTCCCACCCTACGGGAAGGGTTGGGGAACGCGCGTGCGCGAAGACTGCAAAACCGGGAGAATCCCTGTGAAAGCACTCGTCTATCAAGGGCCGGGACGCAAGGCGGTGGAGAACCGGCCTCGTCCCCGGCTCGACAGCCCTACCGACGCCATCGTCCGCGTCACCAAGACCACCATTTGCGGCACCGACCTGCACATCCTGAAGGGCGACGTGCCGACCTGCCAGCCCGGCACCATCCTCGGGCATGAAGGGGTTGGGGTGGTGGAGGAGGTTGGAAGCGGCGTCACCGCCTTCAAGGCGGGCGACCACGTGCTGATCTCCTGCATCACCGCCTGCGGCAAGTGCGAGTTCTGCCGCATGGGCATGTACTCGCACTGCGTGGACGGCGGCTGGATCCTCGGCCACCGGATCGACGGCACCCAGGCGGAGTATGTGCGCATTCCGCACGCCGACACCAGCCTTCACCACATCCCCGACGGCATGGACGAGGAAGCGCTGGTGATGCTGAGCGACATCCTGCCCACCGGCTTCGAATGCGGCGTCCTCAACGGCAAGGTGGAGCCCGGCAAGACGGTCGCCATCGTCGGCGCCGGTCCGGTGGGGCTGGCGGCGCTGCTGACCGCCCAGTTCTACTCCCCTTCCGCGATCATCATGATCGATCTCGACGACAACCGTCTGGAGGTGGCCCGCGCGTTCGGCGCCACCGCCACGGTGAACAGCGGCGACGGCAAGGCGGCGGACGCGGTCCTGTCGCTCACCGGCGGGCGTGGCGCCGACGTCGTGATCGAAGCGGTGGGCATCCCCGCCACGTTCGCGCTGTGCGAGGACATGGTGGCAGCCGGCGGCACCATCGCCAACGTCGGCGTGCATGGCGCCAAGGTGGATCTGCACCTGGAGCGGTTGTGGGCCCACAACATCACCATCACCACGCGGCTGGTCGACACCGTGTCCACGCCGATGCTGTTGCGGACGGTGCAGGCCAGGAAGCTGGCGCCACAGCAGCTGATCACCCACCGTTTCACGCTGGCGGCCATCCTGGACGCCTACGAAACCTTCGCCAAGGCGGCCGACCACAAGGCGCTCAAGGTCGTGATCGAGGCCTGAGACGCGGCTCCTCGACTTCAAGAACGACCCTGATTTCAAGAACGACCCTGATTTCAAGAACGACAAGGAACAGTCATGGGCAAGATCTACGGCGACGCCCGCGACGCGCTTGACGGATTGCTGTTCGACGGGATGACCATCATGGCCGGCGGCTTCGGCCTGTGCGGCATTCCTGAGAACCTGATCGCAGCCCTCAAGAACAGTGGCGTGCGCGACCTCACGGTCATCTCCAACAACGCCGGCGTCGACGGCTTCGGCCTGGGAACGCTTCTGGAAACCCGACAGATCCGCAAGATGATCTCGTCCTACGTCGGCGAGAACAAGCTGTTCGCACAGCAGTTTCTGAGCGGCGACCTGGAACTGGAGTTCAACCCACAGGGCACGCTGGCCGAACGCATCCGCGCCGGCGGCGCCGGCATTCCCGCATTCTTCACCCGCACCGGCGTCGGCACGCCGGTGGCCAAGGGCAAGGAGACGCGGGAATTCGGCGGGGACACCTGCATCATGGAGCACGGTCTCACCGCCGACCTGGCGATCGTCAAGGCATGGAAGGGCGACGCCGAGGGCAACCTCGTCTTCCGCAAGACCGGCCGCAACTTCAACCCTGTCATGGCCACCGCCGGCCGGGTGACGGTGGCGGAGGTCGAGCATCTGGTCCCCAACGGCGCCATCGATCCCGATCAGGTGCACACGCCCGGCGTCTATGTGCAGCGCATCCTTCAAGGGGCGGTCTACGAGAAACGCATCGAGCAGCGCACCGTGCGGGCGCGGGCATAGGGAGGAGCACACATGGCCTGGACCCGTGAACAGATGGCCGAGCGTGCCGCCCGCGAGCTGCACGACGGCTTTTACGTCAACCTCGGCATCGGCATTCCGACGCTGGTGGCGAACTACATCCCCGCCGGCATGGAGGTGACGTTGCAGAGCGAGAACGGCATGCTCGGCATGGGGCCGTTCCCGCTCGCCGGCGAGGAGGATGCCGACCTCATCAACGCCGGCAAGCAGACCATCACCGAACTGCCGAAGACCAGCTACTTCTCCTCGGCCGACAGCTTCGCCATGATCCGCGGCGGCCACATCGACCTGTCCATCCTGGGCGCCCTGCAGGTCAGCGCCAAGGGCGATCTGGCAAACTGGATGGTGCCGGGCAAGATGGTCAAGGGCATGGGCGGTGCCATGGATCTGGTGGCCGGCGTGCGCAAGGTCGTGGTGGTGATGGAGCACACCGCCCGCGACGGCGAGCACAAGATCGTCGAATGGTGCTCCCTGCCGCTGACCGGCGTCGCCGTCGTCGATCTGATCATCACCGACCTGGCGGTGTTCACGGTGGACAAGCGGTGCGGCGGACTGTGCCTGACCGAACTCGCTCCCGGCGTTGCCGTCGACGAGATCGCCGCGAAAACCGGGGCGCCGTTCGACATCGCGCAGGCCGGCGGGCTCCGGGGCTCGTTCGCCCCATCCATCTGATGGCCCATTCCCCTTGAACGCTGTCCGCGGAAAGGCATCCGCCTTTGCCGAATGCCTTTCCAAACTTGCCGCCGGGTGCCCCCGCGCCCGGCGGTCTCGTCGCCGTCCCCGTGCGGAGAAGCCCACCATGAATCTGGCCTGCCTAGTCGAGCACAACGCCCGCACGTTCCCCGACCGTCCCGCGCTGTCGCTCGGCACGCGGCTTCATGCCACGCACGCCACGCTCGCGGCCCGTGTTCGCGCCCTGTCCCATCACCTGCGTGTTGACCGCCGTCTGCCGGCGGGTACCCGTGTCGGCCTCGCCATGACCAATTGTCCGGCGTTCTGGGAAGTGCTGTTCGCCGTTTGGCATGCCGGCTTGGTCGCGGTTCCGATCAACCCCAAACTGCACGGCCGGGAGATCGAGTTCATTCTGGGGCACTCCGGTGCCCAACTTTGCTTTGCCACGGCCGATCTCGTCGGCAGCGTGGTCAGGTTCGCCGCAGGCTTGGCGGCGGATGGTGGCGTCGTCGACGTGGATAGTCTCGAATACCGGCAAGCCCGCGACGCCGATATCCAGGACCAGCCGCCGGCTCCGTTGGCCGCGACCGACCCGGCCTGGCTGTTCTACACCAGCGGGACCACCGGGCGGCCAAAGGGCGCCACGCTCAGCCATCGCAACCTTCGCGCGATGATAGACGCCTACCTCACCGACATCGACCGGGTGGCGCCGGCCGACGCGATGCTGCACGCCGCGCCGCAATCGCATGGCTCGGGCCTGTACGGGCTGGTGCATGTTGCTATGGCCGCCAACACCATCGTCCCGGAAAGCGGCGGATTCGATCCGGCCGAGATTGCCAGCCTTCTCGATCACTACAGCGGCCTCTCCCTGTTTGCCGCGCCCACCATGCTCAACCGTCTGGTCTCGTCACCGGTGTTCGCCAGTGCCCCGCTCGGCAACCTGAAGACCATCATCTATGGCGGAGCCCCCATGTATCGCGCGGATCTGGCACGGGCGCTCGCGCTGGTGGGGCCGCGTCTCGCCCAGATCTACGGCCAAGGTGAAGCGCCGATGACGATCACCGGGCTCTCGAAAGCCTGCCACGCCGATACCGGGCACCCCCGCTACGAGGAGCGGTTGGGCAGCGTCGGCTACGCACGCTCCGGTGTCGAGGTCCGCGTCGTTGATGAGGCCGGCACGCCCCTCGACGCTAGGCGGACCGGAGAGGTCGTGGTGCGCGGCGACGTCGTCATGGCGGGGTATTGGCAGGATCCCGACGCCACGGCCAAGACGCTTCGCAACGGCTGGCTGCACACCGGTGACGTCGGCGTGCTCGACGAGGATGGCTTCCTCACGCTGCTCGACCGCAGCAAGGACGTCATCATCAGCGGCGGTTCGAACGTCTACCCGCGCGAAGTGGAGGAGGTGCTTCTGCGCCATCCCGCGATACGGGAGGTGTCGGTGATCGGGCAACCGCACCCGGATTGGGGCGAGGAAGTCGTGGCCTGCATCGTGCCGCGGGACGGCCACACCATCGATCCGGCCGACCTCGACGGGTTGTGCCTTGATCATATCGCGCGGTTCAAGCGGCCGCGCGTCTATCTCTTCCTCGACGGTCTGCCGAAGAACAGCACCGGCAAGGTGCTGAAGACCGACCTGCGACGCCGGATTGCCGGCCGAGACGACCTGCGGAGGGACGCATGATCTTCCAGCGTGCAGGCAAGGATCGCCGGACCGGCAGCGAGCATCAACTGTTGTCGCTGCTCGACTGCTATGCCGGTGTCGGCCTTTGGGACGCGGTGCTTCACGCGGGCGATCCATTGCACGAGTTGAGCGCTTGGCGCTGGTCGGCCGAATTCCGCCGCCTGCTGGGATTTGCGTCCGAGGCCGAATTCCCCAACCGCGTCACCTCATGGGCAGACCGGCTGCACCCGGACGATGCCGGCCCCACCTTTGCCGCTTTTGCCAGTTGCCTCAACGACCACGCCGGGCAAACCGGCTACGACGTGAAATACCGGCTGAAGACCAAGGGTGGCGCCTACCGATGGTTCCGCGCCGTGGGCGGGGTGGCGCGCGATGACACCGGAGCACCGATGCGCGCGTGCGGGTCGCTGATCGACATCGACGCCGAGGTCGTGGCGTCGGCCGAGCGCCGGCAAACCCTGAATGCCCTCGCGGAGCAGTTCGAGGGCACGGTCCTGCATGTCGCCGCCGCCGTCTCGGCCGCAGCGGCGCAAATGGTCGCGGCGGCCCAGACGATGTCTGCGGTGACGCACCGGGCGACCGATCAAGCGACAGGAATCATCGACTCCCTGCGGACCGCCACCGCCTTCGTCGACACCGTCGCCGGGGCCGCCGACGAGCTGTCGTCCTCGACCTCCGAAGTCGGGCGTCACGCGGCCGAAGCGGCGGAAGACGCCGTGGCGGCCGAGCGGGAGGCGGTGCGGTCCAACGAGATGGTGAAGGCCCTTGCCTTTGTGGCAGAACGCATCGGCGCGGTGGTCAAGCTGATCAACGACATCGCCCGTCAGACCAACCTGCTCGCGCTCAACGCCACCATCGAGGCGGCGCGGGCCGGGAACGCCGGGCGCGGCTTCGCGATCGTCGCCAACGAGGTCAAGGCGCTGGCCAACCAGACTGCCCGGGCGACCAAGGACATCAGCGGCCAGATCACCGCGGTTCAGGATGAAACCCGGCGGGCGGTCGAAGCGATCCAGTCCATCAGCGCCATGATCAGCGACGTCCGGGACATTACATCCGGCATCGCCACGGCGTTGGATGATCACGGGACAGTCACCGGTGACATTATTAAGAACCTGCGACGCGCGACACAGGGCGTACAGGAGGTGGCGGCCCACGTCACCGGCGTGTCCGAAGCCGTCACGACAACCGGAAACGTTGCTGAGCAGGTTCTTGCCGCTGCCGGGCAACTGGACGAATCGGCATCCCGGTTGCGCGAGCAGGTGAGCGCGTTTCTACAGACCGTTCGGGAGAGCTGACGTTCGAAATCCGTACGGTGCGTTCGAAAATCGTACGCCGGATTTCTTCCCCCCGTCATGGCAGGGCGGGAGGGGCCGATTTTCGGCGACATCACCGTTCACCGAATGATGGCGTGATATTTGCTTTTGCCTACGCCACGAACGACGGCCGGCACCGTGGCGCACCGCAGGGTTCCCAACATTGTTAACGGAATGGTAGGCAAACAATCATTGTTGCAGACGTTCATGCTTGCGCCGCGAGTCGCAATATGTAACAGTAACCATAATAAATAACCGCCTTGCCGCGCCAAAAGCACCGGCATGGGAGGAAACGGTGGCACATTATGATAATGATGCGGATTCGGGGGCCGCAAAGAACGAGGTCGCTCTTCTGGCGGCGTGGGAGCGTTTCCTTTCATTTGGCGAAGTCCCGACGGACAGCATCCGGCGCCTCATTGAGGACTCCTGGCGACGCTGTCTGGTTCAGGGGGTTGACCCGACGATCCGGCATGCACCGCTTACGGTCTCGGCCGACGGCGTGGCGGCGATTCAGCAACGTCACCAGGAACTGGTCAACGCCGCCCGACCGGTGATGAAGCAAGCCAGGGAATTTCTCAGCCAATCCGGCACCGCCATGGTGCTGACGGACCCGGCGGGCGTCATCATCGGCATGGAGGGCGACCCGGCGACGCTCGATCATGGGCAAGACATTCACCTGATGCTCGGCGCGCATTGGGACGAGCGGGTCAGCGGCACCAACGCCATCGGCACGGCTCTGGCCACCGGACAACCGGTGCAAATCTTGTCGGCCGAGCATTTTTGCGAAGGCATCAAGCACTGGACATGCTCCGCCATGGTCGTGCGCGATCCCTATGACGAGCAAGTCCTGGGCGTGCTCGACATCTCCGGCCTGAGTGGCGCCCACAACAGCCATTGCCTCGCGCTGGTGTGCGCCGGCGCCGCCCGGATCGAAGGGCGGCTGGCCAAGATCGAGATCGAGAAGCGGTCACGCCTGCTCGATCTTACGCTCGACCAGGCCAGTCGCTGGCTGAACGACGGCGTCATGGTCTTCGATCGGCGACGACGCCTCGTGCGTGCCAACGAGGTCGCGTGCGAAGCCTTGAATGCCAAAGGCATTGACTTCGAAGCGGCGGCGAACCTCTTCGACGCTGGCGACGGGCGGGTCGAGCCGATTCTGGAGAACAACGAGCTGCTCGGCACCGTGCTTGTACTGCCGGCTCGGCCAGCTCCGCAAAGGGTTGACCGCCGACGGGTCGAGACGGGTGACGGCGACGCTTTCAGCCGGATCGTAGGGGCCGGTTCCGCCATCCTGAAGGCCAAGGCCAAGGCACGCCAACTCGCAAGGATCAATGTTCCCGTTCTTCTGCTCGGCCCCACTGGTGCCGGCAAGGAAGTCTTCGCACGCGCACTTCACGAGTCCGGCCCGGGCAATGGCCGTCCCTTTGTTCCGCTCAACTGTGGCGGCATGACGCGCGAGCTGTTGGCGAGCGAACTGTTCGGTTATGTGGAGGGGGCGTTCACCGGCGCGCGGCGCGGCGGTATGCCGGGCAAGTTCGAGGCGGCGGACGGCGGCACCCTGTTCCTCGACGAAATCGGAGAAATGCCGCTCGACCTGCAGGCGCATTTCCTGCGTGTCCTGGAGGACAACGAGGTGTACCGCCTTGGCGAGAACAAACCCAGAAAGATCAAGGTCCGGCTCGTCGCCGCGACCAATCGCGACCTACGGGACGAGGTGGCGAAGGGACGCTTCCGCATGGATCTGTTCTATCGCCTGTCGGTCACGGTTTTAAATCTGCCGTCGCTGTGTGAACGGACGGAAGATATCCCGCTGCTCGTGCAGCACTTCATCGAAAAGGCCGCGGAGCGCTATGGTGTCCCGGTGAAGAGAGTCGCGCCGTCCACCATCGACGCCCTCTGCGCTCACAGATGGCCGGGCAACGTCCGTGAGTTGCGGAATGTCGTCGAAGGTATGATCCTGTTGAGTGAAGGGGACGAAATCACTCCTGACGATCTACCCGTTGAGATCAGCGGGATGTCGTCGAATACCGCATTGACCGTCGCGGATCCACAGTTCGGAACGGTTGCGACGCTTGAAGAAAGCGAGCGCTTGAGCATAATTATGGCGATTGGCAGGCACGGCGGTAACTTGACCCGCGCAGCCGAATCACTGGGCATTGCGAAGAGCACGCTCTATCAAAAGATGAAGCGCTACAATCTTGACAGAAACGTCAACCCCACCTGTTAATCCGCCCGCCATGGCGACGTCCTCGGTTTGGGCATAGTAGCGCGCTTCGGCCTCGGCGGGAGGGGTGTTGCCGATGGGGTCGAGCAGGCGGCGATGGTTGAACCCGCCCACCCATTCCAGGGTGGCGAACTCGACGGCTTCCAGGGTGCGCCATGGCCCGCGGCGCCGGATCACCTCAGCCTTGTAGAAGGCCGTTGATGGTCTCGGCCAAGGCATTGTCGTAGCTGTCGCCAACGCTGCCCATGGAGGGTTCGACGCCGGCCTCGGTGAGGCGCTCCGTGTACTTGATGGCAACGTATTGCGACCCGCGGTCGCTGATCGTGGTGCGCACCGCCTTGCCGCGCGTGACGCCCCGCAGGCCCATGCGCTTCATCAGCCGGGCCACCGTGCAGCGGGCGATGTTGATCCCCTCCCGCCGCAACTGCCGCCACACTTTGCGCACCCCGTAGACCTGGACGTTTTCATCCCAGACCCGTCGGATAGCCCCGCTCAGCTCCGCGTCGCTTCGCCAGCGGGCCGGCGCCTCGCCCGGTGCAGTTCGCGGTTTTCGCGCTCCAGCGCCTTGATGCGCTCCTGCTCGTCCGTCGTCGGCCCGGGCCGCTTGCTCTGGTCGCGTTCGACCTGCCGGACCCAGCCCCGCAGCGTCTCGGGATTGCAGCCGATCTTCGCCGCGATCGAGCTGATCGCCGCCCACTGCGAGGCGTGCTCCCCTTCGTGATCGAACACCATCCGCTCTGCGCGCTCGCGGACTTCAGGGGCGTATTTGGGTGATGCCTGTTTCGTCGTGATGACCCCATCTTCTCAGGAAATGGGGCCTCCGGGAATCCCGGTGCGGTTCAGTATCACCCAATCAATCCATGTGCCGCCGGTATGAGGCCGTTCAATGCACCGTGCAGACCATGCAGGGGTCGAAGGAGCGCACGACGTGCTGCACGGCGACGGGGGAGGGGTCGCCGGGCGGGATGGGCACGCCCTCCAGCGCCTTCTCCAGCGGGCCGGGGCGGCCGGCGGCGTCGCGCGGGGAGAAGTTCCAGGTGGTCGGCGCGATGATCTGGTAGCCGGCGATCCGCCCCTTCTCGATGCGCAGCCAGTGGCCCAGTGCGCCGCGCGCCGCCTCCGTCAGGCCGGCGGTCTCGGCGGCGTCGGGTCCGTCGGCCTGGACGCACCAGGGCGCGCCCGGATCGAGCGCGCGGACCCAGCCCTCCATGGCGCACGCCGTGCGGGCCAGCTCGATCAGCCGGGCGACGACGCGGCTGAACACGCTGCCGCCGTCCGCGGCCACCAGGGCGCGGACAAGGGGCTGGCCGTCCACCATCTGGCGGGCGATGGCGCCGGTCTCGTAGGGTTCGCCGCCCAGGCGCGGCGCTTTGCACCAAGTGTAGCCGGTCTCGTCGTCGGCGTCGGGCACGGTGGTGCCGACGGAGGGATGGTGCGGCCGGTCGCGGCCGATCATGCGGCTGAAGGTGTGGTGCTCGGCGATGGCGCCGAGGTCGAGCGCGCCCTCGACGCCGTTCGCAACGGTGCCGCGCCGGTACAGGGGGCCGTCCTCGGACGGGTAGGCGCCGTAGCTGAGGAAATGGCCGTAGGCGCGGCCCAGGGTGGCGAGATCCAGGTCCTCGGCGATTTCCAGGAACAGGCGGAAGTCGCCGTCCGGCCCTTGCCTGCGCCAGCGGCGCAGGTCGTCCACGTCTGCCAGTTCGGCCACGCGTTCCAGCCGGGCGCCGTACAGGCTGTCTTCCAGGAAGCGGCGCACGCCGCCGAGGATGGCGGAGAGGCGCACCTTGTCGCGGGCGTCCGCCGCGCGGGCCACGCCGCCGGGCTGCAGCGTCAGCGTGTGCGGCCACTTGCCGGCCAGCAGGCCCAGCACGTGCAGCAGCCCGGCCCGCGCCTCCACCGCCCGGCGCACGGCCGAGCCCTGCGCCGCCTTGAAGCGCGCCTCCGCCCGGCCGTGCCAGGGGCGGCCGGCGTAGGCGGCGCGGGCGAAGTCGGGCATGAAGAACAGGTGGAAGTGGGTGAGGTGGTCGGCGGCATTCTCCGTCGCCACGATCAGGTTGGTCGCCAGCAGGCCGTTGCGCGGCGGCGTGATCCCCTGCGCGGCGGCCAGCGCCAGGGCGGCGGCGTGCGACTGCGAGACGGAGCAGATGCCGCAGATGCGCGGCGCCACCACGAGCGCGTCCAGCGGTTGCCGTCCCTCCAGGATGCGTTCGAAGCCGCGGAACAGCGGCGCATTGACGTAGGCCGCGGCGATGCGGCCGCCGTCCACGTCCAGGCGGACTTCCAGGTCGCCCTCGACCCGGTTGAAGGGGCCGACGATCAGGCGCGTCGGCGGAACGGGAACGCTCATCGCTCGGTGTGGCCCTTGCCGGTCTTGCGGATGGTGGGCGGCACCACGATGCGGTCGGAGGAGGCGTTGCGCCGGACGCGTTCGGGGGTGGCCGCCTTGGCGAGCGAGGCCAGCGCCACGAACCACGCCTTCGGCATGTCGGTCGGCAGGCCGATGGGGATGCCGGCGAACTTCGGCGTCTCCAGGAAGCCGTGGCCGGGCTCCTCGAACTCGGGCGCGGTGCAATTGATGCAGGCGTAGCCGCCGCGCGTGCACGATCCCTCGCCGTTCCACAGGCGGGTGTTGCAGTCGGCGTGCGCCTGCGTGCCCAGACAGCCGAGATGCTCCATCAGGCAGCCGAGGTCCGACATCTTCTCCGCGCTGGCCTTGTACTCGTAATACTCGTTGCGCGGGCAGCCGTGGTGGACGAGGTGGTCGGCGTAGAAGCGTGGGCGCTGGAAGGCGTCCAGGCCGTCGGCCGCGATGGCGTCCTCGGCCAGCAGCATCAGCGTCTCGGTCACCCAGTTGGGGTGCGTCGGGCAGCCGGCCACGTTGATCACGGGAAGGCCGGAGCGCGCGACGAAGCTGCCGCCGAGCGCGCCGCCGCGCTGGCGCCCGTCGTACTGCAACCCGCAGGCGTCGGTGACGTTGGCGCCGGCCGCGGTGATGCCGCCATAGGCCGCACAGGTGCCGATTGCCACCACGTGGCGCGCTGCGGCGGCGAGGTCGCGCACCCAGTCGATCGTCGCCTTCCCGGTGCCGGCCAGCACGTGGAAGCGCCCGGTGCCGTTCGGCCCGCGCAGCAGCGATCCCTCCACGCACAGCACGTCCAGCGGCTGGCGGCCGGACAGCACGGCGTCGATGATCGCCACCGCCTCCGCCCCCGTCTCCTCCGACAGGGAGGGGTGCCAGAGCAGGCGGATGCCGGCGCCGTCCAGCGTGGAGAGCAGATCCGGCGATTGGGCGCAGAGCATCGACATGGTGCAGCCCCCGCAGCCGCCCGACTGCACCCACAGAACCGTCATTTCGCGCTTTTCCATACGCTCACCCCAGCGCCGCCGGAAGGCGCAGCGTGAAGACGGCACCGCCGTCGGGGTGGTTGGCGGCTTCCAGCACGCCGCCGTGATCCTTGACGATCTGGTAGCTGATGGACAGTCCCAGGCCGGTGCCCTTGCCGACCGGCTTGGTGGTGAAGAAGGGGTCGAAGACGCGCGACAGGACCTCCGGCGCGATGCCGGGGCCGGTGTCGCGGATCGTGACCACCGTCCAGCGGCCATCCACCGCGCCGGCCACGTCCAGGCGCTTGCGCGGGCTGTCGGCCACGGCGTCCACGGCGTTCTGCACGAGGTTCATGGCGACCTGGTGCAGGTGGCCGGGGTGGCCGCGCGCCTCCAGCCGCTCGGGCAGGTCGAAGGTCACGTCCAGGCTGGGCATCTGCGCCTTCGCCACCCAGGTGACGGCGGAGCGCAGCAGGGCCGTCATGTCGAACAGCTCCAGCGCCTGTTTCTGTTCGGAGGAGAAGCGGCGCAGCTCGGTGACGATGTCGCGCACGCGCTCGGCTCCCTCCAGAATGCCGTTCAGCGTGTCGCCCAGGTCGGCGCGCACGCGGTCGATGCGCAGGTCGGCGCGCAGGCCCGCCACCTCCGCCGCCGGGCGGCCGGCGTGGATGGCATCCAGGTAGGCCGTCAGCCGTTCGCCATAGCGGCGCAGCGCGTGGGCGTTGCCGTAGACAAAGGAGATGGGGTTGTTCAGCTCGTGCGCCACGCCGGCCACGAGGCGGCCGAGCGAGGCCATCTTCTCGGACTGGACGAGCTGCTGCTGGGTCTGCATCAGCCCCTCGTGCGCGGCGGCGAGATCGCGGTAGGCGCGGCGCAGCTCGCCGGTCGGCCGGCCGACCAGCACCATGCCGATGGCGTGGCCGCGCGGGTCGTAGCGGATGGCGCTGTTCACCGACACCGGGAAGGGGCCGGCGTCGCCCTGGAACGACAGCTCGCTGTCCGACACGCATTCGCGCCGCAGGGCCGCGGCGCGCAGCGCGTCGAAGGCGGGGCGGGAGGAGTCCTCGATGAAGTCGCGCAGGTTGCGGCCGGTCAGCGTGTTTTCGGTAAGGCCCAGCGCGCGCTCGGCGGCGTGGTTGACCTGCTCGATCCGGCCCTCGCGGTCGCAGGCGATGAGCACGTCGGTCATCGACGCCATGACGCTGGCGATGAAGGCCTGTGCCTCCTCCAGCTCGGCGTTCTTGCGCTCCAGTTCGACCTGCTGGGAGACGAGGTCGGCGTAGGTCTCGTCCATCTTGCGGATGACGTCGATCCAGGCGCTTTCGACGTCCGCCGTCATCGCCGCGCTGCCGATCAGGTCCTGTGACGCCTTCACTGCCCGCATCCCACCGTCCGCGCCCCCAACGATGGTTTACCATGAAAGCCATCGCCGGGGCGAGCGCGGTGGAGGGTGAGAAAATCAGGGCCACGGATGGACACGGATGCCGGCGGGGCCGGCGCACGGATATACAGGGATGAAAAAAGATATCTATTTGTGTCTGTCCGTGTCCCTCATCCGTGTGCATCCGTGTCTCAAAACCCTCTCCATCACCCTCGGGCGAACCAAGCGGCGTTTTCCTCCAGCCAGCGGCGGGGGGCTTCGGGGTCGCCGTGGTCGTGGGGGGTGAAGCCGGGCCGGAAATAGGCGAGCCATGCCGGCAGTGTCCGGTGCACCAGGCCTCCGCGGCCGAACAGGAAGCGCAGGCCCTGGCCCCAGGTGGCGGGGCGGAACAGGGTGCCGCTGCGGTGCAGGTTGCTGACGGTCTGGATCGTCGTGTCGATGGCGAACAGCAGGGTGACGTAGAGGTACCAGCCGATGCGGCCGGCATAGCCGCCGCCGGCCGCGCGGTGGACGTCGAAGGCGATGGCGCGGTGCTCGCACTCCTCCACCGCGTGCCACAGCCACAGCGCCCGCATCGGCTCCGACGCACCCGCCAGCCATTCGGGATAGCGCAGCACCACGTCGCCGAAGGTGGCGGTGAAGTGCTCGTACGCCATGGTGACGGCCAGCTTATGGCGCACGCCCATGCGCTCGGTCACGCGGATGCGCCAGCGGATGATCGGCTCCACCCGGTTGCGCAGGCCGCGTTGCGCCAGCCGGTCGTTGAAGGCGCGGTGCAGGCTGCTGTGGGTCGCCTCCTGGGCGATGAAGCGGCGGGCGTCCTCGCGCAGCTCCGGGTCCTGGACGAAGGGCAGGCCCTCGCGCACGGAATCGATGAAGTACTGCTCGCCCACCGGGAACATCATGGACAGCGCGTTGAAGACCTGGGTGCGGAAGGCGTCGCCGCCCAGCCACGCGTCGGGCATCGCCAGAGAGGCCATGTCGATGGCGGGCCGGCGGACGGTAAGGTTCGGCATGGATCTTCCTCCCTGGCCAGTGGACGTCATGACGATACTGAGGGATGCTCGGTTTCCCAACTCGCATTCCCCGGACCCGCCGCCATGTCCGAAGCCAATCCGCAACCCGTTGATTCGATGCGTAAAAGGCCGAGCCAGACACGCGCCTGGAAGACCGTGCAGACGATTTTCGAGGCGACCGTTCAGATTCTGGACACGGAGGGGGAGAAGCGACTGACCACCAACCGGGTGGCGGAGCGGGCCGGCTTCTCCATCGGCACGCTGTACCAGTACTTCCCCAGCATGGAGTCCGTCCTGCTGGCCATGATCGACCTGGAGCGGCGGCGGGTCATAGGGCGCCTCGACGCGCTGCTGGCGGAGGCCGAGGCATCGCAGGCGCACCCGCGCGACTACCTGCGCCTGTTCATCCGCATCTCGGTGGAGGCGTTCGGTGTCGGCGACCGGGGCCGGCGCCTGCTGCTGAAGCGCGGCTGGAAGCTGGATCACACAGAACCGGTCATCGCCGCGACGCGGGAGACGGCCGAGCGCATCCGCGTGGCGCTGGAGCGTCGCAATCACCCGGACTTCCCGCCGCCGTCGCCGGCCGCGCTGTTCGTCGTCAGCCGCGCCGTGCTGGGTGCCATCCGCGCCGCCGTGCTGGAGGACTCCGACCTGCCGGGAACGCCGGAGTTCGAGGACGCGCTGGTGCGGCTGGCGGAAGGCATGCTGGCCGGGCGGGAGGCCCCGCAGCGGTGATCAGAACACCAGTTTCGCGTTGAGCGAGACCGTGGTGTGCGCATCTTCGGCGACCTGCGTGCGGCCGATGTCGGCCGACAGGCGCCAGCGCGGCGTCAGGTCGATGGACGCGTCGGCGCTGAGCGTGCTCACCGCCGGTTCGTCGCCGTCCCGGACGCGCTGCATGCGCACGTCGAGCTGCCAGGACCCGGCCAGATAGGTGACGTTGGACGACCAACTGCGGAACCCGGTACCGTCGGCGCCGTACTGTTCGCGCACGCCGCCCTCCACGCGCACGGCGTTCCAGGCGACCTGCGCGCCGACGATCCACGATTGCTTCGGCACGCGACGGGAATCCGCCCGCACGTGCGTCCGGCTGGTGCCGGCCGTCACCTTGGCGCGCACCTTGCCCATGCGCAGCTTCTTCTTGGCCGCCGCTTCCACCATGTGGCGCGCCTTGCGCGGGTCCGGCGTTGCCGCGCTGCCGCGCGGCACGGGGGTGTAACTGGCGCCGACCTCGACGCCCAGCACCTGCGGCGCGTAGTAGGCGAGCTTGGCGCCCAGGTCGCCGATGGCGGCGCCCGGCGGGCCGGTGACCACGAGGCGCCGGCGCGCCCCGTCCGTCTGGCCGATTTCCAACGCCCCCCAGCGCCCGTCCATCTGGATCTTGCGTTGCGGCAATCCCTCCGCCGTGGCCGGGGCGGCGGCGGGCAGGGTGGTGAGCGCCAGGAACAGCGCGACAGGCCATCGTCTCATGCGGCGGACCCTCCATGGTTTGCACATTCGGGATCTTGGCCGTCCCGCATAGCATCGGCGGTGCCTCGCGGGTTGGGACAATTTGTTCGGTATTTCAGGAGGCCGGCCGCCCGTGGCAACGGACACGGGGCCTCAGCCGCATGGTCGCCTTGCCCGGAGTCGTCTGGCAACGCGCTTGCCAGTGGGATGGCAACCCTGCCACCCGATATTCCGCAATCCGTGTGGCCAAACGTCGCAAGACGTTGAACGGCCTACGTACCGTCGGCCGGCACAATTGTTGCTGTTCGGTTGCCATGACGAACGAGCGCGCCACCGCGGGCGCGACGGCACGGGAGAGGAAACGCCCATGGCGACAACGGAAACCTTCTACGACGTCATCCGCCGGCAGGGGATCAGCCGGCGCAGCTTCCTGAAATTCTGCTCGCTCTCCGCCGCCGCCCTGGGCCTGGGCCCGGCGTTCGCCCCGAAGATCGCCCACGCGATGGAGACGAAGCCGCGCATCCCCGTGCTGTGGCTGCACGGGCTGGAGTGCACCTGCTGCTCGGAAAGCTTCATCCGCTCCGCGCACCCGCTGGTGAAGGACGTCGTGCTGTCGATGATCTCGCTCGACTACGACGACACCCTCATGGCTTCGGCCGGCCATCAGGCCGAAGCGATCCTTGAGGAGATCCGCCACACCCACAAGGGCCGTTACATCGCCGCCATCGAGGGCAACCCGCCGCTCAACGAAGACGGCATGTACTGCATCATCGGCGGCCGGCCGTTCGTCGAGCAGCTCCGGGAAGTCTGCAACGACGCCATGGCGGTGATCTCCTGGGGCTCCTGCGCGTCGTGGGGCTGCGTGCAGGCGGCCAAGCCGAACCCGACGCAGGCCACGCCGGTGGACAAGGTGATCACCGGCAAGCCCATCATCAAGGTGCCGGGTTGCCCACCGATCGCCGAGGTGATGACCGGCGTCATCACCTACATCCTCACCTTCGACCAGATGCCGGAGCTGGACCGCCAGGGCCGGCCGAAGATGTTCTACAGCCAGCGCATCCACGACAAGTGCTACCGCCGCCCGCACTTCGACGCCGGCCAGTTCGTGGAGAGCTGGGACGACGAGGGCGCGCGCAAGGGCTATTGCCTCTACAAGATGGGCTGCAAGGGCCCGACCACCTACAACGCCTGTTCCACCGTGCGCTGGAACGAGGGCACCTCCTTCCCCATCCAGGCGGGCCACGGCTGCATCGGCTGTTCCGAGGACGGCTTCTGGGACAAGGGGCCGTTC